>NZ_JAUFRA010000006.1:0-434506 GCF_030410045.1 Marivivens donghaensis
GCTGTCGGCAGAGCTGATCGCACCGATCGCGATGGAAGAAGGCCTCCGCTTCGCGATCCGCGAAGGCGGCCGTACCGTTGGTTCGGGCGTTGTTTCCAAAATCCTCGCTTAATTCGCGATAGATTTTACAATCACGAAGGGCCGTCCTGAAAAGGGCGGCCCTTTATCTTTAGAAGGCTTCAGGGCTGTTCAGGTTGTCTGCGATAGATTCTTGAAGATTAACTGTTGATCTGTAGGTGGGCGGCGTGTATTGGGCGCGGGTTCACCTTCGGGTGAACGTCTAATGAGGGATTCGTATTCCTCTAGGTTCGACGTGGGGACGCAATGGTGCGCTCTACCACCTCTCAACCGGTTAGAGCCGCGAAAGGCAAATGATATGGCACAAAGCCAAAACATTCGCATTCGGCTGAAGGCATTCGACTACCGTGTACTCGACGCTTCCACTGCTGAGATCGTCAGCACTGCAAAGCGCACTGGTGCATCTGTACGTGGTCCGATCCCGCTGCCGAACAAGATCGAAAAATTCACCGTTCTGCGTGGTCCGCACGTCGACAAAAAGTCGCGCGACCAGTTCGAAATCCGCACCCACAAGCGTCTGCTTGATATCGTGGATCCGACCCCGCAAACCGTTGACGCACTGATGAAGCTCGACCTCGCCGCTGGCGTTGACGTCGAGATCAAAGTCTAAGGAGGGCATAGGATATGCGCTCTGGCGTTATTGCAAAAAAAATCGGCATGACCCGCCTGTTCATGGAAGATGGTAAACAGATCCCTGTAACCGTTCTTCACCTGGACAACCTGCAGGTCGTTGCTCAGCGTACAGCTGATAAAGACGGCTACACTGCTGTTCAGCTCGGCGCTGGCACTGCCAAAGCTAAAAACACCTCGAAAGCTATGCGTGGTCACTTCGCTACTGCGAAAGTTGAACCTAAGCGCAAAGTTGCAGAATTCCGCGTTGCACCGGAAAACCTGCTTCCGGTTGGTGCTGAAATCATCGCTGATCACTACTTCGAAGGTCAATACGTTGACGTTTCGGGTACCTCGATCGGTAAAGGTTTCGCAGGTGCGATGAAGCGTCACAACTTCGGTGGTCTTCGTGCATCTCACGGCGTGTCCATCTCGCACCGTTCGCACGGTTCGACTGGTCAGTGTCAGGATCCGGGTCGCGTTTTCAAAGGTAAGAAAATGGCAGGTCACATGGGCGCTGCTCGTGTAACCACCCAGAACCTGCAAGTCATTCGCACCGATGCAGACCGTGGCCTGATCATGGTCAAAGGCGCTGTACCGGGTTCGAAAGGCGGCTGGGTCACCATTAAGGATGCGGTTAAGAAACCGACTCCGTCCAACCTGGTTCTGCCCGCTGCGCTGAAGTCGGACGCTGCTCCGGTCGAGGCTGCTGCTGAAGGAGGCGAAAACAATGAAGGCTGAAGCTATCAAACTTGATGGCGCCGCTGCAGGTTCCGTCGAACTTAACGACGCAATCTTCGGTCTGGAGCCGCGCGCCGACATCCTGCACCGCGTTGTCCGTTGGCAGCGTGCTAAGGCACAGCAGGGTACTCACGCGACTCTTGGTCGTTCGGAAGTGTCCTACTCGACCAAGAAGATCTACCGCCAAAAAGGCACCGGTGGCGCACGTCACGGTTCCAAGAAGGCGCCGATCTTCCGTCACGGTGGCATCTATAAAGGTCCGACCCCGCGTTCGCACGCACACGACCTGACCAAGAAGTTCCGCAAGCTGGGCCTGCGTCACGCACTGTCCGCAAAGCTCAAAGCTGGCGAACTGATCGTGATCGAGTCCGCAGACCTGAACGAAGTAAAAACCTCGGCTCTGGCGAAACAGGTTGCAAACCTGGGCTGGAAACGCGCGCTCATCATTGATGCAGCCGTAAACGAGAACTTCGCGAAAGCTGCGCGCAACATCGAAACCGTTGATGTTCTGCCGTCCATCGGCGCGAACGTCTACGACATCCTCCGCAGTGACACTCTCGTGCTCACCAAGGCTGGTGTCGAAGCTCTGGAGGCACGTCTGAAATGAGCGCGAAACCTGAACATTACGATGTGATCCGCAAGCCGATCATCACCGAAAAAGCAACTATGGCATCCGAGCATGGCGCAGTTGTTTTCGAAGTGGCGAAAGACGCGAACAAACCGCAGATCAAAGAAGCTGTTGAAGCTCTCTTTGGTGTAAAGGTTAAAGCGGTCAACACTGTGATCACCAAAGGCAAGGTCAAACGTTTCCGCGGTACCGTTGGTACCCGTAACGACGTCAAAAAAGCTTACGTTACCCTCGAAGAAGGTAACACCATTGACGTTTCGACCGGTCTCTAATACTTGACCACATCGGTTCGGCCCCGGATTCGTCCGGGGCCGTGCCTTTTGTTTATTTCGGGGACCTTCGGGGCCCTAAACTACGGGGACTAACCTCCCTCAAAGCAACGGAAGACAGAGAACATGGCACTCAAGTCGTATAAACCGACGACGCCGGGCCAGCGTGGGCTGGTTCTGATCGACCGTTCGGAGCTTTGGAAAGGTCGCCCGGTTAAGGCTCTCACAGAGGGTCTGACCAGCAAGGGTGGCCGGAACAATACCGGACGGGTTACCGCACGTCGTCGTGGTGGTGGTGTAAAGCGCCTCTACCGTATCGTGGACTTCAAACGGAACAAGTTTGACGTTCAGGCAGTCGTAGTTCGTATCGAGTACGACCCGAACCGGACCGCATTCATCGCACTTATCCAGTACGAAGATGGTGAGCAGGCATATATCCTTGCGCCGCAACGTCTGGCTATTGGCGATAAAGTCATCGCTTCTGCGAAGGCTGACATCAAACCGGGTAACGCGATGCCGTTCTCGGGCATGCCGATTGGTACAATCGTACACAACATCGAAATGAAGCCGGGCAAGGGCGGTCAGATCGCTCGTGCAGCTGGCACCTACGCTCAGTTCGTAGGTCGTGACGGTGGCTACGCACAGATCCGCCTCTCCTCGGGCGAGCTTCGTCTCGTTCGTCAGGAATGCATGGCGACCATCGGTGCTGTGTCGAACCCTGACAACTCGAACCAGAACTTCGGTAAAGCCGGTCGTATGCGCCTCAAAGGCATCCGTCCGTCGGTTCGCGGTGTTGCTATGAACCCGATCGACCACCCGCACGGTGGTGGTGAAGGCCGTACCTCTGGTGGTCGTCACCCGGTTACCCCGTGGGGCAAGCCGACCAAAGGTGCACGTACCCGCAACAAGAAAAAAGCGTCGTCGAAGCTTATCCTTCGTTCGCGCCACGCTAAGAAAGGGCGCTAAGATATGTCTCGCTCTGTATGGAAAGGTCCGTTCGTTGACGCTTATGTGCTTAAGAAAGCCGAAGCTGCACGCGAAGCTGGCCGCAACGAAGTGATCAAGATTTGGTCGCGCCGCTCGACGATCCTGCCCCAATTTGTGGGTCTGACGTTTGGCGTTTATAACGGCAAAAAGCACGTTCCTGTGCTGGTATCCGAGGACATGATCGGTCAGAAATTCGGTGAATATTCGCCGACCCGTACCTACTACGGGCACGCTGCCGACAAGAAAGCGAAGCGGAAGTAAGTCATGGGCAAGGCACAGAACCCCCGCCGCGTGGCAGACAACGAAGCAATGGCAAAACTGCGCATGCTTCGCACTAGCCCGCAGAAACTTAACCTCGTCGCCGCTATGATCCGTGGCAAGAAAGTCGAGAAGGCTCTGACCGACCTGACTTTCTCGAACAAGCGGATTGCTGTGGATGTGAAGAAATGCCTTCAGTCCGCAATTGCGAACGCCGAGAACAACCACAACCTCGACGTTGATGAACTGGTCGTAGCCGAGGCTTATGTTGGCAAAAACCTCACCATGAAGCGCGGTCGCCCGCGTGCACGTGGTCGTTTTGGCAAGATCATGAAGCCGTTTTCGGAACTCACCATCAAGGTGCGTCAGATTGAGGAGCAAGCCTAATGGGTAACAAAGTAAACCCCGTCGGTATGCGTCTTCAGGTCAACCGCACCTGGGACAGCCGTTGGTACGCCGACACCAAAGACTACGGTGACCTTCTTCTTGAAGACCTTAAAATTAAGGACTTCGTTAAGAAAGAAGCGAGACAAGCTGGTATCGCTCGCGTTATCATCGAACGCCCGCACAAAAAATGCCGCGTGACCATTCACGCTGCACGTCCGGGTGTTATCATCGGTAAAAAAGGCGCTGACATCGAAGTTCTTCGCAAAAAGCTCGCAGCTCTGACTGCAAGCGAACTGCACCTGAACATCGTTGAAGTACGCAAGCCTGAGCTGGACGCTGCCCTCGTTGCAGAGAGCATCGGTCAGCAGCTCGAGCGCCGTGTTTCGTTCCGTCGTGCTATGAAGCGTGCGGTTCAGAACGCAATGCGTATGGGCGCACTTGGCATTCGTGTAAACGTTGCTGGTCGTCTTGGTGGCGCTGAAATCGCTCGTACCGAATGGTACCGCGAAGGCCGCGTTCCGCTTCACACCCTGCGCGCTGACATCGATTATGCTCTGTTCGAAGCTACGACTCCGTACGGCATCATCGGTATCAAAGTGTGGATCTTCAAAGGCGAGATCATGGAACACGACCCGCAGGCTCGTGACCGTCGTCAAGCTGAAGCCCAAGATGGCCCCGCACCGCGCGGTGGCGATCGTGGCCGTCGCTAAGGAGCTAGATAATGCTACAGCCTAAGCGTACAAAATTCCGCAAAATGCACAAAGGCCGTATCCACGGTCAGGCAAAAGGCGGTTCGGATCTGAACTTCGGTACATACGGCCTCAAAGCTGTTGAGCCCGAGCGTGTAACTGCACGTCAGATCGAAGCAGCACGTCGTGCGATGACCCGTCACATGAAGCGTCAAGGTCGCGTATGGATCCGTATTTTCCCGGATCTGCCGGTAACCGCTAAGCCTATCGAAGTTCGTATGGGTAAAGGTAAAGGTTCCGTCGACCGTTGGACCTGCAAAGTGAAGCCGGGCCGCGTCATGTTCGAAATCGACGGTGTATCCGAAGATATCGCACGTGAAGCACTGCGTCTCGCAGCTATGAAGCTGCCGATCAAAACCCGCACTGTGGTTCGCGAAGACTGGTAATCCAGTCGACAAGAATTAAGAAAGGCGCCCTTTTTGGGGCGCCTTTTTTGTTTCGGGTCTGTCGTGGGGATTATTCCCACTTGTAGTTAAAGCTCACCGATACACGGTCATATTCGGAGGTATTCGCGGGCACTTCGTGGCGGAGCCAGCTTTCCCAAAGGAACACATCGCCGATTTCTGGCTTCTGGTAGATGAAGGCCTGCAATTCACGGCGCGCATCTTTGCGACGGGGTGGGGCGGCCATCATCATGCAGTGGCGCGGGTCTTCGAGCTTGAGGGACGATGTATCATCAGGCATCGAAACATAGGTAGTGCCAGAGATGACCGAATGCGGGTGCAAGTGGGACCCGTGGTTGCCACCCTCAGGGAGAATATTGATCCACAGGTCCTCGAGAACCAGTTCGCGACCGTCCAAATTGAACTCTAGGTCTTTGGCGAATTCAGCGACATGTTTGTCGAGCGCTTCCTTGACGGCGGCAAACACAGGCGACCGCCATGGCAGGTCTGTCAGGGATGCGTAGCTGGTGTAGCCTGGGTAGCCGTTTTCCTCGCACCATTGCTGGCCCGCCTCGTCATCTTCCATGATGGCGTAGCAGTTGTCGTGCAGTTCTTCTTCGTCAATCTCGTGGCCGAACTCGGTTAGGCGGCCTTTGTAAAAGCGGGTTACGAAAAGGGATTCGATTTTGGCCATGTTGGGCTCCTGCAAAAAGTCTTGATCTGGCAGTTAGGCTCCGTTTAGCATCAACGGCACCGGCTGCCCAAGTTTTCTTGGGGAAATGCCCTATTCCTCTTGCCTCCCAATGACCAGCACCTTATACGGCGCTATCTCACGATTCCTGTCTACGGGATTCGTGTGTTTTGTTATTCGTCCACCAGGAACAGGGTGACCCGCAAAATAATGCGAGCGGAGCCCTCTGGTGTTAAGAAAGGAAAAGGCTATGAACGCCACTGAACTTCGCGCCAAGACGCCGGAACAGCTCCGGGAAGATCTGGTCGCTCTGAAGAAAGAGCAGTTTAACCTGCGCTTCCAGCAGGCCACCGGCCAACTGGAAAACAACGCTCGTATGCGCACCGTCCGTCGTGACGCTGCTCGCGTGCTGACTATTCTGAACGAAAAAGCTGCTGCGGAGGCCTAAGACATGCCCAAACGTATCCTTCAGGGTGTTGTCACCTCGAACCAGAACGAACAGACCGTAACCGTATTGGTCGAACGTCGTTTCAAGCACCCGCTGCTTCACAAAACCGTCCGTAAGTCGAAGAAATATCGCGCTCACGACGAGAACAACCAATTCAACGTAGGTGACACCGTCCGTATCCAGGAATGTGCACCGAAGTCGAAGACCAAACGCTGGGAAGTCATCACCGCCTAATTGCGGTGATCCCAGTTTAATCGAAACCCTGGGGATCAGGACAACACTGCAAGTCCCCCCAAAGGTCGGGAGTAACCCATGATCCAGATGCAGACAAATCTGGATGTAGCTGACAACAGCGGCGCTCGCCGTGTTCAGTGCATCAAGGTTCTCGGCGGTTCGCACCGTCGTTATGCGTCGGTTGGTGACATCATCGTAGTATCGGTGAAAGAAGCCATCCCACGCGGCCGTGTTAAGAAAGGTGACGTCCGTAAGGCCGTTGTCGTTCGCACCGCC
This sequence comes from Marivivens donghaensis, assembly GCF_030410045.1. Taxonomy (NCBI): domain Bacteria; kingdom Pseudomonadati; phylum Pseudomonadota; class Alphaproteobacteria; order Rhodobacterales; family Paracoccaceae; genus Marivivens; species Marivivens donghaensis. The sequence goes on from NZ_JAUFRA010000006.1 coordinate 6,739, forward strand.
AAAGAGGTTCGTCGTGAAGACGGTACCGCAATTCGTTTTGACCGTAACGCAGCTGTTATCCTGAATAACAACGGCGAGCCGGTTGGCACCCGTATCTTCGGACCGGTTGTTCGCGAACTGCGCGCAAAGAACTTCATGAAAATCATCTCGCTTGCTCCGGAGGTGCTGTAATGGCTGCGAAACTCCGTAAAGGTGACAAAGTCATCGTTCTGGCTGGCAAGGACAAAGGTAAAACCGGTGAAATCACTTCGGTTAACCCGTCTGCTGGCAAGGCCGTTGTCGATGGCGTGAACATGGCCATCCGTCACACTCGCCAAACTCAGACTGCCCAGGGCGGCCGCCTTCCTAAGGCAATGCCGATCGATCTGTCGAACCTGGCTATCGTCGATGCAAATGGCAAAGCAACTCGCGTTGGCTTCCGCATGGAAGGCGACAAGAAAGTTCGCTTCGCCAAGACAACAGGAGACGTTATCTGATGCTTGACACTGCTAACTACTCCCCGCGTCTTAAGGACCTCTACAAAGCGACTATCAAAGCCGCTCTGAAAGAAGAGTTCGCATACAAAAACGATATGCAGATCCCGCGTCTGGACAAAATCGTTCTGAACATCGGTTGTGGTGCTGAAGCTGTTCGTGACAGCAAAAAAGCCAAATCCGCTGTTGAAGATCTGTCCACCATCGCAGGTCAGCAGGCTGTTTCCACGAAAGCAAAGAAATCCATCGCTGGTTTCCGCGTTCGTGAAGATATGCCGCTCGGCGCTAAAGTTACCCTCCGCGGTGACCGTATGTACGAATTCCTTGATCGTCTGATCACAATCGCAATGCCTCGTATCCGCGACTTCCGCGGCGTATCGGGTACTTCGTTTGATGGCCGTGGCAACTACGCTACCGGTCTGAAGGAACACATCGTATTCCCAGAAATCAACTTTGATAAAGTTGATGAAGTCTGGGGTATGGACATCGTCATCTGCACTACCGCGAAAACTGACGCGGAAGCGAAAGCGCTGTTGAAGCATTTCAACATGCCGTTCAACAGCTAAGCGCGGAGAGAGAACTATGGCTAAAAAATCCATGATCGAACGCGAAAAAAAGCGTGAGCGTCTGGTAGCAAAATTTGCTGCTAAGCGCGCAGAGCTTAAAGAAATCGCGAACGATGAAACCAAGTCGATGGAAGAGCGCTTCAAGGCACGCCTGAAGCTCGCGGAACTCCCGCGTAACAGCTCTGCCACCCGTCTTCATAACCGTTGCCAGCTGACTGGTCGTCCGCATGCGTATTATCGCAAGCTGAAAGTCAGCCGTATCATGCTCCGTAATCTCGGCTCCAATGGCGAGATCCCGGGCTTGGTCAAGTCGAGCTGGTAAGGAGGGTTAGAACATGAACGATCCTATCGGTGATATGCTGACCCGTATCCGTAACGCTCAAATGCGCGGCAAGTCGACTGTTTCGACTCCGGCATCCAAGCTGCGCGGTTGGGTTCTCGATGTGTTGACTGCAGAAGGTTACATCCGCGGCTACGAAGCTGGCACGGATGACCGTGGTCACCCGACACTCGAAATCAGCCTGAAATACTACGAAGGCACTCCTGTCATTCGCGAACTGAAGCGGGTTTCTAAACCTGGTCGTCGCGTTTACATGGGCGTCAAGGACATCCCGTCGGTCCGTCAGGGCCTGGGTCTGTCGATTGTCTCCACCCCTAAGGGTGTGATGTCGGACGCAAACGCACGCGCAGCCAATGTTGGCGGCGAAGTGCTCTGCACCATCTTCTAAGGGGGGTCTGATGTCTCGTATTGGTAAAAAACCGGTCGAGCTGCCCAGCGGCGTTACTGCCACTGTGTCGGGTCAGACCATTGAAGTTAAGGGTCCGAAAGGCACCCGTTCCTTCTCTGCTACCGACGATGTGACCATCACTGTCGAAGAGAACGCTGTAAAAGTGACCCCGCGTGGCACTTCGAAGCGCGCTCGTCAGCAGTGGGGCATGTCTCGCTCGATGGTAGAAAACCTGATTGTCGGTGTGACCGAAGGCTTCAAAAAAGAGCTGGAAATCACCGGTGTTGGTTACCGTGCTAACATTCAGGGCAACACCCTGAAACTGGCTCTCGGTTACTCGCACGACGTCGACTTCGATATCCCGGCTGGCGTAACTGTCACCGCACCGAAGCAGACCGAAATCGTTGTGGAAGGTATCGACCAACAGCTGGTGGGGCAGGTTGCTGCTAACATCCGCGAGTGGCGTAAACCAGAGCCGTACAAAGGCAAAGGTATTCGCTACAAGGGCGAGTACATCTTCCGCAAAGAAGGTAAGAAGAAGTAAGGAACGCAAAAATGGCAAACAGCAAACGGGAATTGTTCCTAAAGCGCCGCCTGCGCGTCCGGAACAAACTTCGCAAAGTGAACGCTGGCCGCGTACGTCTGTCGGTTCACCGTTCGAACAAGAACATCAGCGTCCAGCTGATCGACGACATCCAGGGCACCACCCTGGCTGCGGCTTCGACCCTCGAAAAGGATCTGGGCTTCGTCGGCAAGAACAACAAAGAGGCCGCAGCCAAAGTTGGTCAGGTTATCGCAGAGCGCGCGAAAGCAGCTGGCGTAACCGAAGCTTACTTCGACCGCGGTGGCTTCCTGTTCCACGGCAAAGTGAAGGCTCTGGCCGACGCTGCGCGTGAAGCTGGTCTGAAGATCTAAGGAGACGAGAGTATGGCAGAACGTGAAAACCGCCGGGACCGTCGCGAACGCGACGAAGCACCGGAATTCGCCGATCGTCTCGTGGCGATCAACCGCGTCTCGAAAACCGTTAAGGGTGGTAAGCGCTTTGGCTTCGCTGCTCTGGTGGTTGTCGGTGACCAAAAGGGCCGCGTAGGCTTCGGTAAAGGTAAAGCTAAGGAAGTTCCTGAAGCGATCCGTAAAGCTACCGAACAAGCTAAGCGTCAGATGATCCGTGTGCCGCTGCGCGACGGTCGTACCCTGCACCACGATATCGAAGGCCGTCACGGCGCTGGTCGCGTAGTAATGCGCACCGCTCCTGAAGGTACTGGTATCATCGCGGGTGGTCCGATGCGTGCAGTTTTCGAAATGCTCGGCGTCAAAGACGTTGTTTCGAAATCGCTCGGTTCGCAGAACCCTTACAACATGATCCGCGCAACTCTGGACGGTTTGAAGAAAGAAGCTTCGCCTCGTTCCGTTGCAGCGCGTCGTGGCAAGAAAGTTGCTGACATCCTCCGCAAGCCGGAAGAAGCAGCAGCCGAAGCAGAAGCGTAAGGAGTCTGTATAATGGCTAAAACCATCGTTGTTAAACAGATCGGTTCGCCGATCCGTCGTCCAGCTAAACAGCGCGCTACGCTGATCGGTCTGGGTCTGAACAAGATGCACAAGACTCGCGAACTTGAAGATACACCTTCGGTACGCGGCATGGTCGAAAGCATCCCGCACCTCGTCGAGATCATCGAAGAGCGCGGCTAAGCTTCAGAGCAAAGCAATTATAAAACGCCCCGTAGGTTACTGCGGGGCGTTTTTGTTTGGGCAATTGAGTTAATGCTGCGGTGCGGCGTCATGCAGTAAATGCATGGCGGGCGTTCCAAACGGGAATTTGTTAGCGCGAACGGGTGCGGTTATATCTAGAGACAGAAGAGGACAAGAACACATCCTCGCCGGGGCAACCGGCTCTGGCATTGAAAAAGGAATACGAAAATGGCTCACATCACTTTCCACGCACCCCGCGTCGCTCACATTGACCTTGGCGCAATCGTCCGTACCAAAGTTGCAGAAGTGAAAGAAGCGCTGGCCCGTCGCGCCGAATACCGCGCTGTATACAACCAGCTGGCTGCAATGACCGATCGGGACCTCGCAGATATCGGTATCTCGCGCGGAATGATCGAAGACGTTGCACATCAGGCAGCTTACAAGAACTAAGCGTCTTTTAGAGTTTGAAGCTGAGCCTCGATGGAAACATCGGGGCTTTTGTTTTTTCAGCCAATGCTTGCAATACGGAACCTCGGGCCGTATACGCACGCGGTGGCCCGCTTTGGGTCCAGAATCATAACCATTATGCCGTGTTTGCCCACTCCGTCGCTGGAGGGCAGTTCCGGCAAGGAGAAGCGACATGAAACTTAATGAACTCCGCGATAATGCAGGCGCAACCAAGAAACGCATGCGCGTTGCACGTGGTCCGGGCTCGGGCAAAGGTAAAACTGCTGGCCGTGGTATCAAAGGTCAGAAATCCCGTTCGGGCGTAGCGATTAACGGCTACGAAGGCGGCCAGATGCCACTCTACCAGCGTCTGCCTAAGCGCGGCTTCACCACGCCGAACGCAAAGAAATACGCAGTTGTTAACCTCGGCCTCATCCAGAAATTCATCGACGCTGGCAAGCTCGACGCTGCCAACATCAACGAAGACACTCTGGTTGCTTCGGGCCTGATCCGTCGCAAACTGGACGGCATCCGCGTTCTTGCAAAAGGCGAGATCACCGCAAAAGCTACCATCTCCGTTACCGGCGCTTCGAAAGGCGCTGTTGAAGCGGTTGAAAAGGCTGGCGGCAAGCTGACTGTTGTTGCAGCAGCAGAATAAGGGTTGTGAGTGCCCTTACGGGCGCTTACTTACCTAACTAGTTTCCTTGCGCCGCCGTCCGGGAAAACCGGTCGGCGGCGTTTTCGATGAAAGAGACACCGACTTATGGCTTCAGCAGCAGAGCAAATGGCGGCAAACCTCAATTGGTCTACCTTTGGTAAGGCCAAAGAGCTTCGTCAGCGCATCTTCTTCACCATCGGACTTCTGATCGTGTATCGTCTTGGCACTTATATTCCCGTGCCTGGGATCGATATCGACGCGCTTCAGAACTTCTTTGCATCTCAGAACACGGGTATCGGCGGTATGCTGGCCATGTTCACGGGCGGCGCTTTGAGCCGTATGGGTATCTTTGCCCTTGGCATCATGCCCTACATCTCTGCATCGATTATCGTGCAGTTGATGGGCTCCATGTATGAGCCCTGGAAGCAATTGAAGAAAGAAGGCGATCAAGGTCGTCGGAAGCTCGCTCAGTATACCCGTTACGGCACCGTGGTTTTGGCGCTGTTCCAGGCCTACGGCCTCGCGGTTTCGCTAGAATCGGGCGATATGGCTCATGATCCGGGTCTGTTCTTCCGCGCATCGACGATGATCACCATCGTTGGCGGCACCATGTTCCTGATGTGGGTGGGTGAACAGATCACCAGCCGCGGCATCGGCAATGGTATCTCGCTGATCATTTTCGTCGGTATTGTCGCCGAACTTCCTGCTGCTGCGGCGCAGTTCCTGTCTACCGCTCAGCAGACCAGCAACTGGATGCTTGTTATCGGTGTAATCGTGATGCTTGCTGCGGTGCTTGCATTTGTGGTGTTCATGGAACGCTCGCTGCGCAAGATCCACATTCAATACCCTCGCCAACAGCGTGGTATGAAGGTGTATGACGGCGGTTCTTCGCACCTCCCGATCAAGGTTAACCCAGCTGGCGTTATTCCTGCGATCTTTGCGTCTGCACTCCTATTGCTGCCGACAACCATCGCGACCTTTACGGAGCAGACCTCTAACGCTGTTCTGTCTTGGGTTCTCGCTTATTTCGGCCCCGGTCAGCCGCTCTATCTGCTGTTCTTCACAGCGATGATCGTCTTCTTCACTTACTTCTACACCAAGGAAGTCGCGTTCAAGACCGACGAAGTTGCTGAGAACCTCAAGAGCCAGAACGGGTTTGTTCCTGGTATCCGTCCAGGCAAGCGTACTGCGGAATACTTCGACTACGTTGTGACCCGCGTCCTCGTGCTCGGTTCGGCTTACCTTGCGTTAGTTTGTCTCATGCCAGAGATTATCCGTAGCTTTTCCGGTTTCACTTTCTATTTTGGCGGCACTTCAGTGCTGATCATCGTGTCGGTTGGGATGGATACAATCCAGCAAGTGCAGTCTCATTTGCTCGCTCACCAATACGAAGGCCTCATTGAAAAATCGCAACTGCGTGGCAAACGTGGTGCCAATAAACGGAACAGGGGACCGGCTCGTCGATGAACATTATTCTGCTTGGACCGCCGGGTGCGGGTAAGGGAACACAGGCTCAAAAGCTTGTGGAGGAACGCAACATGGTGCAGCTGTCGACTGGCGACATGCTGCGCGAGGCACGCACAAGCGGCACTGAAATGGGTAAGAAGGTTGCAGCAGTCATGGACGCTGGCAATCTCGTCACCGATGAAATCGTCATCGGTCTTATTCGCGAAAAACTAGAGCAGGGCGCTGCTGGCGGATTCATTTTTGATGGCTTCCCGCGCACTCTTGCTCAAGCTGACGCACTGGACGGTCTGCTGTCTGAAATGGGTCAGAAGCTGGACGCGGTTATCGAACTGCAGGTGGATGATGAGGTTCTTGTGAGCCGCATCGTGGGTCGCGCTGAGGCTGCGGCTGCTGCAGGTCAACCAGTTCGTGCGGATGACAACGAAGACGCACTTCGCGTTCGTCTGGCTGCCTACTACAAACAGACCAGCCCGCTGATCGGCTACTACTATGCCAAAGGCGGTCTGAAGTCGGTCGATGGTCTGGCTAGCATGGACGATGTTGCGAAAAACATCGCGGACATTTTGGGTTAATTTGACCCTTCTAAGCATTGGTGTAAGGCCTGCGACATGTTTCGCGGGCCTTTTGCCTTCAAGGGGTTGACCCGTTCGAAAAGCCCCCATAAACAGCCCCATCCCTTTTGGGGGAATCAACCATGTTTTTCGGGTCGCTCCCGATTCGCATGACCACCTCATGAACAGTGGCCCGCTAGGTGTCTCCTCTCGGGCTTCCGTTGTGAAAAAAGATTCCGGAACGACGGAATCGCAACGAAAAGGAAAGCTAACGTGGCACGTATCGCCGGCGTGAACATCCCGACTGCTAAGCGGGTTCCAATCGCCCTCACCTACATCACGGGCATCGGCCCGTTCATCGCAAACCAGATTTGCGAAGCATGCAACATCGATCTGACCCGTCGTGTAAACGAACTGTCCGATGCTGAAGTTCTGACAATCCGTGAATACATCGACGCAAACGTCACCGTTGAAGGTGACCTGCGCCGCGAAGTAACAATGAACATCAAGCGTCTGATGGACCTCGGTTGCTACCGTGGTCTGCGTCATCGTCGTAATCTGCCCGTTCGCGGTCAGCGTACCCACACCAACGCTCGCACCCGCAAAGGCCCTGCAAAGGCCATCGCTGGTAAGAAGAAGTAAGGGAGGGCATAGACAATGGCTCGTGATACCCGTCGTGGTGGTAAGAAAAAAGTTTCCAAGAACATCGCAGCAGGCGTTGCTCATGTGAACTCCACCTTCAACAACACCAAAATCCTGATCTCTGACGTGCAGGGCAACGCGATCTCTTGGTCGTCCGCTGGCACCATGGGCTTCAAGGGCTCGCGTAAATCGACCCCTTATGCTGCTCAGATGGCTGCAGAAGATGCTGGCAAGAAAGCTCAGGAACATGGCGTTAAGACGCTTGAAGTAGAAGTTCAGGGCCCAGGTTCGGGTCGTGAATCCGCTCTGCGCGCTCTGGCTGCTGCTGGTTTCAACATCACCTCGATCCGTGATGTGACCCCGCTGGCACACAACGGCTGCCGTCCGCCTAAGCGCCGCCGCGTCTAATATCGATTATCCCACTGGGGCTGTGGTTTTTCCACGGCCCCAGTACGTCATTTTAAACCTCGGGCGTTTGCCTTTTGGGACATGAAAGGCAGACAAGTATGGAGGGACGCATGATCCACAAGAACTGGGCTGAACTTATCAAGCCGACCCAACTTGACGTAAAACCGGGCAATGACCCGCAGCGTCAGGCCACTGTTATTGCTGAACCGCTCGAGCGTGGTTTCGGCCTGACACTGGGCAACGCACTTCGTCGTATCCTGCTGTCGTCGCTGCAAGGCGCTGCGATCACCGCAGTTCACATCGACAACGTTCTGCACGAATTTTCGTCTGTTGCTGGTGTACGTGAAGACGTCACCGACATCGTCCTGAACCTCAAGGGCGTTGCGATCCGCATGGACGTCGAAGGTCCGAAGCGTTTGACCGTTCAGGCCAAAGGTCCGGGCGTTGTTACCGCCGGTGACATTTCGGAATCCGCAGGCATCGAAGTTCTGAACAAAGATCACGTTATCTGTCACCTCGACGATGGCGCTGACCTCTACATGGAACTTACCGTTAACACCGGTAAAGGCTACGTAGCTGCAGACAAAAACAAGCCAGAAGATGCACCGATCGGCCTCATCGCGATCGACGCAATCTACTCGCCGGTTAAAAAAGTATCGTATGACGTTCAGCCGACCCGTGAAGGTCAGGTTCTCGACTACGATAAACTGACGATGAAAGTTGAAACCGACGGCTCGCTGACTCCGGATGATGCAGTTGCTTACGCAGCTCGCATTCTGCAGGACCAGCTGTCGATCTTCGTAAACTTCGACGAACCGGAATCGGCTTCCGCTGGTTCGGACGACGATGGTCTCGAGTTCAACCCGCTTCTCCTCAAGAAAGTGGACGAACTGGAACTGTCCGTACGTTCGGCAAACTGCCTGAAGAACGACAACATCGTTTACATTGGCGATCTGATCCAGAAAACCGAAGCAGAGATGCTCCGCACTCCGAACTTCGGCCGCAAATCGCTCAACGAGATCAAAGAAGTGCTCTCTGGCATGGGTCTGCACCTCGGCATGGACGTCGAGGATTGGCCACCAGACAACATCGAAGACCTCGCAAAGAAATTCGAAGACCAGTTCTAATTCTGGCTTCGGTGGGCAGGGCGGGAACGTCCTGCCTTTTCGGGCAATCCCGCCCCAAGGAGAGTGGCCAATACGCATAGGCCACCGGACAAAGCATAAAACGCTAGGAGAATTAAAATGCGTCACGCTCGCGGTTACCGCCGTCTGAATCGTACTCACGAACACCGTAAAGCCCTGTTTGCGAACATGGCTGGTTCGTTGATCGAACACGAACAAATCAAAACCACCCTGCCGAAAGCAAAAGAACTGAAGCGCGTCATCGACAAGCTGATCACTCTTGGCAAACGTGGTGACCTGCACGCACGCCGTCAGGCTGATGCGCAGCTGAAACAAGACATTCACGTTGCGAAACTGTTTGAAGTCCTCGGCCCGCGTTACGCAGAGCGTAACGGTGGTTACTGCCGCGTTCTGAAAGCTGGCTTCCGTTATGGCGACATGGCTCCGATGGCGATCATCGAGCTGGTTGACCGTGATGTTGACGCAAAAGGCGCAGCAGACCGTGCACGTCTTGAAGCAGAAGAAGCTCTGCTGGGCGACGACGAATAAGTCTCGACCATCGCTAGTTTTGGGAACCCCGTCAGCATAGCTGGCGGGGTTTTTCATTTCGCCATTTCTGGGTAGTGAATATTTGCGATACAATTATAGGTTGACCAATAAACCTTAGGTTGAAAGTATCGCGGTATGGCTCAGGTATTTGGAATCGAAACACATTTAGAGAGGCTCGATCAAATCGCGCCGAATGGTTTCTTTTTCGGACTGCACATACGGCACACGCTGCCTTTGTTCACTCATCAAACGTACCCGAGTCTATGGGTTAATCACTACATTAGGGAGGCTTACGCGCTCCGTGATCCGATCATTGCGTGGGGGCTTGATCGGGTGGGCACTTGCCGTTGGAGCGAAATTGATATTCCGGACCCGTTCAACATTCTTGGACAGGCGCAGGAATTTGGGATGAATTTTGGGATCGCGGTGTCTTTCGGATCGCTCAACTCACGGACCATAGCGACGGCCTCGCGGCCAGATCGCGAGTTTACGGATACAGAGATTGCGTCTTTTGCCGATGTAATCGACGCGCTTCATACCATTTATCAGCCCCCCGAGTCCTTAACGGACGCCCAAACAGAGGCCCTGCGGCGGATTGCCGAGGGGGATCGTTATGCTGCGGCTGCTGCAAAACTCGGAATTTCTCAAAGCGCATTCAAAGCGCGGTTGACCGCCGCCCGTTCGAGCCTTCAGGCCCGCACTACGGTAGAGGCCATCCAGAAAGCGAGGGATTACAGGCTGCTCTGACGTCCTTTTCGGGATGCGGATGCAGGGTTGTGTGACCCTTAACCCTCGCTGGAGGCACTGATGCTGAGCACCGTTCTTTCGTTCGCCAATATGCACAATCACGGCGAACTTTTCGCAAATATCCTGCGGGCACGGCGGGATTCTTTCATCGTCAAACGATCGTGGGACCTGCCTGAGACGATGGGTATGGAATACGACCAATACGACACGCCGCAATCGCGCTGGGTTGCCGTGCATGATGCAACGGGCCGCGTGTTGGCAGGGGCCCGTATGACACCCACGACGGCGCGGTGTGGCGTTTACAGCTACATGATCCGCGACGCACAGAGAGGCCTTCTGGAAACCATTCCGCAGGACCTTTTGTATGAGGATGCCCCGATTGATGAGGGCATTTGGGAGGTGACACGGGGCTTCATTGGCCACGATATCCCCAACAACATCCGTCTCCGCGTACGATTGCTGCTGGCGGACCAGATTGTAACGGCTGGTCGGGAACTGAACGCGCGTAAGATGATTGCTTTGCTACCCGCCAATTGGACACGTTGGTCCAAACGGGCGGCACTCGACATTTCACCAGCAGGACGGGTGATGGATATGGGGGGCGTGGACTATCAGGCCGTCTGGTTTGATCTTGGGGACAAACTTCACTGACCCTTTGCCAAAGATCGGACGCGGGCGTAGGTTGGGCCCATGTCCGATCTTTTCGAAACACCTGCACCTCAGACACAGAACGCGCCCCGTCCCCTAGCGGATCGGCTGCGGCCGCAGACGTTGGCCGAGGTGATCGGGCAAGAGCAGGTTCTCGGCCCCGATGGCCCCTTGGGCGTTATGCTCGCGTCGGGGTCGTTGTCGTCCTTGATTCTCTGGGGTCCACCGGGTGTTGGTAAGACGACGATTGCGCGATTGCTTGCTCGTGAAACCGAACTTCATTTTGAACAGATCAGCGCGATTTTTACGGGCGTTCCCGACCTTCGAAAGGTGTTCGAGGCAGCAAAGCTGCGTCGCGCAAATGGGCGTGGCACTCTTTTGTTCGTGGACGAGATTCATCGTTTTAACAAAGCCCAGCAGGACAGCTTTTTGCCCCATATGGAGGACGGCACAATCGTGCTCGTTGGGGCGACGACCGAAAACCCATCGTTCGAACTAAACGCTGCTATTCTGAGCCGTGCGCAGGTCTTGGTGCTCAATCGCTTATCGACGGAGGAGCTTGAGAAAATGGCAGCGCGGGCAGAGGACGAGGCGGGTAAAACGCTGTTGCTCGAACCTGCGGCGCGCACGGCGCTTTTAGACATGGCCGACGGGGACGGGCGAGCCTTGCTGAACCTCATCGAACAGGTTCTCGCGTGGAAAATTACCACGCCTTTGGGTGTCGACCAGCTTACGACCCGTCTGATGCGACGGGCGGCGAAATACGATAAGTCTGGTGAAGAGCATTACAACCTGATTTCGGCACTGCATAAGTCCGTGCGCGGTTCAGATCCTGATGCTGCGCTCTACTGGTATTCGCGCATGTTAGAGGGCGGCGAAGACCCTCGTTACTTGGCGCGGCGGATATTGCGTATGGCGGTTGAGGACATCGCGCTGGCCGACCCTAATGCTCAAACGATTTGCCTGCATGCGTGGGAGACGTATGAACGGCTTGGAAGCCCCGAGGGCGAATTGGCTTTGGCGCAGGCGGTCATCTACCTCGCGCTCGCGCCGAAAACCAACGCAGGATATGTGGCCTATAAGGCATCCAGAGATGCCGCGCGAAAATCGGGAAGTGAGCCGCCGCCCAAACATATACTCAACGCTCCGACAAAGATGATGAAAGAGCAAGGGTATGGCGCAGGCTATGCCTATGACCATGACGCTGAGGACGGGTTTTCAGGGCAAAACTACTTTCCAGAGACCATGCAACGCCCAACGTTCTACAAACCCGTTGATCGTGGGTTTGAGCGTGATCTTAAGAAGCGGGCAGACTATTTCGCAGGCCTAAGGGCCAAGCGGCAGGGACGTCAGAATTGACTCTTTGCTGCTGAACAGCCAAGGAGCGCGGATGATCTGGAATACTCTCTTTGTCGCGGCGGGCGGTGCTATAGGCGCAGCGCTACGTTATCTGACCAACGTGGGCGTCATGCGCTTGATCGGACCTGGGTTTCCCTTTGGTACGGTCGTCGTGAATGTCTTTGGGTCGTTCCTAATGGGGCTTATGGTTGTTGTCCTAGCAGAGAAGGGCGGCAACAAATTCGCGCCGTTTTTGATGACAGGTGTATTGGGTGGTTTCACAACGTTTTCGGCCTATTCGCTGGATGCTGTGACACTTTATAATCGCGGTGAAATCGTGCTGGCTGGTGCCTATGTCCTCGGCACGGTGATCGTCGGAATTGCGGCACTGGTCGCAGGAATGGCCTTTGGCCGAATGGTGCTACAATGAGCGGTGTCCAAAACATCACAATCAGCGAAGACGATGGCGATCAGCGGATCGACCGCTGGCTTCGCAAGCTTTACCCCCACCTGACCCAAGGCCGCATCGAAAAGATGTGTCGCAAGGGCGAACTGCGGGTGGATGGCGGTCGTGTGAAGTCGAATTCGCGCATCGAGGCCGGGCAAACCGTCCGTATCCCGCCGATGGGCGAAGAGGCTGTGAAGCCTGCGCCCAAGTTTGATCGCAAAATTACGCGATCTGACGTTGAGATGATCCAGTCCTGTGTGGTCTGGAAAGATGAGCACATCATCGCGTTGGATAAACCTTCGGGCCTGCCGTCACAGGGCGGATCGGGGCAGGGCGACCGTCACGTTGATGCTTTGGCCGAGGCTTTGATGTTCGGCTACAAAGACAAGCCAAAGCTGGTGCATCGTCTGGACAAAGATACATCTGGCCTCTTGCTTCTGGCCCGCACGGATCGCGTTGCCCGTCGGTTGTCTGAGGCTCTGCGTCACCGCAATGTTCGCAAGATCTACTGGGCAGCGGTCGCTGGTGTTCCGTCGCCGCGTGCTGGTTCGATCAAATACGGCCTGATGAAAGCGCCGGGTCGTGGCCGCGGTGGTGAAGGCGAAAAGATGGTTTGTGTTCACCCTGCTAAATTGGACGAGCATGAGGGCGCGAAACGGGCCCATACCGACTTTTTCACCATCGACCTCGCAGGGTCGCGGATTGCATGGGTCGCGATGACGCCGATCACTGGCCGCACGCACCAGCTCCGTGCGCACATCGCGGAACTTGGTCACCCGATTATTGGCGACGGTAAATATGGCGGTTCTTCAACTGAGAACCTTGGCGATGGTTGGGGCGCTGGTGTTGGTGGCGAGTTGAGTAAAAGACTGCACCTCCATGCGCGTATGATCTCGTTCGAACATCCGATCACCAAAGAGATCATCACCCTTCAAGCCCCGCTTCCGCCGCATATGCAGGAAACCTGGGACTTCTTTGGGTGGGATGTGAACTATCCGCCTATCGATCCTTTTGTGACGGAAGATGAGTGAACTGCGCCTCGTTATTTTTGATGTCGATGGAACGTTGGTCGATAGTCAGGGACTGATCGTTCGTTCGATGGAAGCTGCTTTTGATGGCGTGGGCCTCCCGTCGCCTTCGCGTGATGCGATCAAGGGAATTGTAGGGTTATCACTTGATCGCGCCGTAGCTTTGCTCGCACCAACAGCCTCAGACAACGAGGCGCAGCGCATTGTGCAAACCTACAAGGACGCCTTCTTTACCTATCGCAGTGCAGAAGGTGCCGCTGCGTCTAGCCCGTTTTTCTCGGGTGCGCGTGAGGTGCTTGACCAGTTGCGTGCTGACCCTTGGACGCTGCTCGCCGTTGCTACAGGAAAATCAAAGCGCGGGTTGGACGCTTTGATTGAGGCGCATGGGCTAGAGGGCTATTTTGTCTCGCGGCAGGTCGCTGATTTCCATCCGTCGAAACCTCACCCTTCGATGATTTTTACGGCGGTCGATGAGGCAGGCGTTGCGCGGTCTAGAACTGTTATGGTTGGGGATACCACCTACGACATGGATATGGCCAAAGCTGCTGGTGTTGCTGCGATTGGAGTATCTTGGGGCTATCACGCCGTCGAAACACTAAGCGCGGATCGGATTGTCGGTGATTTTGCCGAACTCCCCGCAGCGATTAATGAACTACTGGAGGCCCGATCATGAGCGGTTGGAAAGCAAAACGGTTCTGGAAAGAAGCAACTATCAGCGAAGTAGAGGGCGGCTACCGTGTAGAGTTGGATGGGCGCCCGGTCAGAACGCCCGCCAAGGCGCTCATGGTTGTTCCCACCAAGGCCATGGCGGAAGCCATCGCCGCCGAGTGGGATGCTCAGACCGAGGAAGTGAAGCCCGAATCTATGCCGATCACGCGGTCTGCAAATGCTGCGTTGGATAAGGTTTCGGCCCAGTTTGACGAAGTGGCCGATATGCTTTCTGCCTACGGCGGCAGCGACTTGCTCTGTTATCGGGCAGATAGCCCAGTTGAATTAACAAAGCGTCAATCTGATGAATGGGACCCGATTCTTGATTGGGCGGAGGGGCGTTTTGGCACCCGCTTGGTCTGTGGATTCGGTGTGATGCCCGTGACCCAATCTGACGAGAACCTGCGTGTTCTGCGTGGCCATGTTGGAGCGCTAAGCCCTTTTGAAATCGCGGCATTTCACGATCTGGTGGGAATTAGCGGGTCGCTCGTGCTGGCATTCGCCGTCACAGAGGGACATTTGACTGCACAAGACGCTTGGTTGAAGTCGCGAGTCGATGAATTGTGGCAGGAAGAGCAATGGGGTCAAGATGATGAGGCCACGGTGTTAGCGAACCACAAGCAAGGCGAGTTTTTAATGGCCGCGCGGATCTATCAAATGTTGCGAAGCTGAAATCCGCAGGCTTTTTTCCTGCCTAAGATCAAATTTGCGGCCAGTTGACCCAAGATCAAGGGAATATTCCCGTCTGGTCCCCCTTGACCAAATAGATAGTTTGAGACCAATCTAAGGCTTCGTGGTGGTACCCCTGCCGCGCCATACGCTATCAAAGCGAAAACCCCGATCGTAAGTATCGGGAACTCAGGAAGAGGTAGAAATGAAGAAATCCATTATGCTCGGCGCTCTGGCCGTCGCTGGTTTGACCGCTGCAAGCGCATCGGCATCCACGCTCGATGATGTCAAAGCCCGTGGTAAACTGAACTGTGGCGTGTCGTCCGGCCTGACCGGCTTCTCGCAGCCCGACGCAAATGGCGTTTGGGAAGGTTTTGACGTTGCTGTATGCCGCGCTGTTGCTGCTGCTGTTTTGGGCGACTCGACCGCTGTTGAATTCGTTCCGCTCACCACCCAAGTGCGTTTCACCGCGCTGGCTTCGGGCGAGATCGACATTCTGGCACGTAACACCACTTGGACCTTCTCGCGCGACACCGACCTGAAGCTCGACTTCATCGGCGTGAACTACTACGACGGTCAAGGCTTCATGGTACCGAAATCGCTCGGCGTGACTTCGGCTAAAGACCTCGACGGTGCAACCGTTTGTATCCAAACTGGTACCACCACAGAGCTGAACTTGGCCGACTTCTTCCGCGCCAACAACATCAGCTACGAGCCGATCCCGATCGAAACCAACGCGGAAGCACAGCAGCAGTACCTTGCTGGCGCTTGTGACGTTTACACCACTGACGCTTCGGGCCTTGCTGCAACTCGCGCAACCTTCGAAGCACCAGGCGATCACGTGATCCTTCCGGAAATCATCTCCAAAGAGCCGCTCGGCCCGGTTGTTCGTCACGGCGACAACGAATGGGGTGATATCGCAATGTGGACCCTCAACGCTCTGATCGCTGCTGAAGAACTCGGCGTGACCTCTGCGAACGTTGAAGAGCTGGCCGCTGCTGCGACCACCAACCCAGAAATCAACCGCCTGCTCGGCACCGAAGGTGACCTTGGCGCGATGATCGGTCTGGACGCTCAGTGGGCTGTTCGCGCGATTGCTGCTGGCGGCAACTACGGCGAACTGTTCGAAAAGAACATCGGTGTTAACACTCCGATCGGCCTTGCACGTGGTCTGAACGCACAATGGACCGAAGGCGGCCTGATCTACGCACCGCCGTTCCGTTAAGTTGATCTACCGGAAAGGGCGCAGTCAATCTGCGCCCTTTTCATACTTGAAGTGCCCCCCCGCGACATTGCCAACAACCGGATAACCGGTGACCTCCTGTCGCGTCGGGAGCCGGGGAGACTTTTATGACCACGCTCACGGATACGCCGAAGCAAGGCTTTCGGCTAAGTCAGCTCATTTACGATACGCGCTATCGTTCGATTACCATTCAGGTGATCGCGACTGTGCTGATCGTCGCGGCCCTGTGGTGGCTTGCGCGCAATACCGTCGCAAACCTGACCGCATTGGGCAAAGATTTCACGCTCGAGTTTCTTGGAAACCGGTCGGGATACGACATCAACCAACGTCTGATTGCTTACGATTCTAATGCGACGCACGGACGTGCGGCGCTGGTCGGCATTCTGAATACGTTGTTGGTCGCTGGCCTTGGTTGCGTTCTCGCGACGATACTCGGCGTTATTTTTGGTGTCCTGCGACTTTCGAAAAACTGGATCGTGTCGCGTCTGGCTGCTGTTTACGTCGAAGGCTTCCGCAACGTTCCGCTGCTGCTTTGGATCATCGCGATTTTTGCTGTGATGACAGAATCCACGCCGTCGCCCAAAGATTTCCGTGGTGAAAATCCGGTCGCGAGCATGGCACTCGCCGACAATGTGGCGATCACGAACCGTGGTGCTTATATCCCTGAACCCCTATTTGCGAACGGTTTGGGCGATGTTGAAATCAAACCAGGTGGCATTTTTGCGGACCTGTATTTCAATGTCAGCATCGACTTGATTGTTATTTTGCTTACTCTGGTGGCGAGCCTTCTTGTTGTTAAACTGGTAAATACCCGCGCTGCGGATATTCAAAATGCGACAGGTGTTCGTCCAACGACGTGGTGGGTTAATCTGCTGATTATCGTTGCCCCAATCGCTGCGCTCCTCTGGGGTCTTGGTTTTTATCTGGGCAAACCAGAACTGTCGGGCTTTAACTTTGCGGGTGGTACACACCTTCGCAACTCTCTGTTGGCGCTGTGGTTGGCTCTGTCGCTCTACACAGGCGCATTTATCGCAGAGATCGTTCGTGGCGGTATTAACGCCGTGTCCAAAGGCCAAACCGAAGCGGCGTTTGCACTGGGACTTCGTCCGAACCGCACGATGCGTTTGGTGATCCTGCCGCAGGCTCTGCGCGTGATCATTCCACCGCTAATCTCTCAATTCTTGAACCTGACGAAGAACTCTTCGCTCGCGATCGCCATTGGTTACATGGATGTCCGTTCCACTTTGGGCGGCATTACCGTGAACCAAACAGGGCGCGAGCTCGAAGGTATTCTTCTCGTTGGTTTGTTCTATCTCCTGCTCAGTCTCGCGATTTCGACAGGGATGAACTGGTTCAATGACCGCGTTAAGCTGAAGGAGCGCTAAGATGTCTGATAATGCGCAAACCGTTCGCTATGTGCGCGAATCCATGATCCCACCGTCCGAGCCACCTCTCAAGGAACAAGGTGCGGTCAAATGGATGCGGGAAAACCTGTTCTCGGGCTGGAAGAACACGCTTCTTTCGCTCGTTTCCATCTACGTTCTGGTGAAGTTGCTTTTCGCGCTGGTTCCGTGGTTCTGGAACTCGGTATGGACTGCTGGATCGCTCAATGAATGTCGTGAAACTCTGGCTGTTTTGGAGGGTCTGACCACCCATGGCGGCGCGTGTTTCGCAGTCATCAGCGACCGTTGGCTTCAGCTGCTCTTTGGCTTTTACCCAGCTGAGAGCTACTGGCGCCCGATCCTCGTCTTCATTCTGATGTTCGTCGCATTGGCGCCAATTCTGTTCTCGGCTCGGTTGCCGAAACAACTGCTCTGGTTCTCGATTCTGTTCCCGTTCCTCGGCACGTGGCTCCTCTGGGGGGGCTCGTTCTGGGTTCCGATCCTTGTGATCCTCGGCTTCGTCGTGGGTGCAGTAGGCTTCAAAATCGGTGGCCGTTTCGCGGGTGCGTTCGGGGCTGTGGCACTCGGAATTGCTGGCGCTGCGCTCTGGTGGATGATTGCTATGCCATCTATCAACGGAGCGTTGCACAAGGCCGTTGCCTTGTCGCGCATCGACGGGACGAAAGCCGAGCTACTCGAAACGCTTGTTACAAATCCTGCGCAAATCGATGAGATCGAGGCTGAACAGGCCGCCGTGCAGGAGAAGATCAACGAACTGACCGCTGAGAAAGATGTGCTGGTCGTTGAAATGCTCGCGGCTCGTGAAGCTGGGTCCGAACCGTCGTCCGACCAAAAGTCGGCATTCAACGCGATCATGGACGAACTGATGGTAGAGCGTCGTCATTACACGGCGCTGGGCTTTACAGCATTCAAACTGCAACAAGCGATCAGTGACGCAAACGGTCTGTTGGCCAACATCGAAGCTCTGCCTCAGTGGGAAGCCGACCTGCCCAATGCCATCGTGACCGCAGCTGAGATGGAAGCAGCTCTGCCTGACGGGCTGCACAATCTGGTTTCGGTCAATCAGGTGCCCGCTGGGACATCGCCCGAAGCCGTCGACGCGCTGCGTGCATATCTCGACGCGGATACTGCGGTCCTAAACCTACATGCCAACATCGAGACCGCTTATGAACGGCTCGGTATTCTGGGCCTAGCGCCTGTGACCAGCCGTGATTTCGGTGGCTTTATGCTTGCGATGATCATCGGTGTGGCAGGTATCGTGCTGTCCTTGCCACTCGGCGTTTTGCTGGCGTTGGCACGTCAGGCCAATCTTCCGATCGTCAAAGGGTTCGCCGTTGCGTTCATCGAAATTATCCGCGGCGTGCCGCTGATCGTTTGGCTGTTCACGGCGTCACTGCTCTTGAACTACTTCCTGCCGCCACGCACATCGTTCGACCTTGTGTTGCGCGTTGTGATTATGGTGACTCTCTTTGCCGCTGCTTACATCGCAGAGGTTATTCGTGGGGGCCTTGCGGCACTGCCGAAGGGACAGTTCGAAGCGGCGGATTCGCTTGGCCTCGACTACTGGAAATCGATGCGTTTGATCGTGCTTCCGCAGGCACTCAAAATCTCGATCCCTGGGATCGTGAACACCTTCATCGGTCTGTTTAAAGACACCACACTGGTTGGCATTATTGGTCTACTTGACCCGCTCAACCTATCGAACTCGATCCGTGCCGCTGCCGAATGGAACGGCGTCTATTGGGAACTGTTCGTCTTTATCGGCCTTTTGTTCTTTGTCTCATGCTTCAGCATGGGCCGCTACTCGCTCTGGCTGGAAAAAAAACTCCAGCGTGGACACCGCTAAGGAGACCGCCATGTCCGAACTTGCAATCGAACGTCAAATCGACCGCAGCCACATGACGATCTCTGATGAGGTCGCCATTCAGATCAACAACATGAACAAGTGGTACGGTCAGTTCCACGTGTTGCGTGACATCAACTTGACCGTTCAGCGCGGTGAGCGGATCGTAATCTGTGGTCCGTCGGGCTCTGGTAAGTCGACGCTCATTCGCTGTATCAACCGCCTCGAAGAGCACCAGTCGGGTGACATTATTGTTGATGGGACAGAGCTGACCTCTGACCTCAAAAACATCGATAAGATCCGTTCTGAGGTTGGTATGTGCTTCCAGCACTTCAACCTGTTCCCGCACCTGACCATTCTAGAGAACTGCACGCTGGCTCCAATCTGGGTCCGTAAGGTCCCGCGCAAAGAGGCCGAAGATATTGCGATGCACTACCTTGAAAAGGTAAAGATCCCCGATCAGGCCCACAAGTATCCGGGCATGTTGTCGGGTGGTCAGCAGCAGCGTGTGGCGATTGCGCGTTCGCTCTGCATGAAGCCGCGCATCATGCTGTTCGACGAACCGACCTCTGCTCTCGACCCCGAGATGATCAAAGAGGTTCTCGACACCATGATCGAGCTGGCTGAAGAAGGCATGACCATGCTCTGCGTGACCCACGAGATGGGCTTTGCTCAAGCTGTGGCGAACCGCGTGATCTTTATGGATCAGGGTCAGATCATCGAACAAAACGAACCACATGCGTTCTTTAACGATCCTCAGTCGGATCGCACGAAGCTGTTCTTGAGCCAGATTTTGGGCCACTAAGCTCAGATAAATTTTCGAAAGGGGCGGGCCTAGTGTCCGCCCTTACTCGTTCAGCAACTCGCGTGGAGTGGTAAAGGCAACGACGCGACCAGAGGCGGCAGTCACATCTGACCATTGGGCCACATCAAAGTCGATGATGGCAGTCGCGCAGGTCGGGTATGAAGCGTATTTCGGATGGTCGGGGCGATCATGGACGAGCCCACAAGCAAAGCTCCCGATACCTGGGTTGTGGCCGATCATGGCAACGATAGGCGCTTTCGCGGTTTTCAACTCGGCTAGCATCGTTGTCGCGGGCGCGAGGTAGAGAGAGTGCACATAGCGCACTGCGGGCGTAGTCGGCCACTGCTCCATCATAAGGTCCAGCGTTTCCTTCGTACGTTTAGCGTCGGAGCATAGAACTTCCGTCGGAATATCACTTGTGTCAGCGATCCATTGCCCGATGGCTGGTGCCGATCGCCGTCCTCGTTCGTTCAAATGCCGATCATGGTCCTCAATGGAAAAGTCATCCCAAGATGATTTGGCGTGACGAATAAGAACAAGTCGAAGGGTCATTTGTGAAACTCACTCATGAAGTACGCAGACTGGGCAGGTGGACGTTGTGACGACCCAATGGGGCAGGACCGTCGAACTGCGCATCCGTTGTTTAGGCAGTCTGCACCTTCCGTCCCTGTTAGGTAACCGTGACAGGCTGCCACATCATATCCTGCGGGCACCAATGCTGACGCCGGACAGGCCGTGACGCATGGTTTGGCGACGCACGTCGCACAGGGCGGAGGGGCTAATACGACTTTAGGTGCATCGCGAAGTGCGATGGCGCCGCGAAAGGACGTGAATAAGCCTGCGGAGCCGTCTGCCAAGAACGCGACGGGGGAGGCACAAAACGCCCCCGAACGAATGGCCCAGCTGTAAAACGGATGGAACGGGGCGCCACCAAACGGGAAATATGCGACGCCGTCATATGCGGCCGCGACTTCGCTTAGGACGCGTTTAGACCAACGATCTACGGGGTCGCTTTGCCCATCGCGCCATTCTGGCGAACCGCAAAAATGCGACCAGAATTGGGGCTCTTTAGGTGAGATCAGCGCAATCGCCGTCGCCCAGTCTGGGAGATTGTCATCGGCGGATGGAGGAGTAATTCCTGAAATTCTCAGGCCATATCCCTCCAAGTCGCCGATGAGGTTTGTCATGAATTGCGCGGCTTCACACGAGGTTCGGTGGTGCGGATCATGGAGCCAGCGCCGTGTTCTGTGAACAGCTCGAGCAGGCACGCATTCGCGACCCGACCATCAAGGATAACCACCCCGCGTACACCGTCCTCAATTGCTTTGAGAGCGGTTTCTGTTTTTGGGATCATGCCGCCTGCAATGGTGCCATCTGCAATCATTTCGCGCACTTCAGCGGGCGTCATTTGAGTGATCACTTCGCCGTCTTTGTTTTTCACGCCAGATACGTCGGTCAACAAAAGCAGGCGATCGGCCTTGAGTGCACCCGCAATCGCACCGGCGGCCGTATCGCCGTTTACGTTGAACGTTTCGTTGTCGTTCATGCCAGTAGCAACGGGAGCAATCACTGGAATGATGCCCGCATTAAACATGTCATGCAGCACTTGGACGTTCATTTCGACCGGACGTCCAACAAACCCCAATTCTGGATCGTCGGGTTCGCAAACCATCAGGTCGTCGTCTTTGCCCGACAGACCAACCGCGCGACCGCCTTCGTCCATAATCGCCTGAACGATCCGTTTGTTGACGAGGCCTGTCAGAACCATCTCAACGACTTCGACAGTTGCTTTGTCGGTTACGCGTTTGCCGCGCACCCATTGGGATTCGATGCCAAGACGACCGAGCAGATCGTTGATCATCGGGCCGCCGCCATGCACGACAACGGGGTTCAGGCCGACCTGACGCATAAGAACGATATCTCGTGCGAAATCAGCCATGGCATCCTGATCGCCCATGGCATTGCCGCCAAACTTGACCACGACGATCGCACCCGAATATCGCTGAAGGTAGGGCAATGCCTCTGACAGAGTGCGGGCAGTTGCGATCCAGTCACGGTTCATGTCTTGTTTCCTCACGGCAGGGCCCTTTCCAAATAGGGGTCAAACGATGCCATAAATAATAGCGCGAAGTGTGGCTATACCGTCCCCTTTGTCAGACGACGTCAATACGATTTCAGGGTAGGCGGCAGGGTGCTTTGCCAAAACAGCACGCGTGGCTTCGATCGATTGATCGAGCTGCGTTTTGCGGACCTTATCCGTCTTTGTCATAACGACCTGAAACGTCACGGCGGCCTTATCGAGAAGCGACATGATCTCTTCGTCGACGGCTTTAGCGCCGTGGCGGCTGTCGATCAAAACAAAGACGCGCCGCAGAGTAGGGCGGCCAGCAAGGTATCGCTTCAGCAGCCGTTGCCATTTTTCAACGATAGCCACAGGCGCGTTGGCAAAACCATAACCCGGAAGGTCGACGATGTAGTGTTCGTCGCCAACGGTGAAAAAGTTGATCTCTTGGGTGCGGCCAGGTGTGTTCGAGGCACGAGCAAGCCCTTTACGACCTGTCAGCGCGTTGATCAGGCTCGATTTTCCAACGTTGGATCGACCCGCAAAGCAAAGTTCGATCCGATCTGCAGGCGGCATGCCGTCCATGGCGACGACACCTTTGAGGAACTCGATCGGAGCATGGAACAGCATACGACCAGCTTCGACGACCGTCGGGTCCAGATCTTCAACGATCGGAAAACTTAATTGCATGACCATACCCTCTTGGCGGAACAGGCCGCCCTAAAGGCAGCCTGTCAATTTATTTTGCTTTGCTAGCTTTACCACGTTTGAACGCAGAGGTGATATTGCCCAGAACATCTGGCCGGTGGCCGTGGCTGCGCATGATCGCGTATTGCTGCAGGAACGTGATGGTATTGTTGGTGATCCAGTAGAGAACCAGACCCGAAGCGAACGATCCCAGCATGAACATGAAAATCCAAGGCATCCATGCAAAGATCATCTTTTGGGATGGATCAGTGGGAGCTGGATTGAGTTTCTGTTGCAGCCACATCGAGACACCGAGAATGATGGGCAATACGCCCAGCGACAGAATGAACAACATGCTGCCCGGTTCCGGAGTGCCCCAAGGCAGAAGGCCAAAGAGGTTCAGGATCGATGACGGGTCTGGAGCAGAGAGGTCACGGATCCAGCCGATCCATTCAGCGTGACGCAGTTCGAGCGTGACGAAGATAACCTTATACAGCGAGAAGAAGATCGGAATCTGCAGGATCATCGGCAGACAGCCCGATGCAGGGTTAACCTTGTTCTCTTTATAGAGCTTCATCATGCCTTGCTGCAGTTTAGCACGGTCATCGCCAGCTGCTTCTTTCAGCTTCTCCATCTCAGGCTGAAGCTCTTTCATCTTCGCCATCGAGACGTAGGATTTATAGGCAAGCGGCAGTACCAACGCTTTCAGAACGAGCGTCAGGACCATGATCGACCAGCCCATGTTGCCGATTACAGCGTTGATGTTGTGCAGCAGCCAGAAGATCGGCTTGGTCAGGAAGAAGAACCAGCCCCAGTCGATCGAGTTGATGAAGCCAGAAACGCCCGCATTGTTTTCGTAGTTGCGGATAGTTTCCCATTCTTTTGCACCCACGAAGAAACGCGTCGAAACGGAAGTTTCCGCGCCAGCGGCGAGCGTCTCGGACTCGAGGATCGCGTCGACTTCGTAAACGTCAGTGGTGAAGTAGCGCGACATCGAAGTGAACGGCTTGCTCTGATCGGGGATCAGGGTCGTCATCCAGTAGTGGTCGGTATACCCAGTCCAGCCCGACTGTAGGACATCAACGCTGCTCACGCCGCCGTCAACTTTGCGGATGTCTTTGTAGGTTTGCTCATCAACCTTGCCGTCAGTCATGCGAACCAGACCTTCGTGCAGGACAAAGAAGCGACGCTGCGCATCCGGTTCAGTGAAGCGGCGGATGAGGCCGTAAGGAGTAAGGGTGACTTCGTCGCCAGACGCGTTCGAGACGGTCTGGTCGATGGTCATCATGAACTTTTCGTCGATCGCGTAAGTGGTACGGAAGGTCAGACCAGCACCGTTGTCCCATTTCAGCGTGACCGGCGTCTCTGGGGTCAATGTGGTGCCTGCTTCGAGTTCCCACATTGTGTCAGGTCCAGGGACGGCATTCGCATCGACGCCAGCATTGCCGATCCAGCCAAAGCTCGCGTAGTAGGCATCGTTCTCACCCTGCGGGCGCATGAGCTGAACGATTTCAGGGCTGTCGACCGCGACGGTGTAATTTTTCAACGAGATATCGTCGATGCGCCCGCCGAGAAGCGCAATAGAACCTGTCAGTTCGGGGGTTTCAACGGGGACACGCGGCGTTGCGGGCATCGCGGCTTCGGTCACGGCGGGTGCTGCAGCGTCAGCCGATGCGTCTGCAACTGGAGCGGCGACATCAGTCTGTTCCGTTGCTAGAGTTGCATCTGTTGCTGTTTCCGCCGGTTGTTCAGGTGGAAACAGGAAGAACCAAACTGTGATAACCAGAAAGCTAAGTGCTGTGGCAAGAATTAGGTTCTTGTTCTGATTTTCCATCTGAACCGCCCGTTTTGTAAGGTAAATGATCAGGCAGGGTTCAACAGGCCATAGCGTCAAAGGTCAAGCGGTTTTAGGGGTTTTGGCGGATTAGACGCGTGTCACATTGCTGTTTACCCTGCTTTTCGCCGCAAACCGCGACTGCCAACCGCCATAGGGCTGTAGTTGTTGATCCAGTTGTCTACATCCTCGGGCGGTAGGGGGCGTGCAATTCCAAAGCCTTGGACGTGGCCGCAGCCTAATTCAGCCAGCTTTAGGCGCTCTTCGGTGGTTTCGACACCTTCTGCCAGCGTATCGAGGCCGAGCCGATCTGCCATCGTCAAAATCGCAGCGACCATTTTCTGTTGTTCATCATCTGCATCGATGCGGGTCACGAATGATCGGTCGATTTTGATGCGTTCGATAGAATATCGCCGAATCGACGTAATTGATGCGTGGCCTGTTCCGAAATCATCAAGGTCGAGACTGCAGCCTAGTCCCGCGAGGCCTGAAAGGTTTCGGATCACAATGTCATCGGCATGATCGGCAACCACGGTTTCGAGCACCTCAACAGCGAGCCGATTGGCGTCCAGACCAAATTCATGGAGGCGCTGTTCTATCCGATCCACAAGTTGAGGATCTGTTAGCTCTTCTTTTGAGAAGTTCACACCAACGCGGGGGATCAACAGCCCTGTCTCATCCCAACGACGAAGAGATGACAAAGCGTCGTGGATCATCGCTTCGCCCAGTCGATGCATCTGACCAGCCTGAGCCAATGCGGGTAGGAACTCCAGCGGAGGGATCAGCCCGCGCCGAGGGTGCTGCCACCGCGCTAAGGTTTCAAATCCAGTGATTTCTCCGGTGCGTGTCGAAATCTGGGGTTGGAAGAAGGCACGAATTTCGCCGTTGTCCAAAGCGCGCGTGACTTGTTGGGACAGCTCATTGCAATTTGCGATACGGTTTCGCATTGATGGGGAGAAGCTTCGGATGGCGGCGGGGGCGTGCCTTTGTGCTTCGATAAGGGCCGAATTTGCGGCCTGCAAAAGTGCGACACCCGTTTTCTGGTCGAGGCGATCTGATAGGCCAAACCCGATCGAGACAGTCAGATAGACGTTCATCCCTGCAATATGAAACGGTTCGGCCATAGTGTGTTGGATGCGCGAGGCGAGTTGTATCGCGGCTTCAAGGTCAAAGCGCCGCGTCGGAGAAAGCCCTACCGCAAAGGTTGGACCATCGAGCCTCGCAGCGATGTCGTCAGCCCTAAGAATCGCGGAGAGACGAACCGCGATTGATTTGAAAATCGCCTCGACCCCTGATCGGTCATGGCGTTCTTCAATCAACTTAAACCGATCAATTTCAAAGACGATCGCGCCCGTCGTAAGCCCGTTTTGCTTGCCCGAGCGAAGAGCGTTGTCCAGCGCTATAACGAGGCCGGCGCGTGTGGTGAGGCCAGTGGCCGCGTCGAATGGGACCGCATCTGGCAAGTTCGGCAAGATGAAGGCGAGAAACGTCGGCCCCAAAAAGGTCGCGACGATTAATCCGGGTTGCCCTGCCAAAATGTATCCCGCCACAGCGCCAAGCGGCGCAATGAGGATATAGGGCCAGCGGGCCTTATTGCGGCGAACGGCGTCGACGATTGCGTTAGGCATAGTAGTTCATTCCTTTGCCCGTTTCCGGTCAGGATGAACCTAAAGCTCAATTGCTAAGTGAAACCTTAACGTAAGTCGGGAATATCCAGAAAATTGTCCGGTTTTTGTTCATTGATCTGCAATCCTTTGAAGTCAAAGATCGCAGGGTCGAGCAGATGTGACGGGCGCGTATTCATCAATGCGCGGAACATTTTCTGACGGCGGCCTGGTGCGTTTTTCTCCCAACCGTCGAGGATGCCTTTAACCTGTTGGCGCTGCAGCCCATCCTGTGACCCACAAAGATCACAAGGGATGATGGGGTAGTTCATCGCGGTCGCGAACTTCTCGCAGTCGGCTTCGGCGACATGTGCAAGCGGGCGATAGACGAACAGGTCACCTTCTTCGTTAACTAGTTTCGGCGGCATCGTTGCAAGGCGGGAGCCGTGGAAGAGATTCATAAAGAAGGTTTCGAGAATATCATCGCGATGGTGCCCCAAAACGACCGCGCTACAGCCCTCTTCGCGCGCGATTCGATAAAGGTTGCCGCGACGGAGGCGCGAACACAGGGCACAGAAAGTGCGGCCTGCAGGCACTTTATCCATCACGATCGAATAGGTGTCTTGGTACTCGATCCGATGCGGAACGCCCATTTTCTCAAGGAATTCGGGTAGAACCGTCGCAGGAAAACCCGGCTGACCTTGGTCTAGGTTGCAGGCCAAAAGGTCCACAGGCAGGAGGCCGCGCCATTTCAGTTCATAGAGAATAGCCAGCATCGTGTAGCTGTCTTTGCCACCAGACAAACAAACGAGCCAGCGGGCATCACGTTCGATCATCCCATACTGTTCGATCGCCTCACGGACGTTTTGAACAATGCGTTTGCGCAGCTTTTTGAATTCGGTCGACTTTGGAGCGCCGTGAAAAAGCGGATGGATGTCGTCCAGATCGTCGAGCATGGCGCGTCCTTTGTCGTGATTAGTGGTCGTGATTGCAGCGGTGTTTGGGTTCAGGAACGTTATCGATTCCCGACCCACCCCAAGGATTACACCGAAGAATGCGGTAGATCATCAGGTAGGTCCCTTTGATCGCGCCGTGTTTTTCCAATGCTTCCATGCTGTAGGCAGAACAGGTTGGCTGGAAGCGGCAGCCGTGTCCGACCCATGCGCTAAAGACCAATCGGTAGAACCTGACGGGCAGGGATATTACCCAAGCAGCGGGTGTCATTTGTGCACCTTTCGCAGAGCCCAGATCAGGTCCTTTTGCATTTGTTTGAAATCCGCCGTTGCCGTGATTTCTTTGCGGCCAATGAGGACATAGTCCCAGCCAGCTTGGGCGTGGTTGTGCATCACAAGACGGGCAATCTCGCGCAAACGCCGTTTGGCGCGGTTACGTGCTACCGCGTTCCCCACCTTTTTCGAGCAGGTGTACCCAACGCGAAACGGCGCATCGTCGCCACGTTCGCGGGCTTGGAGGTGAAAGCCTGATGTGCCCTGACGCCGCGCATTGGCGGCCCGCAGAAAATCGGCCCGTTTTTTCAGGACCGGCGGACGAACGAAAACCGCCGCAGGCTGCGCCTCGGCGGTTCGCGTCGAATTCTCTTGCGGTGTCACAACGGACCCCGCAGGCGCCATTAGGCGCTCAGGACCTTACGGCCACGTGCGCGACGGGCGTTCAGGATCTTGCGGCCAGCTTTAGTCGCCATACGGGCGCGGAAGCCGTGACGGTTCTTACGAACCCGGTTAGAAGGTTGGAACGTGCGCTTCATCGCGTTCTCTCCGGTCAGATGGGCCGAACCTTTACAGATTCGAGGCCGTGAAACTTTGAAGCCCTGCCTTTAGAGGGGCCTCACCACTCTGTCAACGCGGTTGGGGGTAGGTTTTTGACAAAACCGTCACATTCCCTGCCCGATGTTACAAAACTGGCCAGATTTAAGGCCAGTTCATCAACCTCGCGTGAGCATGGCTATGCGGGGGCGTTGGATTTGTCCATGAAAGATCAAAGCCAACGGAGCAAAAATGATAGAGAAATCAATTCTGGAGCCAACACTTCTTCGGCGTTTACCCATCGTCGTTATTCTCGTTGGTGCGATTCTTGGCGTCTGGTTTCTGCGCGATACGCTGACCTTTGAAACCTTGCGAGGGAACCGTCAGCTTCTCATCGACTTCCGAGATGCGAACCCCGTAATGTCGGTCCTTGTCTTCGTCACCGTTTATATCGTGATCGTTGCGTTCTCTCTGCCCGGAGCGACAGTTGCGACTTTGACAGGCGGGTTCCTCTTCGCGACTTTTCCGGGCGTTATGTATAACGTTCTCGGTGCCACTGTCGGCGCGTCTTCATTGTTTCTAGCTGCACGCTGGGGTCTGGGAGAACGACTGTCCGCGAAAATGGATGGGTCAACCGGCGCGATCAAGCGGATCAAAGATGGGATCGACGAAAACCAATGGTCGATGCTGTTCCTAATTCGGCTTGTGCCAGCCGTACCGTTCTTTGTTGCGAATCTCGTGCCCGCGCTAGTGGGCGTGCCCTTGCACCGATTTGTGATTTCAACGGCGCTGGGCATTGTCCCAGGGGCATTGGTGTTCACGTCGATTGGGAACGGTTTGGGCGCGGTTTTTGATCGCGGAGAATCGCCCGATTTATCGATCGTGTTCGAACCATCTGTGCTGTTACCTTTAATAGGCCTGTGTGCCCTGGCCGCATTGCCCATAGTTGTCAAAGCTATTCGGAGATCAAAGAATGGATGAACTTCGGTGTGATATTTGCGTGATCGGCGCAGGGTCTGGCGGGCTCTCTGTCGCGGCGGGGGCTGTGCAAATGGGGGCCAGTGTCGTCTTGATCGAAGGCCATAAAATGGGCGGTGATTGCCTGAACTATGGCTGCGTGCCGTCAAAAGCGCTCTTGTCGGCGGCACGAGCGAGTCAGGATTATGTTTCCGCCAAAGATCACGTCGCGCGAACGATTGCCGCGATTGAACCCCACGACAGTCAGGACCGATTCGAAGGGCTGGGGTGCACTGTCATCCGAGACTACGCTCGATTTATTTCACCCGCTGTCGTTCTCGCAGGTGGACAGCACATCCGGGCACGCCGATTCGTGATCGCCACGGGATCGTCACCATTTGTCCCGCCAATTGACGGCATTGACACTGTAGAGGCGCATACGAATGAAACGATCTTTGATCTCAGTGAAAAGCCGAAGCATCTGATCATCATCGGTGGTGGTCCGATTGGTATAGAGATGGCGCAAGCGCATCGCGGGTTTGGCTGCGAGGTTACGGTTATTGAAGGCGTAGAAATCCTCGGAAATGAAGACCGAGATGCGGCTGATGTGATCAGGACTTCGTTGGTGGAGCAGGGCGTAGCGATTCTCGAGAACTGTAAAGCGCTGCACATTTCAGCCGAGAATGGCGTCACCGTTCAGACGGATCGGGGTCCTATTGTCGGGTCGCATTTGCTCGTCGCGGCTGGACGACGCGTAAATATCGGTAAGCTCGATTTGGCGGTGGGTGGGGTCGACCACGACCTCAAAGGTATTCATGTCGATCCTGGACTGCGGTCGGTGTCCAACCGAAATGTCTATGCCATTGGCGATGTTGCTGGCGGGATGCAGTTCACGCACCTTGCGGGCTATCATGCGGGCGTCATCGTTCGGTCAATGTTGTTCGGTCTGCCTGCCAAGGCGCGGACCGAACATATTCCACGTGTGACCTACACTTCGCCTGAGTTGGCTCAAATTGGCCCGACGGAGGCCGAGGCCACTGAAAAATACGGTGCTAAGCTGTCGGTCCATCGCGTGGAGTTTGCAGGTAATGACCGCGCAGTGGCCGGTGGAACAACCGTGGGCTTTCTCAAACTTATGGTCGTCAAAGGTCGGCCTGTTGGGGTGACAATCGTCGGCCCTCAGGCGGGCGAGTTGATTGCAATGTGGGCAATGGCGATCGCGAATAGGTCTAAACTTTCGTTTATCGCCAATACTGTTTTGCCTTACCCGACCTTGGCAGAGATTAACAAACGCGCTGCGAGTGCCTATTTTACTCCAAAGTTATTCGAAAGCCCGCTCGTTAAGCGGGTCGTGGGGGTGGTGCAGCGATTGCTGCCGTAGTCCCGAAACGGAGGGGCAATGTTCAAAACGCTATCGGGGCGTTTTTTGATTCTGACCGTCATCTTTGTCATGTTGGCAGAGGTGTTCATTTTCGTGCCCTCTGTCGCGCGGTTCCGTCAGGATTACCTTTTGCTGCGCCTTGAGCGGGCGCAGATCGCGTCTTTGGCTCTTTTGGCAGACGATATGATTACGCCAGAGTTGGAGGCGGAGCTTCTCGACAATGCTGGCGTGTTTAACGTGGTGTTGCGACGTGATGAGGTGCGGCAGCTTGCCTTGTCCTCGCCCATTCCGGGGCAAGTCGAAGCGACCTACGATATGCGCGATCCTAGTGCGCTGGCCTTAATCCGTGATGCGATGTCAGTGCTGCTTTCGACGCATAACCCCGTTATTCGCGTGATCGGGAACCCAGTTCAGGATGGTGGCTTGCTGATCGAGGTCACGATGGAGCAGGGGCCGCTGCGCGTGGCGATGCTGGAATACGGTCTTAACGTGCTTCTCTTATCGGCTGTTATCTCGATTATTACCGCGCTCTTGCTGTTCTTTGCGGTGCAGGTGTTCTTGGTAAAGCCCATTCGCGGCGTGGTGCGCCACATGACGCTCTATGCAGAAGCACCCGAGGATGCCCGTAGGTTTATTGAACCTAGCGCGGGCGTCATTGAACTGCGCGAAGCGGAGCAGGCGCTAAAATCGATGCAAGAACAGCTCACGGGCGCCCTCAAGCAAAAAGATCGTCTGGCGCAGTTGGGTGAAGGCGTCGCGAAGGTGAGCCACGACCTGCGCAATATCCTGACCTCTGCCCAGCTATTTACCGATCGGATCGAAGTTTCGAACGATCCCGCGGTTCAGCGACTCGCCCCGAAACTCGTGAACTCGATCACGCGGGCCGTTCATTTGTGTGAAAACACTTTGGCGTTCGGTCGGGCAGAAGAAGCGCCGCCAAAACTAACGCGTTTTGCACTGGCAGAAATTGTGGCGGACGTTATCGACAGTGAACGTCTTTCTGCTGGCGACTACGATTTGTCGTTCTCCGAGGACGTTGCTGCGAATCTGATGATACGCGCCGATAGCGAACAGATTTACCGTGTCCTTTCCAATCTGGTGCGGAATGCGCGGCAGGCTATTATGGCGACGGGGAAGGCGGGTGAGATCAACATTCATGCCGCTGAGACCGAGGATAGCTGGCACATCACCGTCTCTGACACAGGGCCAGGGCTTCCTCCTCGCGCAAAAGAGCATCTGTTCCAAGCCTTTCAGGGCGGCGCAACAAAGGGTGGTTCGGGGCTTGGCCTTGCGATTGCAGCCGAATTGGTGCGCGGCCACGGTGGAATTCTGCAATTGGCCGAGAGTGGTGCGAACGGAACATCCTTTGAAATGACCCTGCCAAAGGCCGAAATCAGACTTTCTACACCTGAAGCGTAAAAACTTTCATTTCGGCTCTTGCCATTACCAAACTGTGGGGATACATCGCCCCCACTCTGACGCGGACTGGTAGCTCAGTTGGATAGAGTACTTGACTACGAATCAAGGGGTCGGGGGTTCGAATCCTCCCCAGTCCGCCATTTAAACCTAGCTCAAAAAATCTCAACATTAGAGCTGGACTTAATAATTTCAAATTAAATTCAAATACTTATCGGTGTCGTTAGGGGGCTGATTTTTTGAATTTTTGGGAGTATTTCTTGGAGAGGAACTTGAGCCGCCCAAACCAAAGGGTTTTTGCGACTTTAACCCCTTGATTAATTTTTTATATAATTCAATGGGTTGGTTCAATTTTGCGTTTGGGAAGTTGAACCGGTGTAATTGCTTGGCATATGTGCCTTGGAAACTTCACTAGGGCATCAAGAGCGATAGATATCCGCGATCACTCTTTTTTAAGCATCATCTCGAGGGCTGATGCTTCATCCTTTGGAAATGCAAAATTTACCAGTCATTTAGGTGAGTATCCCAAATGCGCGTCTCTGATCAAAGGTGAAGTAGCCTCAAGGCGGCGAAGAATTTAAGTAGGTTCTAGGTAGACATATGCAGCGAACGTCCTCAATCCGCCGATGCTGTTGAAAAAGTCTTTGTTGCAGCGCGGCAAGTCCTTTGATTCACTCGAATATGAGGGGATTGGAGGATTTCGTCATGATGGGCAGGCAAGAAGCACCGGCGCAGCTGTTTTACGATTTCGATCTGGAGCGCCACATCCCTGCCAATCACATGCTTCGTGAGATCGACAGGTTTCTCGACGTAGATGGAATGCGGGATGCTCTTCGTCCCTTTTACAGCCACCTCGGGCGTCCCTCGATTGACCCCGAACTGATTATCCGGATGCTGGTGGTCGGGTATGTCATGGGGATCCGTTCGGAGCGCCGGCTCTGTGACGAGGTTCATCTGAACTTGGCCTACCGTTGGTTCTGCCGGTTGGGTTTAGAAGGCAACGTTCCCGACCACTCGACCTTCTCTCGCTATCGCCATGGCAAGTTCAGGGAAAGCGGTCTGCTGCGACAGGTGTTCGAGACAACCGTTGAACGCTGCCTGAAAGAGGATCTGGTGTCTGGCGAGGGCTTTGCCGTAGATGCCAGCCTGATCTCCGCTGACGCCAACAAGGCCAGGTCAATCGCAGCTGAGGACTGGAGCCCTGAGGTCGCACGCGAGGCGGGCAACCGGGCCGCGCAGGAATATCTAGACACGCTGGATGATGCCGCATTCGGCGCAGCGTCACCGACCCAGCCGAAGTTCGTGGCCAAGTCCGATCCGGCGGCGCAATGGACCCGCGCCGAGGAAAGCCGCCCCTACTTCGCCTATGCCACCAACTACCTGATCGACACCAAAAGCTCGGTAATCATGGATGTTGAGGCGACGCGAGCCATTCGTCAGGCCGAAGTCGGGGCGTCGCGCACGATGCTCGACAGAACCGAGAAACGGTTCGGCATCAGACCGGATTGGCTGGCAGCCGACACCGCCTATGGCAACGCCGAGAACCTCGGATGGCTGGTTGAGCAGCGCAGCATCATCCCATTCATCCCTGTCATCGACAAATCAGAACGGACCGATGGCACGTTCTCCCGCTCGGATTTCGAATGGGACGAGGCGAATGATCAATACATCTGCCCCGAGGGTCAGGCCCTCAAGCAATATCGCCGGAACTACTCCGATCCGAACAGGGGTCAGGACATCGGCGGACGGAAGAAATATCGTGCTTTGAAGGCGACATGTCAGACATGTCCATCCAAGGAAATCTGCTGCCCGAAAGCGGAGGCCCGTTACGTCACCCGTGAACCCCACGAGGAAGCACGCGAGTTCGCCCGCGAATGCCGCAAGACCAAAGCCTACAAGGTATCCCGAGACAAGCGGAAGAAAGTAGAAATGCTCTTTGCACATCTGAAGCGCATTCTCGGCCTGACCCGACTACGCCTGCGCGGCCCAAATGGTGCCAAAGACGAATTCCTCCTCGCCGCCATCGCACAGAACCTCCGAAAACTCGCAAAGCTACGCCCGCGAAACGACAAACAGGAAGCCGCAGCATGAGCTGAACGCCCCAATCACCGCCTTGAGGCGGGTCAACGGGCGAGCGCCCGAACGCAATTGGATAGTCCGGCGGCAGCAAGCCTCAAAATCGGCGATTTCGGCCGACTTTTTCAACAACATCCGCCCAAAGTTGCGGTTCAGTCTCTGACCGATCGCTGCGTCGCAGCTTCTCAAAAGCGGTCCAGATTCTCTTCTATCTGCGTAACAACGCCATTTGCACGTCAAATAAGCGCAAACCTTCATTCACGAGCGAAAAGCCACGTGCTCCAAGGGTCCATCGAATTGCGATACCCTGCACAAGCGAGGTTAGCAAAATGGCGATGTCTTCGGGACTTTCGTCACCCTGCAGATACCCAGACGCCTGCTGATCTCGGATCGTCGAAACCAATCGACTTTGATACGCGCTGAGAATTTCGCGAAACACATTGCGCAAGCCAGGATTTTCTACCTGCAATTCGCGGGAGAATAAGATTGATGGCAAGGCCGGCGTGTGGGCAATTTCTGATAGCTGCGCTTCGATCAAAGCCTTCAATCGATCATTCGGCCCATTAGCAAAGAGTTCTGCTGCGCTCCAAGCTGTCTTTAGCTGTTCCGCGATATACTCGGCCACTTCCAGCCAGAGTTCGTTTTTGGTCGGGAAGTGGCGAAAGATCGCAGGCTGGCTGAGGCCAATGGCGCGTGCGACATCTGTTGTACTTAACCGATCAGGGCCAATCTCATCGGCTAATTTTAACACCGCAGCCACGATCTGCGTCTTTCGCTCTTCAGCACTCTGTCGGCTGGACATTTGTCACCTCTTGTTAGTTATAACTCACTAACATATAAGGGAAGCGCCAACAACTACTATCCCGAGTCTTCAGTCCAGTTACAAAGGTCCCTGCCATGAATGTCAAAACTGTCCCCTCTGGCTATTCTCGCCTGCAAATAGTTTTACACTGGCTGGTCTTTGCGTTGATCGCCCAGCAATACCTCTTCAAGGGTGCGATTTCGGCAGCGTGGGATCGCGTGACTGACGGGATGGAAATCGGCTTCGATCCGCTCGTCTTTACCCATGTCGGGGGCGGTGCCCTCGTCTTGCTCTTTGCGATGTGGCGAATATCTCTGCGCGCCCGGCATGGTGTGCCGGAAGCAATTGAAGCCAACAAGCTACAGGGGGCACTCGCCAAACTCACTCATTTTGGCCTCTATGCGTTGATGATCCTGATGCCGGTGAGCGGATCGGTCGCGTGGTTCGGAGGTGTTGAGGCCGCTGCGCAGGGGCACAACGTGATGAAAATCGTGCTGTTGGCGTTAGTGGCCCTTCATGTCTTAGGTGCATTCTACCACCACTTCGTTCTGCGTGACGGCACCTTGGCGCGGATGCGCGTAGCGAAAGGATGACCTCATGCGTTTAGCCCCGCTCTTCGCTGCACCACCCATCGCGCTTGGTATCGCTGTCGCCGTCTGGTTGATTTCGTCTGCTCCCGGCCCAGATCGGATTGAGAGTGCAGCGCCTGCTCTGCCAGTCCGGGTTATTACGGCCGCGTCAGAAATTATTCGTCCCACGATCAATGTTTGGGGAAACCTGCGTGCGGCCGATACCTGGGTTGCGGTTGCGGAGGTGCAGGGTGAGGTGATCTGGCGTCACCCCGACTTGGAGCCCGGACGCCTGATCCCGGCCGGGACCGAGGTGCTGCGTATTGATCCTGCCGATTACGAGCTTGCTTTGGCTCAGGCCCAGGCAGACCTGTTGGCTTTTAACGCTGAAAGCGCGCAGTTGGCTACTGAAGCGACCAACACTGCCCGGATATTAGAATTGGAGCGCGAGCGGCTCGTTCTTGCCGAAGCTGAACTGGAGCGCATTAGCACGTTGGCCGCTCAGGAGACGATTTCCCAGTCCCGCGCCGATGATGCTGAGCGCGCAACCCTTCTGGCCCGCCGCACTGTTGCCGAATTGGAAAACAGCCTCGCATTGATCCCGCCTCGTGAGGCTCGGATCACAGCACAGATCGCACGTAGCGAAGCTGCAATTGCGCGGGCCTTGAGGGCACTGGAGCACACCGAGATAAGGACGCCTTTCGATCTAAGGGTCACCGAGGTCGCTGCCGAGCGGTTTCAAACCGTCGCACCCGGTCAGGTCGTTGTCCGGGCAAATGGCATCGCTGCCGCTGAGGTCGTCGCGCATCTGCCGATCGATAGCTTTCGTGGCTTGTTTGGCGACACGTCTGATACAATCTCTGTTTCAGAGATGATGTTGAGCGCCATGCCATTCACGCAAGTTGATGTGGTTCTTAGTCCGTTGTCAGACCCATCGCAGATCTGGTCAGCCCACATTAGTCGGGTTGAAGGTGCGCTTGACGCTCGTGCTCGGACCGTGCCGGTCGTGGTGGTCGTTGATGATCCATATGCTGGAGCTAACCCACCAAGCCGCCTGCCGCTGGTTCCAAACATGCAAGTGCTGATTTCCTTTGAAGGCGAGCCTCTCACTGACGCAGTTGTACTTCCTGAAACAGCGCTCCATGGCGGAATGGTACGCGTCTTGGGTCATGGTGGCCTCTTAGAATTGCGTCCGGTCTCAGTTGCCCTTTCTCAGAATGGGCGCATCGTCATCGCCGACGGGATCGAGCCGGGCGACATTGTCGTCATCGACGACATCGCTCCTGCTATTCCTGGAATGGCGCTGACCGCGATCGAGGTTCATCAATGATACGTTGGTTCACGGGCCATCCGACGGCGGGCAATCTTCTATTGCTTCTTTTTCTTGCTGCAGGTTTCTTTGCGGCGCCTGGACTTTTGCGCGAGACCTTCCCTGATTTCCGCGCGGTGGAAGCCGAGATTGTCGTACCCTACAAAGGTGCGACCGCCGAAGATGTGGAAACAGCTATCTGCGCCCCCCTCTGGGACGGCGTGCAAAGTGTCGAGGGGTTAGAAACCTTCACCTGCACCGCACAGGCTGGTCGCGCGCGAGCAGTAGCCACAATGGCGCCTGGCAATGACGCTTTGCGCTTCGTTAACTCTCTGCGGACCGAGGTTTCGGCCATCGACACCTTCCCAGAACGCGCAGATCCGGCTGTTGTCCGCGAACTACATCGCACCGATCCTGTCACATCAGTTGCCATCTCGGGCGATCTCCCCTTAAGCGAATTGGATTTCTACGCAGACGGACTGTCGGACCGCTTGACAGCTCTGCCTGGCGTTGCCCGTGTTACACGCGGAGGCTTGGGCACCCGCACACTTACAATTTCTGTCTCGCGCACAGCGATGGAAGGGCACGGGCTCACACCCGCGGCACTTGCTATGGCTATCGCTGCGCAAAACATTGACCTGCCTATCGGAACGCTTGAGGGAGATGGTGCCGAACTTACTGTGCGCTTCACCGCTGAGCGTGACACCGCTGCTGAGCTGGCCACGATCCCCGTTATGGTGCTACCGAATGGTGCTACTCTGACGCTGAGCGACGTTGCGTTGATCGAGGAGCGCTTCGAGCCGCCACACGATCGCGCCTTCGTCGATGGCGCTCCTGCTATCGTGCTTGACGTGGCGAAAGCGCTCAATGCAGACGCATTGCGCGTGCTGGACGGCGTGGCAACGCTTGTAGCTGAGGAAACGGATCGCCTACCTGCCTCAATCAAGGTTGAGGTCGTTCAGGACGTGACATCCATCATCCGCGATCGATTGGTGATGCTGGTGCAGAACGGGGTGATCGGCCTTGTTCTAGTCGTCATCGTCATGAGTTTGTTTTTTCGCCCTGGTTTTGCGATCTGGGCGGCAATGGGCTTGCCCGTTGCTTTTGCCGGTGCATTCCTCTGGATGGCATTGACTGGTCTCAGTTTGAATATGATGACGTTGGTTGCGCTTCTTATGGCTATCGGCATCGTAATGGACGACTCTATTGTGATTGCGGATTCCATTGCGGTGCATGCCGCTGAAGATCCGACAGTCGAAACTATAACCAAAGGTGTCACAGCTGTAGCCCCTGGCGTTATATCGTCATTCCTAACGACGTTGGCAGTGTTTCTACCTCTGGCTTTTTTGGCGGGTGAATTGGGGGCCGTGCTCGAAGTTCTGCCTGTCGTCTTGTTGGCGGCGCTCGCCGCTTCGCTTATCGAAGCCTTTTTCATATTGCCACATCACCTAAAAGGCGGGATGAAAAATACCACTCCGTCTCGTTTCCGAACTCGCTTTGATGCAGGCTTCGATACCTTGCGTGAACGTGGTGTGGGCCGTCTGGCTGACGCAGCGATCAAGGCGCGCTGGCTGGTTGCAGGCCTCGCGATTGGGGCCCTTATCCTGACTGTGGGCGCTCTAGTCGGGGGGGTGGTCAAGCGGGAGGCTATGCCTGAAATAGATGGCGATGTTCTTGAAGCGCGATTGATGCTGCCTGCCGGTACCCCGCTGGCACGAGCGACAGAAGCCGTTGTGCAGGTTGAGGCTGCTCTAGACCGCGTAAATGAACGCCTTTCCCCCGAACAGCCTGCGGCGCAGACACTCGTGATCCGTCGCATTACCCGACTTGGCCGCAACCTTTCGACAGGCGAAAATGGCGCTCATGTAGCCACTGTTGCAGTGGACCTTCTTGGCGCTGAGACTCGAGCAAATTCATTGGATGAGATTGTCACTCTCTGGCGAGAAGAGATCGGCCCATTGGCTGGGGTATCATCCCTAATCCTAACTGAGCCGGGGATTGGCCCTCAGGGTATCGCCGTTGAACTGCGCCTGAATCACGTTGACCTTGTCGCGCTCGAAGCGGCAGGGCGTAACACTTTGGCTGAACTCGAGACATACGCTGGTGTGCGCAACGCGATCCTAGATCTACGACCCGGCGCAACTGAGTTGCGACTGACCTTATCGCCAGGTGCAGAGGCGCTTGGACTGACTGCCACGGATGTCGCTGGCCAACTTCGTGCCGCTTTTCTTGGTACTCAACTTTCGGAAATTCGGCGCGCTGATCTTGCTTGGGACCTTGAAGTGCGCCTGCCTGATATTGAACGCGTTACCCGCGCCGACTTAAATGACTTCAAAATTGCCCTGCCCGACGGAGTGACTGTGCCACTATCGAGCATCGTTACCATTGACGAGGCACGCGGATGGGGAGGCATCACACGGCGTAATGGTTTGAGGACATTAACCATTGCTGCTGACGTCGACGGTCGCATCGGCAACGCTGACGCTATCACCGCTCAACTGGTCGATGGTTTTCTTCCTGATTTGGTGTCTGCAACCCCAGGCCTTGACTTCGAAGTTGGAGGGCAAGCCGCAAATTCAGCCGAGACCGTCGCCTCGATCCTGCGTGGTTTTTTGATCGGCTTGGTAGGTATCTACATTGTTCTCAGCTTCCAGTTCCGAAGCTATGTTGAGCCGATCATTGTGATGATCACCATCCCACTTGCTTTTCTAGGCGTGATTTGGGGCCATGTCCTTATGGGCTACAATATTTCCATGCCGTCTCTGGTTGGGGCCGCGTCTCTTGCCGGTATTGTTGTGAACAATGCGATTTTATTGGTCGGCGTCATCAATGAACGCCGCGCCGAAGGGCTTTCTGCCGCACTGGCCGCCGGAGAGGCTGTCAGGTCGCGCTTCCGACCGATTTTTGTCTCGGTGTCAACGACCATCATGGGAATGGCACCTTTACTGTTCGAAACTTCGACGCAAGCTCAGACGTTGAAACCACTCGTTATCTCGGTTGTTTTTGGCTTGTTGGCGGCAACGGTTTTGATCTTGCTGGTGTTGCCTGCGTTCTATGCTGCGCTCGAGGATATCCGGCCGCGGAAGCCGTTTGACATCGAGAGGTGAGCGGAGACTTGAAGCCAGTTTGGCATGTGTAAAGCAAAGGGCCACGACCGAATGTGAGCTCAAACTAACAGCGTAACTTACTTTTTAGGGGCAACCACTTAGTGATTTCTTCTTTAGGTGTTCGATTGCAAAGAAATACAAAAACTCAGAAAAAAACGAATGACGAGACACTAGCAGGAATAATCGTCAATCAGTTTGCTAGGTTTTGCGAACTGGTGCAAATCGTGGGTGTTCGAAATGTGAATTTGTGCACCATCGACAGCAACTCCATAGTTGCCGAGTGTTTTGAACGCTCGGCTTAGATTTTCTGGAGTCATGCCTAAAAGAGCTGCCAATCGTTTTTTGTCTACCTGGAGTTGAAATACCTCCGGGTGACCTTGGTACCCATGTTGGCGGATCAAATAATTAGCTAAGCGTTCTACAGAAGTACGAAGTTTTAAGTTTTTTGAAGATTTTACAACGCCTCGATAACATTGGGCGAGCTCCAAAACTATTGCTTGAGCAAATTTGGCATCGTTCTCGAAAACTGTGCGTACATCTAACGACGGGAGTAAAATGATACGCGATTTCTCGAGCGTCCTGGCTGACATTAGGTAAGGACCATCCTTTATGGTTGCAGCCAAAATAAATGTTGAAATTGGGCGAACCGTAGCCATCGTGGTTTCTCGGTTGTTCCACTCGGCAAACAGTTCGACATTCCCTTCAATGATAATATGCAAGAAATCCGCGGGGTCCCCTTCGCGGATGAGTTCAATCAATGGTGGGAAGTTTTGAACGTACGCGCCACGCGTTAGCGCTTCGAAACTTTCGTCTCGCATGTCCGCAAAAAGCGGAAGTTCACGAATCTCTTCAATTTCGGGTCTAGCCATGATGCCCCAAGTTATGACTTGATATTTATCAAGAGTCTAGATTGCGAATTTAACGTGCCCAGTTTGCACTTTCAGAGAGCGTATTTGCGGAAGGCGTCGTTATAACTTGATGTAATTGCTGGGTTTATTTATTTCGTTCAGCATCTAAGTCCTGTTTGATCCACATCAAACAGCTCCTACGCCAACGCGCGCATTCCAGTTGTCGAAATCCAATGCAGGCGGAAAAACTGCCGCAAAACGGAGGGACAAATGGAACTCGAAAACAAGGCAACGAGCTTATGGAGCAACTTCTTCAACGTTAAGATGGTGCAAATCCGTACATTCCATATGACTTGGTTTGCTTTCTTCGCATGTTTTTTTGCTTGGTTTGGCATCGCTCCACTCATGAGTGTCGTCCGTGACGAATTAA
Source organism: Marivivens donghaensis (assembly GCF_030410045.1). Taxonomy (NCBI): domain Bacteria; kingdom Pseudomonadati; phylum Pseudomonadota; class Alphaproteobacteria; order Rhodobacterales; family Paracoccaceae; genus Marivivens; species Marivivens donghaensis. Next base: position 47,766 of record NZ_JAUFRA010000006.1, read on the forward strand.
TGCTGACCAAGGAGCAAATTGGTTGGGCAATTATCGGTTCAGTATCGATGACGATTTTTGCACGACTATTTATCGGCTGGCTGGTTGACCGGATTGGGCCGCGAAAATCTTATACATGGCTGTTGGTCTTGGGTGCGTTGCCTGTAATGGGCATTGGCTTGTCCAGTGACTTCACGTCGTTCTTGATCTTTCGAGTTCTAATCGGCGGGATTGGTGCTTCATTCGTCATTACTCAGTACCATACGTCTGTGATGTTTGCGCCGAACGTTGTTGGCCAGGCCAATGCTACGAGTGCTGGCTGGGGCAACCTGGGCGGCGGCGTTACTCAATTTGTAATGCCACTGTTGTTTTCGGTGTTGGTCGTTGGTTTCGGATTTTCTGAGCAAATTGGCTGGCGACTGGCGATGTTAGTAGTTGGCGCCATCATCATGTTGACCGGGGTAGCTTATTACTTCCTGACGCAAGATGCGCCTGATGGAAATTACGATGACCTTCGTGCGAAAGGCATGATGCTAGAGAAAAAGAAGGTCACAGGAGCATACTGGGCAGCGATGGCTGATCCTCGTGTTTGGGTACTCTTCGTGCTTTATGGTGCTTGCTTCGGCATCGAGCTTACCGTGAATAACGTAGCGGCGCTCTACTTCACAGATTACTTCGATTTGTCTCTCGTTGCTGCCGGTTTTGTTGCTGCATCATTTGGACTTATGAATATCTTCGCTCGTACATTGGGCGGTTTGTTCGGGGATAACTTCGGGTCACTTTGGGGGCTGAAGGGGCGGGCATTTTGGCTATTTATCTGCCTCTTGTTTGAAGGCATTGCACTGATGATCTTCAGCCAGATGCACGTGCTCTTTCTTGCTCTGCCTGCACTGATAGTCTTCTCGCTCTTCACGCAGATGTCCGAAGGTGCAACCTACTCGGTCGTCCCCTTCATCAACAAAAAGGCGCTGGGCGCCGTCGCTGGTGTTGTTGGGGCAGGGGGTAATGCTGGGGCTGTGCTAGCCGGTTTTCTTTTCAAAGGGATGGTGGATTGGAGCGGTGCGTTCCTGATCCTGGGTATTGTGGTAACTTGCTCTTCGGTTCTGGCCTTCTTTGTCCGCTTCTCTACCAAGCAAGAAGACGAAGAACGCGCTGCATTCGCCGCCGCCAATATTGAGACTCTCCGGCGCAAGGCCGAACGGGCGAACGCCGAATTCGAACGAGGCCTCGCTGCGATCGGCCAAAGGCGTTCTGGTACGGCTGCCGAATAGTACTCATCCAAACTCTCGGGTCGCCCTGTGCGGCGGCCCAAACTGAAACACGCCAACAGGGAGGTTCCCATGGCGAATGCTGATACTCACCTTCATAAGTCCGGTCATACGATGATCGACTGGCGCCCCGAAGACCCGCAGTTCTGGAAAGAACGCGGTCACGCGGTGGCAACCCGCAACCTCTGGATTTCGATTCCCAACCTGCTGCTTGCTTTCTCGGTCTGGATGGTTTGGTCGGTGGTTGTGGCGAAGCTTCCGGCAATCGGTTTCGATTATACGACCGGCCAACTGTTCTGGCTGGCAGCACTTCCGGGCTTGTCGGGAGCCACGCTGCGGATTTTCTACAGCTTTATGATCCCGATATTTGGTGGTCGCCTTTGGACAACGCTTAGCTCTGCATCTTTGCTGCTGCCTGCCATCGGCATTGGCTATTCGGTTCAGAACCCCGAAACGCCCTATGTCGTGTTTCTTGCTCTGGCCCTCATGTGCGGTTTTGGCGGCGGTAATTTCGCCTCGTCTATGGCCAATATCGCTTACTTCTATCCTAAGAAAACCAAAGGCAATGCACTGGCACTTAACGCCGGTCTGGGCAATCTCGGCGTGTCGGTCATGCAGTTTGTTGTGCCGATGGTCATTACCGCTGGTGTCTTTGGCGCAATCGGTGGCGAGCCGGTCACACTTGCTAATGGTAGCCAGCTCTGGATCCAGAATGCCGGTTTCATCTGGGTTCCATTCATCGTTGTATCTGCTCTGGCGGCATGGTTCGGTATGAATGACATTGCGGATGCCAAAGCGTCGTTCAGCGAACAGTCGATCATTTTCAAACGCACCCACAACTGGATCATGTGTATCCTCTACACAGGCACTTTCGGCAGCTTTATCGGTTATTCCGCTGGTTTCCCACTTTTGATGAAAACCCAATTTCCCGATGTGAATGTGCTTTCCTATGCCTTCCTCGGCCCGCTTGTCGGCGCATTGAGCCGAGCCGGCACCGGATGGATCTCAGACAAATTTGGTGGTGGCCGTGTGACCTTCTGGACATTCCTTGGCATGATCATTTCAGTCTGGGGTGTGCTTCAGTTTCTTCCGTCTGAAGCAAACGCTGCCGGTAACTTCTGGGGCTTCTTTGCCTGCTTCATGGCGCTATTCTTCCTCACTGGTGTAGGCAACGCGTCCACATTCCAGATGATCCCGACGATCATGGCACATCAGGTGCCTATCCACGAGCCGCACCTCAAAGGCGACAATCTGCGCAAACAGATCGAACGTGAAAGTGCCGCAATCATCGCTTTCACTTCGGCAATTGCGGCATACGGTGCGTTCTTCATTCCCAAAGCCTACGGCACCTCGATCAGCATGACTGGTGCACCTAACGGCGCACTCTGGGCCTTCCTCTACTTCTACGTGATCTGTGTTGTGATCACCTGGATCTTCTATAGCCGCAAGAACGCTCCGGTTTCTTGTTAAGCCAATGAACTCCTCCCGCGCCAGCCGTCTGGTTGGCGCGCCCCCCGCCTCAAGGAGAAATAACATGAGCCATCTGCTCGACCGCTTGAACTTTCTTCAGTCCAAAGAACTGGAACAGTTTTCGAACGGCCACGGACTGGTCACGCGCGAAAACCGTGACTGGGAAGACACTTACAGGAACCGCTGGCGCCACGATAAAATTGTTCGCTCTACGCATGGCGTAAACTGCACGGGCTCGTGTTCTTGGAAGATCTACGTGAAGTCGGGGATCGTGACCTGGGAAACCCAGCAGACTGACTATCCGCGTACACGTCCTGACCTTCCGAACCACGAACCGCGCGGCTGTGCCCGTGGTGCGTCATATAGCTGGTATCTCTATTCAGCTAACCGGGTTAAAAATCCACTGGTCCGTGGTCGCCTAATGAAGGTCTGGCGCAAAATGCGCGAGACAAAATCGCCGATTGAGGCATGGACCGCGATCCAAAATGACCCGATCCTTCGTCAAAGTTATGTCGAAAACCGCGGAAAGGGCGGTTTTGTGCGGGCTTCATGGGATGAATCCACAGAGATCGTTGCAGCCGCTAATGCCTATACAGCTAAAACTTACGGCCCCGACCGAGTGTTTGGTTTTTCGCCAATCCCGGCGATGTCTATGGTGTCTTACGCTGCGGGCTCTCGTTACCTGAGCCTTCTAGGTGGCGTATGTATGTCGTTCTATGATTGGTACTGTGACCTTCCTCCTGCATCTCCGATGACATGGGGTGAACAAACTGATGTTCCGGAATCTGCCGACTGGTATAATTCGGGATACCTTCTGCTTTGGGGGTCAAACGTTCCGCAAACACGTACACCAGACGCGCACTTCTATACTGAGGTCCGCTATAAGGGTACGAAGTCCGCTGTAATATGCCCTGACTATTCTGAGGCCGCTAAATTCGGTGATGTTTGGCTTAACGCTAAACAGGGGACCGACGCAGCGCTCGCCATGGCATTCGGCCATGTGATCCTCCGTGAATTCCACCTCGACCGTCAGGCGGATTATTTCGAGGAATACACCCGGAAATACTCCGATTTTCCGATGCTAGTGAAGTTGGAAGAAAAGAATGGAAAATGGGTTCCTGGTCGTTTCCTGCGCGCCGATGATCTAGATGGAAAACTGGGCGAAAATAATAATCCAGAATGGAAAACCGTAGCGATTGATGAGAAATCTGACAGGCTTGTCGCTCCGAATGGATCGATCGGCTATCGCTGGGGGGAAGACGGTGAGTGGAACCTTGAAGAAAAGGCCGCCGAGACTGACACACACCTCAAGATGTCTCTGGTCCTTGAGGAAGATCACGACAGTGTTGTTGGCGTTGATTTTCCATACTTTGGAGGCGATGCGACTGCTCAATTTAAAACTGATGCAGATCATCCCGACGTTCTGACACGTAATATTCCAGTCAAGACAATCAGAACCTCTCAAGGAGAAGTCAAGGTCGCAACCGTGTTCGACTTGTTCTGTGCCAACTATGGACTGGATCGCGGTTTGGGGGGCGACTGGGTCACTTCAGATTATACTGATGATATGCCTGGGACACCTGCTTGGGCAGAAAAAATCACCGGTGTTTCGGCAGACAAAATTATCCATGTCGCGCGTGAATTCGCACAAAATGCCGAGGATACCCAGGGCAAGTCGATGATCATCATCGGCGCTGCGATGAACCACTGGTACCACATGGACATGAACTACCGTGGTGTCATTAATATGCTAGTGATGTGCGGTTGCGTGGGGCAGTCTGGCGGGGGTTGGGCGCACTATGTAGGTCAAGAAAAGCTCCGACCGCAAACTGGCTGGCAGCCATTGGCGTTCGCTCTCGACTGGTCACGTCCGCCGCGTCATATGAATTCTACCTCCGCGTGGTATGCCCACACAGACCAGTGGCGTTATGAAACGCTGCGAGCTGATGAAATTTTGTCACCGACTGCGCCAGAAGGTGATTGGGATGTGTCGATGATCGACTACAACATCCGTGCTGAACGGATGGGGTGGCTTCCTTCGGCTCCTCAATTGAAAACCAACCCACTTGAAGTCTCCAAAGCTGCCAAAGCCGCTGGCAAAGACATTCCCACTTATGTTGCCGAACAGCTTAAGTCCGGCGAATTGGAAATGTCATGCGAAGATCCCGACGCGCCAGAAAACTGGCCGCGTAACCTGTTTGTCTGGCGGTCGAACCTACTCGGTTCGTCGGGTAAAGGGCACGAGTATTTCCTCAAACACCTGCTGGGCACCGACAACGGCGTTATGGGCAAGGATCTGGGCGAAGAGAGTCGTCAGCTTCCGAAAGAAGCAAAATGGCATGACGAGAGCCCGAAGGGTAAACTTGACCTGCTGGTGACCATTGATTTCCGTATGTCCACCACTTGTGTCTATTCCGACATCGTACTGCCGACCGCGTCTTGGTACGAAAAGGACGACATGAATACCTCGGACATGCACCCGTTCATCCACCCGCTTCAGGCGGCGGTTGATCCAGCTTACGAGAGCAAAAGCGACTGGGAAATCTTTAAATCCATCGCCAAGAAGTTCTCAGAAGTTGCTCCGGAAATTCTGGGAACTGAGATCGACATCGTCGCACTTCCAATCCTCCACGACACTCCTGCTGAGATTGCGCAGGATCAGGTGAAAGATTGGAAGAAAAGCGAATGTGATCTGATCCCTGGTAAAACCGCACCAAACTATATCGCGGTCGAACGGGATTATGCCGCGCTCTATGACCGGTTCACGGCGCTTGGCCCGCTACTAGATAAACTCGGCAACGGCGGAAAAGGCATCGGTTGGGACACTCAGGACGAGGTCGACGCGCTGGGTGCACTGAACGGTATCCGTCACGAGGGTCATGCCGAAGGTCGTCCGATCATTGAAACCGCGATCGACGCGGCCGAGGTGATCCTGATGCTCGCCCCCGAAACCAATGGTGAAGTTGCCGTCAAAGCATGGGAAGCCCTGTCCAAGGCTACAGGGCGCGAACATGCTCACCTTGCCGAAGGCGAACATCACAACAAAATCCGGTTCCGCGATATCGCGGCCCAACCGCGCAAGATCATCTCGTCTCCGACTTGGTCGGGTATTGAGAGCGAAAAGGTCAGCTACAACGCGGGTTACACCAACGTGCACGAACTGATCCCGTGGCGCACGCTGACTGGCCGTCAGCAGCTCTATCAGGACCACCTGTGGATGCGGGCATTCGGCGAAGGGTTCATGTCTTACCGCCCTCCGGTCGACCTGAAAACGATCACCAAGGACGTGCAGGATGACGGCGATAACCTCGTTCTGAACTTTATTACCCCGCACCAGAAATGGGGCATCCACTCGACTTATTCTGATAACCTGCTGATGCTCACGCTGAACCGTGGCGGGCCGGTGATCTGGATTTCCGAGAATGACGCCAAATCGGCGGGGATAGTCGATAACGACTGGGTCGAACTCTATAACTCCAACGGCGCCCTGACGGCGCGGGCGGTTGTGTCCCAGCGGATCAAGGACGGCACCACGTTCATGTATCACGCTCAGGAAAAGATCGTGAACACGCCCGGTTCGGAAAAGACCGGCCATCGCGGCGGGATCCACAACTCTGTCACCAGAACCGTGCTGAAACCAACCCACATGATCGGCGGTTATGCGCAGCAATCTTACGGCTTCAACTACTACGGAACCGTCGGGGCCAACCGTGACGAATTCGTCGTCGTGCGGAAAATGAAAAAGATCGACTGGCTCGATCAGGAAGCGACCGAGAAGGAGGCAAACCAATGAAGGTGCGCGCACAAATCGGCATGGTGCTGAACCTTGATAAATGTATCGGGTGCCACACCTGTTCCGTCACGTGTAAGAACGTCTGGACGAGCCGCGACGGCGTTGAATACGCTTGGTTCAACAACGTCGAAACCAAACCAGGCACCGGCTATCCGACCGACTGGGAAAACCAGAAACGTTGGAACGGCGGCTGGGAGCGGACCCGCTCGGGCAAACTCCAACCGAAACAGGGGGCCAAGTGGCGTATTCTGGCGAATATTTTCGCCAACCCCGATCTGCCGGAAATCGACGATTACTATGAACCGTTTGACTTCGACCACGATCACCTGAAATCCGCGCCGGAGATGAAGGCGTTTCCGACCGCGCGTCCGTACTCGAAGATAACCGGCGAACGGATCGAAAAAATTGAGAAAGGCCCGAACTGGGAAGAAATCCTTGGCGGTGAATTTGCCAAGCGGTCGCAGGATTATAACTTCGACGGCATCCAGAAGGACATCTACGGGGAATACGAGAATACATTCATGATGTATCTCCCCCGTTTGTGCGAACACTGCCTCAATCCGGCCTGTGCTGCATCGTGCCCCTCTGGTGCGATCTACAAACGCGAAGAAGACGGGATTGTCCTCATCGATCAGGAAAAATGCCGTGGCTGGCGGATGTGCGTATCGGGCTGCCCGTATAAAAAGGTCTATTACAACTGGTCGACCGGTAAGTCCGAGAAATGCACGCTCTGCTATCCGCGGATCGAATCCGGCAACCCGACAGTATGTTCGGAAACCTGTGTGGGCCGTATCCGCTATCTGGGCGTCATGCTCTATGATGCGGACAAGATTAGCGAGGCAGCCGCCGCCGATCAAGCGACCGATCTCTATGATGCACAGTTGGGTGTGTTCCTTGACCCGAACGATCCCGAAGTGATCGCCGCTGCAAAACGCGATGGTGTGCCGCAGGACTGGATCAAATCTGCTCAGGAAAGCCCGATCTGGAAAATGGCGATGGAGTGGAAGGTCGCTTTCCCGCTGCACCCCGAATACCGGACGCTGCCGATGGTGTGGTATATCCCGCCGCTCAGCCCGATCCAGAACGCCGCTGAGGCGGGTGCGATTGCGTCGAACAACGGTATGCCGGATGTCCGCAATCTGCGTATCCCGTTGCGCTATCTGGCCAACATGCTGACCGCAGGGGACGAGGCGCCGGTCGTTACAGCTCTGGAACGGATGCTGGCGATGCGGTCCTACATGCGGATCAAATCGGTTGAGGGTGTGATTGACGAAGGTATTGCCCAGCGCGTTGGCCTTACTAGACGGACTATAGAGGACATGTATAAAATCATGGCCCTCGCCGACTACGAGGACCGGTTTGTCATCCCGACAACCCACCGCGAACAGGTCGAAGAGGCCTATGACCTCAAAACCGGCTGCGGCTTTACCGACACCAACGGCTGTTCGACGGGCATCTCCAAAGGCTCGCTTTTTGGCGGCTCCAAACGACCGCTGAAAATGCCACAGGAGGTGCTATGATGGAACTCCGTGATCGCACTCTAAAAGCGTTGTCTCTTCTTCTGAGTTACCCGACACGCGAACTGCAATCGGCCATGCCGGAAATCGGGGGTGTTCTCGCCTCCGAAACCCGCCTGACCGCTGCGGCCCGTCGTGATCTGCGTCCGCTGGTCGAGGAACTCTCCACGCGGGACATCTACGACATCGAAGAGCAATATGTGATGCTCTTTGACCGGTCGCGCACGCTGTCGCTCAACCTCTTTGAACACGTTCATGGCGAAAGCCGCGACCGTGGTGGCGCGATGGTGTCACTAATCGAAACTTATCGCGATGCCGGTTTTGAACCAGACACATCAGAACTCCCAGATCACCTTCCTGTTTTGCTCGAATTCCTGGCCACTCGTTTCCCTTCGGAGGCTCAGGAAATACTGGCGGACGCGGCGCATATTTTCGAGGCCCTTAGCGCCCGGCTTGTCCGGCGCGAGAGCCCCTATAGCGCCGTGTTCGCCGCTCTTTTACAGCTCGCAGGTGTCGCCGCGGATCAAGAGGCGGTGGCCGAAATGCTCGACCAGCCCGACGATGATCCGAACGATCTGGAGGCGCTGGATAAGGTCTGGGAAGAGTCCGAAGTTCGTTTCGGTCCTGATCCAAACGCCGGTTGCCCGCAAGTGCGTGACATGCTCGCACGGATGGATGAACCCGTAAACTCCGCGCCCAATGTCGCGGCTGAGTAACGGAGGCTCAGATGCATAATTTCCTTTTCGGTATATACCCTTACATCTCGCTTTCGGTTCTGCTTGTAGGGTCAATTGCGCGCTACGAACGTGACCCGTTCACATGGAAAACCTCGTCTTCGCAATTGCTGCGGCGCAAACAACTGGTGATCGGGTCCATCCTGTTCCACTTGGGCGTTTTGGTAATTTTTGCTGGTCACCTTGTTGGTCTGTTAACTCCGATCCAGATATTTGATGCGCTGGGCGTAAGCCATGGGGCGAAACAGACCCTAGCCGTCGTGGCAGGTGGCATCGCTGGTGTGTCGGCCCTGTTCGGCGGGGGGATGCTGTTCCATCGCCGCTGGACCGATCCGCGCATCCGCAAAACGTCTAGCTTTGCCGATATTGCGATCCTTGCAATGCTTCTGGCGCAACTCGTGCTGGGCTTAGGGACGATCTTTGTATCGCTCCAGCACCTCGATGGGCATGAAATGACCAAATTCATGGCTTGGGCGCAGGGTATCTTTACCTTCCAAGCAGGTGCAGCAGATCATATCGCCGATGTGGCGCTTGTGTTCAAACTTCACCTGTTCCTTGGTCTGACGATCCTCTTGGTGTTCCCGTTTACGCGGCTTGTTCACATGCTGTCGGTTCCGGTGCGCTACTTTGTTCGTCCGGGATATCAGATCGTGCGCTCGCGCCGGTCGGCACCTCGTACGCCAGCGGAGTAGGTGGGATGGGAACTGCACTTTTTCCCGATCTGATAGTCAATGGTGAAACTGTCCCGCACGCGGTTGTTGCCGCCGAGGTCCAGAACCATGATGCCCCCGCCGGAAAACCGGGCATCGCATGGCGCAAGGCCGCCCGGGCGGTAGCCATCCGCACCTTGCTGCTGCAAGAGGCACGAGCGCGCGGGCTAATCGCCGAACCTTTAGAGGTCGCGCCGGACAAGTTCGAAACCGAAGAGGAGGCCCTGATACGGGGCCTTCTCGATACGGAAGTTGAGGTCGCGCCGATTTCAGAGGCTGCGATCCGTGCCGAATTTGACCGTGATCCGGATCGGTTCCGCGCACCGCCGCTGTGGGAGGTCTCCCATATCCTCATTGCGTGCGATCCGGCAGACAAAACCGCCGTGGGAAAGGCCAAACTCCACGCAGAGGACCTGACCGCCAAAGTGCTAAAGTCACCCGAGAGCTTTGCGCGTCTGGCCGAGGAAAACAGCGATTGCGGATCGCGGAGCAACGGTGGTGCCCTCGGCCAAATGGGGCAGGGCGACACGGTTCCCGAATTCGAAGCGGTCTTGCGTCACCTGCGCGAAGGCGAGACGACCAAGGCGCCGGTCCAGAGCCGGTTCGGTTGGCATATCATCCGCATGGATGCCGTCGCTGCGGGTAAAGTTCTACCTTTTGAGACCGTTCGTCAAAAGATCACCGATGCAATAGAAAAAGCAGCTTGGTCCTCTCAGGCCCGTGCCTTAGTTCAAGTTCTAGCTCAAAAAGCGACAATCAGCGGAGCTGACCTTAGTTCGACGATCGACGCGAGCTAGATCATGTCCTCTTTCAATATGAATACTCAGTATGATGGTGTTCGATTTCAAGTTGGTTTGGTTCGGTTGATAAACCTGCGTGGTCTCTACACAATGGTGAGCGGCCTTGCTTTTCATAGTTTGAGCCATAATCGCATCCATGGCTACAAACCGAATAAGATTGCTGAAGGGGGGCGATATGCTTTCTGAGCTTCTAAAAAGAAATGTGGCATGGTCGACGCTTCGCAATTCAAATGAACCGAACTATTTTTCACGCCTGGCAACTCAGCAGGCGCCAGAATTCTTTTGGATTGGATGTTCTGACAGTCGTGTTCCTGCCAATGTGGTTGCGGGATTAGATCCTGGTGAAGTTTTCGTACATCGAAATGTAGCCAATGTGGTCCACAGTTCAGACATGAACCTTTTGACTGCTTTGGAATTCGCAGTTGAAGCACTAGAAATCCGCGAAATTATCGTTTGCGGCCATTATGGATGTGGCGGAGTGCGTGCGGCGACAGAAGATCTTCCACATGGATTGGTAGATCACTGGCTGGAGCCCATTCGACGCTTGTCTCGTTCTTATGCTGTGGATCTCGCACATGCTCCAGACAAGGAAACCTACAGAGATCGTTTGGCGGAATTAAATGTGATTGAGGGTGTACGGCGTGTGTCTGAAACACCAATTTTACAACGTGCTTGGAAGCACGGAACAGAAATACGCGTACATGGCCTAATCTATAGCCTTAGGGATGGATTGCTACGAGATCTAAATTGCACAATCGACGAATCGCATTCCAGATTAGAGGCCGCGGAATGAATGTTGTTGAACGGCGTGACCTATCGGGATGTGGGTGTGAAGCGCATGACATGAAACGGGGCCTGATTTCTATTGATCACGCGTTGCATCTCATTTCTGAAGCCGCTTTTCCTTCTTTCGGAAATGATGTGGTTCCGTTGGATATGTCTGTTGGGAGGGTCTTGTCGCGGCCTGAGTTTGCCCTCACGTCTAATCCCCCTTTTGATAATTCTGCCATGGATGGATACGCCATTGATACTTCCAGTTTGGTTGGGGAAGGACCGTGGTGTTTAGAGGTTAAAGGTCGAGTTTCTGCGGGGCAATCTCTGGGTTGCGACCAAGGCGGTGCCGTTCGCGTCTTCACAGGCGCACCTATGCCCAGCTGGGCAAACGCGGTCATCATGCAAGAAAACGTTGAGCGACTTGGGGACACCATCTGCTTTTCGGCTCGACCATTGCCTGGATTAAACGTTCGGCGCCGAGGCGAAGACATTCGGAAGGGAGATTTAATTCTCTCCGAAGGACTGAGGATTAGTCCTAAAGATGTTGCAGCACTAGCTGCTGCAGGGATTGGTGAAGTTGTTGTCAAAAAGCCCATTCGTGTGGCGCTTCTGGTTACAGGAGATGAGGTTCAATCGGCAAACCACGTGTCCAGCGACGCGCATATTTGTGACGTAAATTCTCCGATGCTTCGTGCCGTTATATCGCGCCCATCCGCGCACATAACCCACGTGACATTTGCAGAGGATGATAGACAAGCCCTTGCGGCCCAAATCGCTCGTCTTTCGAAACTAGTGGATCTAATCGTTACCACGGGCGGATTATCTGTTGGTGAAGCTGATTTTGTAAAGCCGGCGCTTCTCGATGCCGGAGGACTGATCTACTTCAGTGGAGTTGCTATCAAACCTGGAAAACCAGTTTCATTTGGCCGCGTCGGCGATGCTCTTTGGCTTGGGTTGCCAGGAAACCCAGTGGCGGCCCTCGTAACCTGGACGATTTTTGGCGAGAAACTGTTCGCAAGCCTTGCCGGTTCGCATCGAGGAACCAAGCTGCGAAATGTTGTTTTGCTTGATCCAGTGCAAAATCGTGGAGGACGATGTGAATTACGTCTCGCCCGATTGGGTGACTTTGACGAAACAGGACGTGAAGTTGTGACTTGTCCTGCGGCTACGCACTCGGCCCGCGTTGCAGGTTTGATCGATGCAGATGGGCTGATTTTAATTCCAGCAGAAACGGATTCCATTCCCCGAGGGGGGCTTGTCGAATTTCTTCCTTTCGCTGTGAACAACTAAGAGGAACTTCAATGCATCTTGCTTATACAATGGCTCCCGGACGAGGTGATACTGACTTCATCCTCGAGCAAGTTTCTAGTGCACTCATCGGACGCGGTTTGCGACTTTGTGGAACAGTACAGATCAACACTGAACGAAAAACAGATGGTCCGTGTGACATGGATGTGAAAGTCCTACCAACTGGTCCTATTGTTAGGATTTCTCAAACGTTAGGCCCTGGATCACGAGGATGCCGTTTGAACCCTGAAGCACTAGAAGAAGCCGTGGGCAAAGTTCAGGCTCGCTTGGCAAGAGGCGCTGATCTTCTGATCATCAATAAATTCGGGAAACATGAAGCTGAGGGGAGGGGCTTTCGAGAAGTTATAGCAACGGCAATAGACCTCAACATACCGGTAGTTGTTGGCATTAACGGTCTCAATCGTGATGCATTTCTCGAGTTTTCAGGTGGTTTAGCGGAAGAAATCGCGCCCAAAACAGAAGAGATTCTTAGTTGGATTGAGGGGGCTTCGGTCGCCGTATCTGTAGGCTGAGATTACGGTAGATGACACTCAAACCTTGTGGGTTTCCTTGCTGATCACCGGCAAGGGTGACTTCGTGTAGAATGCTTTTTGTAAGCAGTATTCGGTGGATTTTGCGTAACCGCTGCACTTCGCGTGCGAGCATAGTTTTTCTTCAGATTTCTCAGTTTTCACCTGAGCTAAAATGGCTTTCGTTGCAAATCCGCCGCCATTTAACTCCCCTTACAAAAAACGTTTGTAAGCGTGAAATAAGCTGCGTCGGTCCTGCTTTGTTTGCTGGTCAAAACATTTTATTTTGTTTATGTTTTGGCATCACATTTCAGAGGCTGACATGTCCAACACTGCTTCCCCACAACTCCGCCATTATCCAGTAACGCTCTTTGCTATCGGCATGGGGATGCTTGGCCTAACCTTGGCTATTCACGCTGCCGAACTTACCTACCGGACCGAGGCGTACTATTCGGCCTATGCGCTTTGGGTGAGCGTCGCCTTACTGGCGGCCGTCACCCTTGGGTATCTGGCGAAAATCATCCGTCATCCTGATGCGGTAAAAGCCGAGTGGAACCACCCCGTTCGAATCGCTTTTTTCCCAGCGATTTCAATTTCTCTTCTCCTTTTGTCCGCAGCACTGCTCACGGACCACAAGGCCATTGCTGGACCTCTGTGGTGGATCGGAATGGCATTGCAGGGTGTGCTGGCTCTCTCAGTGATTTCGGCGTGGATCGGGCATCGTAGTTTCGCGCCAGTCCACGTCAGCCCCGCATGGTTCATTCCTGCCGTTGGCAACGTAATTGTTCCGCTCGCTGGTGTGCCATTGGGGCACGCAGAACTTTCGTGGCTGTTCTTTTCCGCCGGTGTGATGTTCTGGATCGTATTACTGACGCTGGTGATCAATAGGCTCATGTTCCACGACCCACTGCCAGGTCGCCTTGTGCCAACCCTCGTCATCCTCATTGCGCCGCCATCGGTTGCGTTTATCGCGTGGACGCGGCTGTCTGGCGGCGTCGATTCTTTTGGCCATATTCTGTTGAGCTTGGCTTACGTGTTTGCGCTGATCGTTTTGACCCAAGCGCCGAAATTTATGCGTTTGCCGTTCGCATTGTCGTGGTGGGCTCTCTCGTTCCCGATCGCAGCGCTGTCGACCGCATCGTTCCTCTATGGCCAAGAGCTGCAATCACAGAGCCACATCGTGATCGGCACAGTGCTCCTAGTGCTTTTGCTAACTATCGTCGGGGGATTACTCATGCGCACCGCAATCGCCGTGCGACGTGGTGAAATTTGTCAGCCTGAGTGATGGCGATCCCACGAGGACTCGAACCCCGAACCTGCTGATTAGAAGTCAGCTGCTCTATCCAGTTGAGCTATGGGACCGCTGGATGCTCTTTAACTTTGGCGCGCCATGACGTGCAAGCGAAACTCTAAGGCCGTTTCGGCTTTGGTGACGCAACGGTTAACTGATCTGTCGCAGGCAGCCCTTGTCAATCTTGGGGAAGGTTGGCATTAAAACCGTGTTCTCAGGGCGGGGTGAAATTCCCCACCGGCGGTTAAAGCCCGCGAGCGCCCATCAAAGGTGGGGTCAGCAGATCCGGTGAAATTCCGGGGCCGACGGTTAAAGTCCGGATGAAAGAGAACGTTCGGGGCAGCGCAGCAATGCGTCTGTGTTCGGGCGGCTGCGCCTTGGGACCATTTTGATAAGACAAAGGAATGGTTCCATGACTGACAAACTAAACATTGCCTTCATTAAGGCCCGCTGGCATGCGGAAATCGTCGATCAAGCATTGGTCGGCTTTGAAAAAGGTATGGCTGACGCTGGCCGTGCTGTAGATATCAAATCCTTCGATGTCCCAGGGGCATTCGAAATGCCGCTTCTGGCGAAAAAGCTGGGCGCGTCTGGAAAATACGACGCAATCGTCTGCGCTGCGCTGGTTGTTGACGGTGGCATTTACCGTCACGATTTCGTCGCTTCGGCTGTCGTCGATGGCCTGATGCAAGCGCAGATGGAAACAGGTGTGCCGACGTATTCGGTGTCCCTGACACCACATCACTTCCAGCCGACTGAGGAACACATCGGGTTCTATCATGCACACTTCGTCAAGAAGGGCGAAGAGGCTGCATCGGCTGTACGAATGATCGCTGATCTCAATATCTGATTTTTGAAGAGGGGCCGCCAAAGTGCGGCCCGTTCTACTTTGCTTGGCAAAGACCTTAACCGATTGAGACGGTTGTTTTTCGAAGCCGTAAAGTCTCGTTCGGTCCCATTCTCATCTCATCGCCAACATTTCACAACGCGGCAGTTCCTGCTGCGTCTTCTCCTTTGTTCATGTGGCACGAAACTTGCGACTAATCCCCGCCTGATACCTTCGCATTTTGGCTCTGCGTAGACGGGCCCTATTGGGCACCTGTCGATACGAAAGAGATGCAGTGGTTTGGCATGGAGAAGTAAAGTTTTTGCCCCTTCGACCGTTATCGACACGTGGGCCAAGTAAAATCAGTCCGTTTTGGGCGTGTTGAGGAGAAGAAGTGTACATGTCTGACGTCGAGATTTCTTTGTCAGGAGAACTGTTTCACTCGGATGCGGCTGAACTGCTCGAGTGTCTTAAGGATGCCTTGGACGAAGGTGGATGCATCGTTGATGTGGCTGAGCTGGAAAAGATCGAATTCGGTCCGCTTCAGGTTCTTGTCGCAACAGCTGCAGCGGCACGCGCGCGTCGGATCGGTTTTGAGGTTCGTATGTCACCTGAAAACACCACGGTTCTCAATGCTTTGGCGGCCCATGCGCTCAGCGCTGAAATGATTGCCGGCTCAATGACTGGCGCACAAGAATAACTCGGATATCGATATGACTAAAACTGTACTGACCGTTGATGATAGCCCGTCGATCCGCCGGATGATTGCCCTGACGCTCCGCGAAGCGGGTTATAACGTTCTCGAGGCGTCCGACGGCCAAGACGGTTTGGAAAAAGCAACCAGCTCGCGCGTTGATGCCATCATTACCGATCAGAACATGCCGCGCATGGATGGGATTTCCATGATTAAGGCGTTGCGCCAGCACCCTAACGGTCGCGGCGTGCCGATCGTAGTTCTGTCGACAGATTCCGCCGACACGCTGAAATCTCAAGCTCGCGAAGCGGGCGCATTGGGTTGGATGGTTAAGCCCTTCACCCAAGACAAACTCCTCGCTGTTGTGAAAAAGGTATTGGGCTGATGTCTGATGATCTGATTGCAGTCTTTCAGGAAGAGCTCGTAGAGCTGCTCGAGAGTCTCGAAAGGGGCTTGGTCGATCTTCAGGAGAGCCCTGAAGATGCGGGGCTGATCAATCAGGTCTTCCGTGATCTTCATACCGTTAAGGGAAGCGGCGCGATGTTCGGGTTCACCGATCTTGCGGCGTTTATCCATGACTTTGAAACCGCCTTTGAAAAGGTCCGCGCTGGTGCAGTTCCTGTAACGCCCGAGTTAGTGCGCCTCGGCCTTGCGGCACGTGACCAAATTCCGGGACTGGTCAATGGCGACGCTGATCCAGACGGTGATCGTGTCGCTATTTTGAATGCCTTGCGCGATCTGACATCGGGTGGAGGAGTTGCGGCAGCCGATATCGACGATGAAATCGAGGCCGAAGCGGTCACATCAAACGCGCCCGCGACCCTTCGGTTCAAACTGTCCGAGGATGCCCTCGCGCTGGGCGCACGCCCCGATATTCTGCTGTCGGAGTTGAAAGACCTCGGCGCGACCCAAATCGTTGCCGACCTTTCTGACATTCCAGCATTGGACGATCTGAATGCGGATCAGTGCTATGTCGCGTGGCAGATGCAATTGCCTGCTGGCGTCGCAGAGGGTGATGTCGAAGACGTATTCATGTTCGCGGACGCTGACTGGACGCTGACCGCTACCGAGGTCAACGAGGTTGTCGAGCGTGACGAGATTGATGATCTCCTGTCCGAGGCACCCGCCCTCGACACCCCAGCCCCACAACAGCAAGCGCCCTCTGACAAAGCGCCTGCCGCAACCGAACCTGCCGCCTCTATTCGTGTGCCTGCTGCGCGTCTTGACGCGCTTATGGACTCTGTTGGGGAACTGGTGACCGTTGAGGCGCGTTTGACGGAACTGGCGCGTCACAGCCGTGATCCCGCTCTGCTTTCGACCGCAGAAGAAGTCACCCGCCTTGCTGCACGTCTGCGGGATGCGACGATGACCATGCGCATGGTCCCGATGCGGACTTTGGTGTCGCGCTTCCGCCGTTTGATCCTTGGTCTTTCGTCTGATCTGGGCAAACCCGTGGAATTTGTGGTCGATGGTGAGGATACCGAACTCGACAAAACGGTGATCGAAAAGCTCGCTGATCCGTTGGTGCATATCCTGCGCAATGCCATCGACCACGGTATGGAAGATCCCGCAGCCAGAGCGCAGACGGACAAAGATCATGTTGGGCGGATTGAACTGTCCGCAACTCATGTTGGTGGCGAGGTTCACATCGTTGTTCGCGATGATGGGCGTGGCATGAGCGCCGACAAAATTCGCGCAAAGGCGATCGAGCGCGGCTTGATCACCTCTGAAGCCCAACTGACAGCAGGTCAGGTGTTCGCGCTGGTTCTTGAACCTGGGTTCTCGACCGCCGAAACGATCACAGAACTGTCTGGCCGTGGTGTCGGCATGGATGTTGTCCGCCGCACCATCGAAGGGCTGCGTGGTGTCATCGAAATCGACAGTAAACTGGGTCAAGGAACGACAGTTACTCTGCGCCTCCCACTGACCCTCGCGATCATTGATGGTTTGCTGATTGAGATTGCGGACGAGCGCTACACACTGCCGATGTCGTCAGTAAAAGAGATTTTCGAACTGCCGTTGGACAAACGCATTGCATCTCGCAACGGCGACTACCTCGATATCCGCGGTCAGTTCGTGCCCTTCGTTCGGTTGCGTCATCTGTTTGACTGCGAAGGTGAGCCGCCGACCGAACAGAACGTTGTGGTGGTGGAGTCTGGCGATGCCCGCATGGGGATCGTTGTCGATCGGATTATCGGCACGAACCAAACGGTGATCAAACAGGTCTCTAAACTCCAGCAGGGTGCCCGCGCGATTTCTGGCGCGACCATTCTGGGGGATGGCACTGTTTCTCTGATCGTAGATGTTGCGCAGCTTCTCGCGATGTCGGGGCCATTGATCGAACCTAAGAAAGAGGTGGCCGCATGACACTCGCCGCGTCTCATAAAATCGTAATCACCTTTTCGATCGGCCCTCAACGCCTCGCTATTCCAGCGACCGATCTGCGCGAGATCATCGACCCGCTTCCAACGACCCGCGTTCCAGGTGCAGGTGATTTTGCGCCTTGGGTGGTTAACGTCCGTGGGGCAGTTTTGCCACTGGGCGACCTGCGTTTGCCGTTGGGGATCAACGACCCCAATCCAGCCGAACGCCCCGAGGACGCTCGTCGTTTCCTCGTCCTAGAAGCCGTCATCGGCGGCGAACCAACAACGGTCGCCGTGATGGCTGACATCGTCCACGAAGTCGCGACCATCCCGTCGAAATCCATCGAACCACTACCCGCCACGTCTATGTGGCCCTCTGAATTTGTCGAAGGCCTGTTCAAGGGCCCAGAGGGCGAATTCGTCCTCATCCCCGACCTATCCGCAATCTTTACAGCAATGGCGCAGCGCGCCGCTGTTGCCTAACTTGGGAACTGTGACATGCGTCTGAGCATCAAAGTTAAACTCGCCGCCACCTTTTTGTTCGTGTTTATCCTCTCGTCGATTTCGATGGGGATCGCCCTTAGGGACCTCGATAAGGTCAACCAAAACTACGACGCGGTTGTCGCTGACGAAGTTCCGGTTTTGTTGCTGATCGAAGATCTGACCCGCATTAAATTGATGGTCCGTACCACTGTTGCGGAAATTCTCATCGGTCTTCCTGATGCGCCAGCGAACCACATTCCGAACCTTCGCGCGCACTTGAATGAGCTGAATGAGGAAGCCAAGCAATATGTGGCTGAAATTCGTGCTGTCGCTACGCCGGACATGATCACGATCTTAGATAATTTCGAACAGGCCGATGCTGAAGCGCTGGCGACCGCTCAGCGTGTCATAGCATATGAACTTTCGGGTCAGGGTGATCCAGCGAACACCATGTTCCACGGCGCTTTGCGCGACGAAACAGAAAATCTGCAGAACATGCTCGAGCAACTGCATGAACTCGTTCACGGCCGCCTCGAAGCCAGCGTCGCTGCAGACCAAGCGAGCTTTGTTGCCGGTCGTCGCAATCTGATTATCATCGTTGCCGCAACGATGCTGGTGGGTGCTATTTCCGCGCTCTTCATCGTTCTGAGTATCTCGCGTCGCCTTGGTGTGGCTTCGGCAATGGCTCGTAGCGTTGCCAAAGGTGATCTTCGCAACACAATTGACGTCCAGGGCCGTGACGAGATCGGTGATCTGCAGACCGCAATCAACGACATGGTTGTAAAGCTGCGTGATATCGTCGGTGAAGTGACCCATTCGGTGCGCAACGTGAACAACGGCGCGACTCAGATGGCCGCGACCTCCGAAGAGCTCTCGCAGGGCGCAACAGAACAGGCATCGTCGACCGAAGAAGCTTCGGCTGCTGTTGAGCAGATGGCTGCGAACATCAAACAGACCGCTGAAAACGCGAGCATCACCGAACAGATGGCAACCAAGTCTGCCGAAGATGCGCGCAACAGCGGTAAGGCTGTGACCCAAGCTGTTGATGCGATGCAGACCATCGCTGAACGCATCATGATTGTGCAGGAAATCGCGCGTCAGACCGACCTGCTCGCTCTGAACGCTGCTGTTGAGGCTGCACGTGCGGGTGAGCATGGGCGTGGTTTCGCGGTCGTTGCGGCTGAAGTTCGGAAACTCGCAGAACGTAGCCAGACTGCGGCAACTGAAATCTCGTCGCTCTCTGCGTCGACAGTTCAGACTGCTGCAAGCGCTGGTGAAATGCTTCAAGGTCTTGTTCCTGACATCGAACGCACATCGTCGCTTGTCACTGAAATTTCGGTGGCTGCGCGTGAACTGGCAACGGGTTCGTCCCAGATCAACATGTCGATCCAACAGCTGGACCGCGTGACCCAAGAGAACACCTCGGCGTCCGAGCAACTCTCGGCAAGTGCGGTTGAATTGGCGGATATGTCCTCTGAGTTGGAGCGTATCGTTGGGTTCTTTGAAATGGATGGCGCTGCAGCTGAAAAACCAGCACCGCGCAAATCTGCTCCTGCTGCAAATGCTGCCAAGAAACCGATGCGTCCATCGCGTCCGCAAAAAGCTGATGGTGGGTTCGATTTCGATCTGGGTGAAGATGATCTGGATTCGCTCGACGATCAATTTGCTCGCAGCAAATCCTACTGATCCGGAGCGGATGTATGTCGACTTGCACTGACATCGTCACCTTCACAATCGACCGCGCCATCTATGGTGTCGCGGTCGATCGGGTTCGAGAGATTCTGGACATTCGTCCCATCGCACCATTGCCGAAGGCTCCGAAGTATCTGATGGGCATCATTGATTTGCGTGGGGAAAATATCCCTGTCGTCGATCTGCGTAGTTTGCTGAACCTCGAGCCGTTAGAGGACACGCCCAATACACGTATCCTCGTGACCTTGATGGACTATGGCACGGGCTCTGGCGTTGTTGGCGTGCGGACAGACCGCGTGATCGAAGTTACCCGTATGGACGACGAAGAAATTCGTCCGTTGACCGAAGCTGAATTGCTGCGGTGGGACGGTGCTGCCATCGCGGGGATCGGACGTCGCAACGGTGAAATCGTGAGCGTCCTCGACCTTGATCATCTGTTTGGTGATCCTGCACTTCTAGCTGGGGTCTCGACCTCTGCTGCGATTGACGCGGCTTGAGGATTCCACCGTGGTCATGACGTCATTGCAAACTGATACCAGCGAAAGGTTCCGGCATATCATCCGGACCCTAACTGGCATTAGCTTGCCCGCGTCAAAGGCCCCAATGATCGAACAGCGTCTGCGCAAGCGGATGGTCATGTGGCAGCTTCCTGATGTGAACAGCTACCTTCAGGCTCTCGTCAATGGACAATTGCCCGAAGATGAATTGCGTCAGGTCATTGATCTCATCACCACAAACACGACGAGCTTTTTCCGCGAGAAGGAGCATTTTGACTTCTTGCGCAGCCATATCGTGCCCGAGCTAATCGCCAATGCGGGTGTGAAAAAGGCACGCATGAAGGTTTGGAGCGCCGCGAGTTCCGAAGGTGCCGAAGCCTATACAATCGCGATGGTTCTGTCCGAGGCCTGTCGCACAGGCGTGCGATTTGACTGGGGCGTTCTGGGCACTGATATCTCGCGTCGCATGATCAAAAAGGCGACGATTGGCGTCTATGATGAAGAACAGATTTCGACCGTCGCCCCTGATTTAGCGCGGCGCTACATCATGACTGCGCAGACCCCGCGAATGGATGGCAAAGTGCGCATCGTCCCCGAGCTACGTCAGCGCGTTCGGTTCCGTCACATGAACCTGATCGATCTGTCCTACCCCGTCGACCGCGATGTATCTGTGATTTTTCTGCGCAATATCCTGATCTACTTCGATGCGCCTGACAAAGCAGCTGTCGTACAAAGGCTGGCAGACCACTTGCAGATAGGCGGTTATCTGATCGTGGGGCACGCTGAAAGCATGGTCGTTCGATGTGACAGCCTCGAACAAGTAAAACCTACAATTTTTAAGAAGATCGCAAGATGACCAGTGCCGAAATTGACCCCATCAAAGTTCTGATCGTGGACGATTCATCGTCGGCGCGCGTCATGATGCGTAAAATCGTTGAAAGCGATCCAGCGTTGAGCGTTCAGGCCATGGCGCAGGATGCCTATTCCGCAGCACGTTTGATGAAAGAGGCTTTGCCAGATGTCATCCTGCTCGACCTTGAAATGCCGGGTGTCGACGGGATCACATTCCTAAAAAAGATCATGGCGCAGCGTCCATTGCCCGTCATCATCTGTTCCTCGCTTACGCAGAGCGGATCCCAGCGTAGTGTCGAAGCAATGGAGGCGGGTGCCGTTGATGTGATCCTCAAGCCGTCGATGGCAGACGCGAAGGTATTCCAAGAGGCGTCGGCCAGAATTTGTGATGCAATCCATGCCGCTGCTCAGAGCAATCGCGCGCCTGGTCGCAGGCTCCCGCGTCGTGCGGCAGCGCCAGTTCAGCCCACGGCTAAACTCTCAGCGGATGTCATTCTACCGCCGCCTAACTTCTCGCGCCCGATCCCAAAGACTGAACCGATCGTTTGCATCGGCGCCTCGACGGGGGGGACTGAGGCTCTGCGCGAAGTCCTTTGCGCTTTACCTGCGGATGCTCCTGGGATCGTCGTCGTTCAGCACATGCCAAAAGGTTTCACCAAAGCCTTTGCGGATCGTTTGAATAGCCTCGCTCAGATCGAAATTTGCGAAGCCGAAGACGGAATGACTGTCACACAAGGGCGCTGCATCATCGCTGCGGGTGATCGTCACATGCTATTGCGCCGTAGTCCTTCGGGTTACCGCGTCCAAGTGGTGGAAGGCGAAAGTGTCAGTCGGCATCGACCCTCTGCTGATGTGCTGTTCCGCTCTGGGGCCGCGGCGGGTGGCGCGAATATTCTGGGTATCATCATGACGGGCATGGGCGATGATGGGGCGCAATGCTTGGGCGAAATCAAACGGGCGGGTGGCCACACTATCGCCCAAGACGAGGCAACTTGTGTCGTCTACGGCATGCCACGCGAAGCGGTGAACCTCGGTCACGCAAAGCAGGTTCTGCCTCTAGGCCGTCTTGCACTTTCAATCACTACATTTGCCCGTATGCACGGGTATCACGGGGCCGGCTCATGACGCATTTTACCCCTATCCAATCGCCCATTCGCGCGACAATTGACCACTTTGTTCGGCTCAGATCAGAGATCGAAACAACCTTTGTATCGACGAGCTCAAGCCTAGAAGGTGCCCTAGATCGGCTTGGTTATTTGTCGTCGGTGTTTGGCGAATTGCGCGAGGGACTCGGTGCTGAAACCGAAGCGCAACTGTCCGCATTGATCGATACCGTCAACGCGCATCTTTCGACGCTTCAGGCCAACTGCGGCAGCTTTACGACAGCATCGTCAGAACTGCATAAATCGGTGCGTCTGATTTCGTCCGAAGTCCATGAATTGGATCGCGTTGTTCGGACCATCGCCAATATTTCGATCAACGCGCGCATTCAGGGCAACAGCCTTGTTCCCGCACGTCCGCAGGTGACGGCTTTTATCGACAGGCTTGCCGCTATGTCGGAAGAGTCAGAGAACATCCTAAGCGAAATCAACGACTCGATGGCAGAAATTGCTTATGACGTCAGAGCGATGGACTACGAGCAGCGGCTGATGCTGGGCGAATTGCGCCAGAACGTTATGCCGTCCATTGCTGCGTTCTCGACCATGTCGACCAAAATTCGCGATGGTCAGGCAGGCATGGTTTCTGCCGCGCAGGACATGGATGAACAGGCCAATCAGATCGCGTCTGAAGTCGGGCGTATCATCGTGGCGCTTCAAACCGGCGATTCCGCGCGTCAGCGTATCGAGCGTGTCGAAGAGACACTGGCGATTGCGGAAACTGTTGATGGCCGCGATGCGTCCCGACTGGCTGATCTCGCGATCGCATTGTCCGAGCGTATGAAGCTTCGGACCCAAGAGGACATCCAAACGGCGATTGCCTCTTTGCGTGCCGTTCAGGAGCGTGGCGAGCAGGCTATTCTAGCGGCTTCGCGAACGACCTTGGGTGGGACTGGGCTTTCGTCGACGGCGGGTGGGAAGGAACACAAAAAGCTCGAACAGAGCTTACGCGGTAACGGTGAACACTTCGCCGCCATGAAAGGCCGCGCAGAAGCAGTCCACAACCGTTTGTCAGTTATTCTGAAACACGAAGCGACCCTGCGTGGCATCGCGCATCAGATCCGTCTGTCTGGTATCAACGCTGTGATCATCTGCGCAAAACTTGGTACTGAAGGCCGCGCACTTCGCGAGTTGGCGCATTGGCTCCGCGATTTGACGGACGAGAGCGACCTCATCATCGCGCGGCTTCAGTCGATTTTGGCCGATACGCGTGAAACGATCCGTGTCTTGACCGAAGATCGTATAGGTGGCCTCGAAAACTGCCTGTCGGATTTCTCAAACGACGGCCAGTCGCTGTTCAATATGATCGAGACAGCAAATGGGCTGATGGTTCGCACCAGTTCTGGTTTTGACGCGGCGGCCTCTTCGCTGCCAATTCAGATCGCATCGGCAACGGGTGAGTTGGAGCGCTTTAGCGAACGTCTTGACCGCCTTGGGTCGCATCTGATGGGACTGCAATTGTTCAAGGATACGGTTTCCGATCAGGGCGCGAGTGACCCTGATCGAATGTCGGACATCCTTTCATCACTCCGTTCGAAATACACCATGGAAGGTGAACGGATCATCCACGACGAACTTTTCGGTGGCGATTTCGTAACTCTCGAAGCTGTCGCCGATACCGCGCCCGACGCTGGTTCGGATGATCTGGACGATATCCTCTTTTAAACGTCTGTGAGTTCACGGGCGGCGCGTGCGATCACGAGCTCTTCGTTGGTTGGAATGACCATGACCGTTGTTCGGGACATCTCTGTCGAGATGACCTGCGCATGGGCGTCGTTCCTACTGTGATCGATTTCGATCCCCATCCATGCCGTTCGTTCGCAGACGCGATCACGGATAAAGGCTGAATTTTCACCAATCCCGCCGCAGAATACCAAGCCATCAATCCCGCCCATCGCAGCGGCCATCCCGCCCAGTTCGCGCTGAATGCGGAAGACAAAATAGTCGATTGCCTGTCGGGCCTCGAGGCTATCCGAGGCCTCTAGCGTTCGCATGTCGTTTGACAAATCAGACAGCCCAAGAAGGCCGGATTTCTTGTAGAGCATGTCTGAAATGTCGGTCGCCGAAAGGCCCTCTTGGTCCATCAGATATAGAACGACACCCGCGTCGAGTTGCCCGCATCTGGTTCCCATCGGTAACCCATCGAGGGCCGAAAACCCCATGGTCGATGCGACTGACTTGCCGTCTTGGATCGCACACATTGATGCGCCGTTCCCGAGGTGGGCAACGACTACACGACCTTGGGCGATTGTCGGCGCGATGCGGCGTAATTCGCCAGCAATGTAATCATAAGACAGCCCATGAAACCCATACCGCCGCACGCCTTTGTCGTAATAGGCGCGGGGTATCGCAAAGGTATCGTTCACATAAGGGTGGTGGCGGTGAAATGCGGTGTCGAAACAGGCGATCTGAGGCGCGTTAGGAAACGCCGCTTTGGCTGCCTTGATCCCATTGAGGTTATGCGGCTGGTGAAGGGGCGCAAACGGTTCGAGCGTGGTCAACCGCTCTAAAACTTCATCCGTGACCATCACGGGTGCATCATACCACAGTCCACCATGAACGACGCGGTGCCCTACGATATCGATCGATTGTCCATCCAGTTCTGGCTCGATTGCTGAAAGCACAGAGGTGAGCGCTTCTTGATGTGTGCTCAGACCGTCAGTTTTCGTTGGTAGGTCGAACCCCCGTTTATCCTTTAGTTTCAACGTTGCATTCGTCCCGATCCGGTCCACCAATCCCGTGACCAGCGGGTGATCGCTATCTGACGAGTAGACTGCAAATTTCAGCGATGATGACCCCGCATTCAGCGTTAAAACGGTCGTCATTTCACGTCACCTGCTTTGACGCCATTGAGCCGTGCGTCATGGAGCGCAGCAACAGCGCAGGATGCAAGGCGCGACATTTTGCTGTCAGACCGCGAGTTCAGGATCACGGGAACTTTTGCCCCTAGAACGAGGCCAGCCCCTTCGGCGTGGCTGATAAATGCGAGCTGTTTGGCCAACATATTCCCCGCATCAAGGTTGGGAACAACAAGGATATTCGCGTGGCCAGCCACATCGCCGCTTAGCCCCTTTGTACGGGCAGCACCGATGTCGACCGCATTGTCCATCGCCAGCGGGCCGTCAACTTTGCCGCCCGTGATTTGTCCGCGCTCTGCCATCTTGGACAAAAGCGCAGCGTCGATTGAGGATGGGATAGACGGATTAATGGTCTCAACAGCAGACAAAACAGCGGCAAGCGGTTCTTCGGACCCAATAGAAATCGCGAGGTCGATTGCGTTCTGAACAATGTCGACCTTGGTTTCGAGGTCAGGCGCGATGTTAATCGCGGCGTCCGTGACCATCACGGGGTGCCGCATGCCCGGAACGTCCATGACAAAGACATGGGTAAATCGACGGCCGACCCGCAGACCGTTTTGTTTGTCCAACATCGGGCGCAACAGATCGTCCGTGTGTAGATGCCCCTTCATTACGGCAGCCGCTTTTCCGTCATGGACCAGCTTGCAGGCGATCGATCCAGCTGAGTGATGGTCCGCCGCGATGATTTCAAAGGCAGATATATCTTCGCCCAGTTCGTCTGCCGCGGCTTTGATCTTGGCAGGATTGCCGATCAGGATGGGCGTGATGATGCTCTCTTGCGCCGCAAGTAGCGCGCCCCCCAAGGATTTTACTTCCTCGGGGCAGACGACCGCTGTTGCAAGTGGGGGCAGGGGCTTTGCCTTCTCCAGAAGGGCCTCAAAATGCCGATGCCTTTCGACGACGAGGCGCGGCACGTCTACGTTGTCTTGGTCAAACTTGACCGTTGGGGCATGGACCTGCGCCTCACCACGCAACACGAGGTTGCCCGTGTCAGCATGGGTGATGTCGGTGGATAGAGTGACTATCCCATCCTCATCTTTGGTGGTGACAGTGACCGTGCAGATTATTTCTTCGCCAGCATGAACGCGGTCAAAAAATTCTAGCGTCTGGCGACGATAAAGCGTTCCAGGGCCAGGCAAGCAAGTTCCCAGCACCGCGGAAATCAGTGAGGCCACATACATCCCAGGCGCGACGCTTTCGACCGAACCATCGCCGTCGCCATCGTGACGCGGCAGGTGCATCGGGTTGTAGTTCCCTGATACGTTGGCGAACACGTACAGGTCGTCTGCCGTCACCAATCGGCGGAGGGATTCGGTCTGACCGATTCTGAGTTCATCGAATGTTTTGTTTACGAGATGCATGGTGGCCCGATGGCTCCCTTGAGTTGGTGTCCGGTCGTTCCTCCCGAGAGGTCACTAGCTGTCCCCACGGGCTTTCGCTTTGACCTTAATCATAAAATTATGAAACTGGCTCGACAGTTCAACGGCTCAATCGATAATGTGGAAAAATGCTGCACAGCAGCATAAAAGTCTCAAAAGTATAGGTTGTATTTGCACTATTTGACATCAGGGTGACCTGCCGTCACGTTGACGCTCGAAACACAGGTTTCAGTTTGATGCAGGTCCATATGCTTTGGAGGAGGGATATGGACTAGCATTAATACCCCCGATCTGATCGCCCAAAAGGCTGAGCGGATCGGGGGTTTTGTATTTCTGGCCCCCTAAAATCTCGACTTTCAGGACCTTTGCGCATATCGCTGCGGTCAAAGGGGCATATGAACGTGGACGGGATGTTCAGAGTTTTACTTTGGTTGGCAAAAGGCTGTGCGATCGTGGGCGGATTGGTTCTGTCAGCGCTCATCGTGATGGTTTGCTTGTCGATTATCGGCAAAATCACTGCTGACATCTCACATGCGATGGTTGAGCGCGCTCCAGCCTTGTCCGACGGGATATTGGCGCTGGGCATTGGGCCCGTGCGCGGTGATTTCGAACTGGTCGAGCTGGGCATGGCGGTTACGATTTGCCTTTTCTTGCCCTTGTGTCAGATGACAGCAGGACATGCGCGCGTCGACCTCTTTACGCAAAACATGCCTGTGCCCGTTTTGCGCATCCTCCAAGCATTTGTTGACGTGTTGGTCGCCGCTGTACTGGTCGTGATCGTTTGGAAATTGTTCGAGGGTTTAGAGGCAAAACACCGTGCAGGCACGCGGACGACATTGCTGCAGATTCCGCTTTGGTGGGCGTATTTGGTAGCTCTCATTGGGCTGGGGCTCACGGCGCTATGCAGCCTCTACACGGCAACCGTTCGAATAGCAGAGGCACTGACGGGGCGGGCGATCCTGCCCGTTGTGGAAGGGGCGGTTCATTGAGTAACCTCGAAATCGGCCTCTGGTCGTTTCCCGCACTTCTCGGCCTCATTTTTCTGCGCGTGCCAATCGGTATTTCGATGTTCTGCGCGGGATTTGGCGGGCTTTGGTTGATGATGGGGAACCCCAACCTCGCTTTGGCAAAGTTAAAGACTGAGACCTTCACAACATTTTCCGACTACTCCATGTCAATCGTGCCGATGTTCCTCCTCATGGGGCATTTCGCATCTATTGGCGGCATGTCGCGTGCCTTGTTCAAAGCCGCAGAAAGCTGGATTGGCCATCGCCCCGGCGGGGTGGCCATGGCAGCGGTCGGGGCCTGTGCTGGCTTTGGTGCGATCTGCGGGTCCTCGCTGGCCACGGCGGCCACGATGAGCAAGGTCGCTCTGCCTGAACTCAAACGCGCTGGCTATGCAGGTGGGTTTTCGACGGCAACGCTGGCCGCAGGCGGAACGTTAGGTATCCTCATTCCGCCGTCTTTGATCCTTGTCGTCTATGCGATCCTGACCGAGCAAAACATCGCGAAATTGCTCCTTGCGGCCTTCATTCCGGGCCTTTTGGCAGCAGTTGGTTATGCCATCACCATCTCACTCTATGTGCGGCGGTATCCTGATCAAGCGGGCACGCGTCCGCCCGTGTCCTATGCGGATCGGATGCGCGAGCTGGTCAAAGTCTGGCCTGTACTCGCCGTATTCGCGACGGTTGTTGGTGGCATCTACACTGGGCTCTTCACGCCAACCCAAGGGGCTGCCGTTGGCGCGGCTGGGACGGGGATCGTCGCGGCGCTAAACGGAACCCTAGGGCGGAGTGCTATGGTCGAGGCGTTTCTGGCGACGGCAAAATCATCCGCGATGATCTATCTGATCGTATTTGGCGCGAAGTATTACAACGGCTTCCTTGCCCGATCAGGTGCACCGCAAGAGGTGTCGGAATGGCTCTTGTCCCAAGGCTACGCGCCTATCGTTATCCTGATCGCCATCCTTGTGTTCTATCTCATCATGGGCTGCGTGATGGACAGCCTGTCGATGATACTACTGACCGTCCCAATCTTTTTCCCTGCGTTGAAAATGATGGAATGGGGCATGACGACCGAAGAACTGGCGATCTGGTTCGGGGTTCTCGTTTTGATCGTGGTTGAGGTCGGATTGATAACGCCGCCTGTGGGGATGAACCTGTTCATCATCAACTCGATGGATCGTGAAACCCCGATGCCAGAGACCTATCGCGCAGTTATTTGGTTCGTGGGGTCCGATTTGATCCGCGTGGCGATTTTGCTTTTGTTCCCAGCGATCACGCTCTTTCTGATATGAAAAAGGCCGCCCGATAGAGGCGGCCTTTGACTGTAATGATGCGCGAACTTATTCTGGAAGAATACGAACGCCGCCCTTTGCTGCCGATGATGCCAGCATTGCGTAGGCCTTGAGCGCGGTCGATACTTGACGCTTGCGTGGCTCTGCGGGTTTCCAAGGAAGCGGGCCTTTTGCTTCACGGCGTGCGGCCAGAGTCGCTTCATCAACAGCGAGGTTGATGGTGCGGTTCGGGATATCGATCTCGATGGTATCGCCAGTTTCGACCAGACCGATCAGGCCGCCTTCTTCGGCTTCAGGGGAAACGTGGCCGATAGACAGGCCCGAAGTGCCGCCCGAGAAACGGCCGTCGGTGAGGAGCGCGCAGGACTTACCCAAGCCTTTGGATTTCAGGTAGGACGTCGGGTAGAGCATTTCCTGCATGCCCGGGCCGCCGCGCGGACCCTCGTAGCGAATGACTACGACGTCGCCTTCGACCACTTTGCCCGTCAGGATGCCGTTCACAGCATCGTCTTGGCTCTCATAGACCTTGGCTTTGCCAGTGAACTTGAGGATCGAGTCGTCAACGCCTGCCGTTTTCACGATGCATCCGTCCAGCGCGATGTTGCCGTACAGAACGGCAAGGCCGCCATCTTTGGAGAACGCGTTTTCTACCGAGCGGATCACGCCGCCTTTGCGATCACGGTCGAGCTCTTTGTAGCGGTTCTGGGTCGAGAACGCTTCGGTCGTGCGAACACCACCCGGTGCAGCGCGGAAGAATTCGTCCACTTTCGGGTCGTTGGTGGTCATCACGTCCCACTTTGCAATGGCTTCGGCCATAGTGGGGGTGTGAACGGTGCTGACGTTGCCGTGCAGCAGGCCGCCGCGATGCAGTTCGCCAAGGATCGCCATGATGCCACCAGCGCGGTGCACGTCCTCCATGTGAACGTCCGCTTTTGCAGGGGCAACTTTGGACAGGCACGGAACCTTGCGCGACAGACGGTCCATGTCCGCCATCGTAAAGTTCACTTCGCCCTCATGAGCGATAGCGAGAAGGTGGAGGACGGTGTTGGTCGAACCACCCATCGCAATATCGAGCGACATTGCGTTCTCAAACGCTTCAAACGTCGCGATGTCACGCGGTAGAAGCCCCGGTTTCTCTTCTTCGTAGTGGGCTTTGGTGATTTCAACGATCTTGCGACCCGCCTCGAGGAAGAGTTCCTTGCGATCCGCATGCGTTGCGAGAACCGAACCGTTACCCGGCAGAGCAAGGCCGAGCGCCTCAGCAAGGCAGTTCATCGAGTTCGCGGTGAACATACCAGAGCACGAGCCACAGGTCGGGCAGGCGGCTTTCTCAATCGCGTCAACTTCTTCATCAGTATATTTGTCGTCAGCTGCAGCAACCATCGCGTCAACGAGGTCGAGCGCGTGCTCTAGATCGCCGATCTGAACCTTGCCAGCTTCCATCGGGCCGCCAGATACAAAGATCACGGGGATGTTCAGGCGCATTGCCGCCATCATCATACCCGGGGTGATCTTGTCACAGTTCGAGATACAGACCATCGCGTCAGCGCAGTGCGCGTTCACCATGTATTCGACCGAGTCAGCGATGATTTCGCGGCTAGGGAGCGAATAGAGCATCCCGTCGTGACCCATCGCGATGCCGTCATCGACCGCGATCGTGTTAAATTCTTTTGCAACGCCGCCTGCTTTTTCGATTTCGCGGGCGACCATTTGACCGAGGTCTTTGAGGTGAACGTGACCCGGAACGAACTGGGTGAACGAGTTCACGACTGCGATAATCGGCTTACCAAAATCACCATCGGTCATGCCTGTGGCACGCCAAAGACCACGGGCACCTGCCATGTTGCGGCCATGGGTGGATTTACGAGAACGGTAATAGGGCATTGGGACATCCATCTGTTGCGCGTTGACTAGATATAACGTCACAAAGCCGATGAACAGGGTTTCGCGGCGATTTCCTGTTTGGCCCAGAACTTGCACTTTCATTGGCAGATCAGGTCAAAGGGAAACGCGTGCAACGTCGTGATGTCATAACAGGATTGATAGTAGGTTTAGCGATGCCATTCGTCGCGCGTCCTGCTATTGCGACCACTGGGAGCATTCTGGCACGCGGCGCTGGGCCTTTGATTGACCTCGACACAGGCGCGAGCCTTTACGAGATGTACGATCCAGAACCTGAACCGTCGCTGGAAGGGCCGATGGGCCAATCGCCTCAGGTCGACTTCGCCGCGGGAACGCCCGTTCTCAATATGTGGAATATCCACACGGACGAACGCATCGCGGTGCGCCCTGTGCAGGCGACAGGTGTCGATCATACGGCGCTGGATCAAGTGAACCGCTTTATGCGGGACTGGCGTAGAAACGAAGTCAAACCGATTGATGCAAACGCTGTGGTAGGTCTGCTTGAAATCCAAGAGCAAGCCCGTCGCCAAGGGTTTTCGGGCGACATGCGTTTTCTCTCTGGCTACCGCAGTCGTGCAACCAATGACGCTATCCGCGCGGCGGGGGCCAATGCTGCGCGCAATTCGCTTCATATTCAGGCGAAGGCAATTGATTTTAGCCTGCCTGGAGTGTCGGTCCGCGATACGATCCAACTCGCCAAAGGGCTGCACATGGGTGGGGTCGGGGGCTACGACACATTTGTGCATGTCGACACGGGTCGGGTGAGGTTTTGGGGCACAGCCGCCTAACGTGGTGCCACGCCCCGTTTGCAACCTCGCGCTTTCCTGTTAAAGCCGTTTTGCTCACGGCCAAGGAGACTATCATGACCGCCCGTATCGACGCCTGCTTTGCGAAAGCCCGTGCCGAAAATCGTCCTGTTCTGGTGACTTACACCATGGCGGGTGATCCGGATGCGGAAACCTCTCTCGCTATTCTGAAAAACGTTGCAGCGTCTGGCGCGGATATCGTCGAGTTTGGCTTGCCCTTCACAGATCCAGTTGCCGATGGTCCTGCCATTCAGGCGTCTGGCCTGCGCGCTCTTGATGCGGGGCAAACGACCGTTAAGACGCTCGATCTGGTGCGTGAATTCCGCAAGGATTTCCCAGATACTCCGGTCATCTTGATGGGCTACTACAACCCGATCTATTCCTACGGCCCCGAGAAATTCGTCCTCGATGCCAAATACGCTGGCGTTGACGGCATGATCGTCGTGGATGTCCCTGCTGAGGAAGATGACGAACTTTGCATCCCCGCGATGAAACAGGGTTTGGCTTTCATTCGTCTCGTTCCGCCGACTGCGGACGATAAACGCCTTCCTGTCATTCTGAAGAATTCTTCGGGCTTTGTTTACCACGTGTCGATCAACGGCATTACGGGCGCGGCAACACCAGATTATTCGGTCGTGTCGACCGCGTTGGAGCGTATCCGCAAATATACTGACCTGCCGATTGTCGTGGGCTTTGGCGTTAAGACGGGTGAACACGCTGCAGCGCTGGGCGAACATGCCGATGGCGTGGTTGTGGGCACCGCGCTGGTCAACCAAATCGCATCGACCTTTGGCGCAGGTGATACCGCTACGGCCGCGACCGCGACTGCCGTCAATGACATGGTTGCTGATCTTGCCGCTGGTGTGCGTCGCGCCAAAAGCAACTGATCTGCGCACAGCCGCACATAAATATCAGTAGCCCGTAGCAGTGCTGCGGGCTATTTCTTTGCCCGACTAAGGGGGATTTCCGAATGGCACCGATCGTACGGGTTAATGACCTGCGCAAAAGCTACGCCTCACGGTTTGAAGCGCTCAAGGGCGTCACGCTCGATATTGAAGAGGGCGAAATCCTTGCGCTCCTCGGGCCGAATGGAGCGGGTAAAACCACGCTGATCTCGACGATCTGCGGCATCACGATGCCATCGTCGGGGACAGTGACCGTTGGCGGCCATGACATCCTCAAGGACTATCGTGCTGCGCGGTCGATGATCGGATTGGTGCCCCAAGAGCTTAGCCTCGAAGCGTTTGAAACCGTTTTCAACGCGGTTAGTTTTTCGCGCGGCCTCTTTGGAAAATCGCGTAACGACGCTTTGGTGACGGACATTCTGCGCCAGCTTGGTTTGCTCGACAAAAAAGACACCAAGATTATGGCCCTTTCGGGTGGTATGAAACGTCGTGTTCTGATTGCCAAGGCGCTCGCCCACGAACCGCGAGTTCTGTTCCTAGATGAACCGACCGCGGGTGTAGACGTTGAGTTGCGTAAAGACATGTGGGCGGTGGTTGATCGGCTTCGTCAGGATGGCGTGACGATCATTCTGACCACCCACTACATCGAAGAGGCCGAGGCCATGGCTGACCGCGTCGCCGTGATCGACAAGGGCCAGATTATGCTCGTTCAGGACAAAGATGCCTTGATGAGCCACATGGGGCAGAAAGAACTGATCGTTCAGTTGGATCAACCTTTTGTGGGCGACATTCCAGATGCACTCAGTGCCCATGGGCTTGAGGTGATCGAAGAGGGCGCGCGCCTGCGCTACGTCTACGACACAAAGGCCGACCGCACGGGCATCACGTCCCTTTTGAATGACCTTCAAAAAGCGGGGCTTCAAATGGTGGATATGGAAACACGGCAAAGCAGCCTCGAAGAGATTTTCGTCGGTCTGGTCAAAGGAGACGCAGCATGAACTATCAAGCAATGCGTGCGATCTACATTTTCGAAATGTCGCGCTTTTTCCGCACTTATCGGCAGAGCTTCCTCGCGCCAGTTATCTCAACCTCGCTCTATTTCATCGTGTTCGGCGCGGCGATTGGCAGCCGTATCGATCAGGTCGAGGGCGTCAGCTATGGCGCATTCATCGTGCCGGGTCTGATCATGCTGTCAGTCATGACCCAAGCGACCTCTAACGCATCTTTCGGGATATATTTCCCGAAATTCACGGGCTCGATCTACGAACTCCTCTCGGCGCCGATCAACTTCCTTGAGGCTACAGTGGGCTATGTCGGGGCGGCAGCGTCTAAGGCCCTCATTATCGGGGCAATCATCTTTGTCACCTCGTTTTTCTTTGTCGATGTTCAGGTGATGCATCCCTTGGCGATGGTCGCGTTTTTGATCCTAACCTGTCTGTCGTTCTCTCTGCTGGGCTTCATCATCGGGATTTGGGCTGGGAATTTTGAGCAACTGCAGATCATCCCACTGCTGATCATCACGCCGTTGGTGTTCCTCGGGGGGAGCTTCTACTCGACCACCATGTTGCCGCCGTTTTGGCAGGCCGTGACTCTTTTGAACCCAGTTCACTATCTGATTTCTGGGTTCCGCTGGTCGTTCTTTGAACAGGCAGATGTTCCTGTTGGCGTGTCGCTCATGGCGATTGCGGCGTTTACCGCGCTGTGCCTCGGTGCAATTGCGTGGATATTCCGCACGGGTTGGCGCATTCGTTCGTGACGGCGGCTTGTTACGGCTGGACCTCGTGCCTATCTGTCATCGTATGAAACGCTGGATACCCTTTGTGAAATCAGGCCCCCGTGTCGCCGTCGTTCGGCTTCAGGGGCAAATCTCCAATTCGTCGCGCGGGCTAGATGATGTCAGCCTCGCGCCTGTGATCGAAAAGGCGTTTCGCGGTAAACCCGATGCGGTTGCGCTGCAGATCAACTCACCCGGCGGATCACCTGTTCAGTCGTCGTTGATTGCCGGACGCATTCGCCGATTGTCCGAAGAAAAGGACATCCCCGTTTTCGCTTTTGTCGAAGACGTGGCGGCATCGGGCGGTTACTGGCTGGCCTGCGCTGCGGACGAGATTTTCGTGGATCGCGGTTCGATCGTTGGGTCCATTGGCGTGATCTCTGCAGGCTTCGGCTTTAGCGATCTAATCGGTAAATATGGCGTAGAGCGGCGGGTTCATACGGCTGGTAAGTCCAAATCTCAGCTCGACCCGTTCAAGCCTGAAAACCCAGAGGACATCGAACGTCTGCGCGGCTGGCTGGATGACTTGCATGTCTATTTCATCGACT
Organism: Marivivens donghaensis; assembly: GCF_030410045.1. Taxonomy (NCBI): domain Bacteria; kingdom Pseudomonadati; phylum Pseudomonadota; class Alphaproteobacteria; order Rhodobacterales; family Paracoccaceae; genus Marivivens; species Marivivens donghaensis. The sequence continues at coordinate 82,951 of NZ_JAUFRA010000006.1, forward strand.
ATGTAAAATCCCGTCGCGCGGGAAAATTGACTGAAGGCACGGATCACTTCACGGGCGAGATCTGGATCGGCCAGCGTGCCGTCGAAAACGGTCTAGCGGATGGCATTGGGCATTTGGTGTCAGTGATGAAAGACCGTTTCGGCGATAAGGTCACGTTCCGACGCTACGAACAGCGTCGTTCGCTGTTCCAACGGTTCGGTGCCCAAGCGGCACAGGATGTGATCGCGGGCGTTGAAGAACGCGCATCCTTTGCGCGGTTTGGTTTGTAAATGTTGGTGCGCGCCGTCTTTTTCTTTCTGATTTTCATGGTCGTTTTGGCCATGTTCGGAAAGTGGCGCTTCCCTGGGCAGGATCGCATTGCATCTGCCAAATGCCCGCGCTGCGGAAAGTTTCGCATCGGCAAATCCCGATGTGGCTGCAAAAAGGACTAAGGTTTTATGGATTGGGTGCTGACGTTTGCAGGTTTGATTATCCTGCTGCTGGCGGGCGATGCTTTGGTCAAAGGGGCGGTGAATCTGTCCCTGCGACTAGGGGTGCCTGCGCTGGTCGTCTCGCTGACGATTGTGGCCTTTGGCACCTCTGCCCCTGAATTGCTGATTTCGGTTCAAGCCATTTTGGATGGCGTTCCAGAGCTCGCTTTGGGGAATGTCGTAGGGTCGAATACGGCGAATATTTTGATCGTCTTGGGTATTCCAGCGATGATCGCGCTTATGCACACCAGCCACTACGATACCCGCGCCAGCTATCTGCAAATGCTCGCGGGTACTGCGTTGTTTATCGGCCTATGTTTTACGGGACCGATCACTTGGGTCAAAGGTCTGATCCTCATCGCTGCTTTGGCGTTGATCTTGGGGCATACCCTTTTGGAGACGCTCAAGCACCGTGCTCAATCGTCTGAAGATGAGGCGGTCGAGGGCGCTGACCCAAGCATGACTTGGAAGAAGATCATTGCGTTTTTGACAGTGGGTTTGGTTGGTCTGCCTTTGGGGGCGAACATCTTGGTCGAAGGCGCGACGAACATCGCCGTTCGTTATGGGGTCAGCGATGCAGTGATTGGTCTGACCCTTCTGGCTGTCGGCACGTCGCTGCCCGAACTTGCGACGACCGTCATGGCATCCCTGCGTCGTCAGGCGGATGTAGCGTTGGGCAACGTCATCGGGTCGAACATGTTTAACCTTTTGGCAATCGTCGGGCTGTCGAGCTTTTTTGGCGACATCCCCGTGCCCACAGAATTCCTAACCCGCGACCTGTGGGCGATGGCTGCCGCATCTCTTTTGTTGATCCCATTCGTCTTTTTCAAACGTGATCTTGGCCGGATTGCAGGCATTGCCTTGACCGCGCTGTATCTGGCCTATCTCTTTGTCCTGTTGTGACAGGAGTTCGATGATGAAGCGCGCATTGGTAACCGGAGCAGGTGCTCGTTTGGGTCGTGATATGGCCCTCTATTTGGCAGAGCGCGGCTATGATGTTGCTGTGCACTACGCGAGCAGCAAAGAAGGTGCCGAGGAGACGGCAATGGCTATTCGGGCAATGGGTCGATCCGCGGTCACGCTTCAAGCTGATTTGCTGATCGAAGCCGAAGTACAAGATTTGTTGCCAAAAGCAGCAGAGGCACTGGGCGGCCCGATCACCTGTTTGGTGAACAATGCGTCAATCTTTGAATACGACAACATCCATACTGCGACGCGCACTAGTTGGGATCGGCATATGGAGTCGAACCTCCGCGCGCCCTATGTCCTGACTCAAGCATTAGCCGCGCAGGCCCCTGATCCGATCGTGGATGATATGGGGGAACCAGTCGCGCAAAGCTTGGTCGTCAATATGATCGATCAGCGTGTCCGGAAATTGACGCCAGAATTTTCGACCTACACCATCGCCAAAATGGGGCTTTGGGCGCTGACCCAAACGGCGGCCCAAGGTCTTGCTCCGAAAGTCCGTGTAAACGCGATCGGACCTGGCCCGACGTTGCAGGGCGGGCGGCAGACCCTCGATCACTTTCAGCAGCAACGCCGTTCCACGATTTTGGAGCGTGGATCGAACCCAAAAGACATATGTGCGGCGTTGGGTTTTCTGGTCGACTCGGTCGCTGTGACGGGCCAATTGATCTGCGTCGACGGCGGTCAGCACCTAGGTTGGAAAACGCAAGATATACTTGGGGTCGAGTAACAATCTCAAAGATTGCGCGACAAGTTGTGCACTTTGTCAAAATACCGACATGAAACTGTTACTTAATCCTGTGTTTTCAGGTGTTTGAACGGGTGGAAAATTTTTTATCGTTTAATTTCAGGTATTTATTATATTGATTAAAAAATAGGCAAACTAAGGAGTGAGCCGAAAAATAAGGATTTTTTCCATCTGTGCGGCATCACTCCACAGAGTTATCCACAGTTTCAGTGGATGCCTTTCCCCTTGCCGACGGGGATGTAAAATTGCAGCGAACCAAAGAATCACAGGCTTGTGAAGTGAACGACGACAGTGACGCCCCTCTGACCGGATACGACCGCATCGCGGCCTATTTGAAAACGCTCGATGGTTCACCGGGCGTGTATCGAATGTTGGATGAAGAAAGTCGCGTTTTGTATGTGGGAAAAGCGCGAAACCTGCGTAATCGGGTGTCGAACTATGCGCGTCCTGGTAATCACTCGGGCCGTATCGCGCGGATGATTTCGGAAACGGCGTCGATGATGTTCCTGACGACGCGGACGGAAACTGAGGCGCTTCTACTAGAGCAAAACCTTATTAAGCAGCTCAAGCCGCGCTACAACGTGCTGCTGCGCGACGACAAATCGTTTCCGAATGTGCTGGTGACCGATCACGCGTTTCCGATGGTTAAAAAACACCGTGGTGCGAAGAAAGAGAAGGGCCAGTATTTCGGGCCTTTTGCGAGTGCTGGGGCGGTAAATCGCACCCTAAGTCAGCTCCAAAGAGTCTTTTTGCTCCGCAATTGTACCGATAGCCAGTTTGAGGGACGCACCCGCCCGTGTCTGCAATATCAGATCAAACGCTGCACGGCTCCCTGTGTCGGCTATATCACCGAGGCCGAATACCGAAAGTCGGTCAAAGATGCGGCTGATTTTCTATCGGGCAAAACTGCTCAGATCCAAGAGAACCTCGCCGCTGATATGATGGCGGCGTCAGAGGCGATGGAATTCGAACGTGCCGCCTCCCTGCGCGATCGGATCAAGGCGCTGACCCAAGTTCAAACGGCCCAAGGGATCAACCCTCGGACGGTGGCAGAGGCAGATATCATCGCGCTCCATACCGAAAACGGGCAAGCCTGTGTGCAGGTGTTCTTTATTCGCGCGAACCAAAACTGGGGCAATTTCGACTTTTACCCGCGGATCAGTGGAGACGAAGATTTGGCGGAAGTGATGGAGGCATTCGTCGGCCAGTTCTACTCAGACCGCGATCCGCCAAAGGCACTCATCTTGTCTCATGGCCTCGATAACGAAGATCTGATGGCTGAGGCGTTGGCCGAGAAAGCAGGGCGCAAGGTCGAGATCACTGTCCCGCAGCGCGGCGAAAAGGCCGAGCTGGTCAGCAACGCGCTCCGCAATGCGAAAGAGAGCCTTGCGCGGAAAATGTCCGAAAGTGCTACGCAGATGAAACTACTTCGTGGCATCGCTGAGGCATTCGACCTCGACGCGCCGCCAGAGCGCATTGAGGTTTACGACAACTCCCACATTCAGGGCACCAATGCCGTTGGCGCTATGATCGTCGCAGGGCCTGACGGGTTCATGAAATCGCAATACCGTAAGTTCAATATTCGGGGCGATAGCATCACACCGGGTGACGATTTTGGCATGATGAAAGAAGTGCTCACGCGTCGATTTGCGCGCCTTCAAAAAGAAGACCCTGATCGGACGTCGGGCAACTGGCCGGACCTTCTGCTGATTGATGGTGGTGCAGGGCAGGTGTCTGCGGTGCAGGAGATCATGGACCAGATGGGCGTCGCTGATGTGGCGATGGTCGGTGTCGCAAAAGGCGTTGATCGTGATCACGGCAAAGAAGAGTTCTACCGCACAGGTCAGCGTCCCTTTGCCCTGCAGCGCAATGATCCCGTTCTCTACTTCATCCAGCGTATGCGCGATGAGGCACACCGTTTCGCCATCGGCACCCACCGCGCCAAACGGTCCAAAGCGATTGGTGTGACGACCTTGGACGATATTCCAGGGGTTGGTGCGACACGTAAACGCGCTTTGCTTGCGCACTTTGGCAGCGCTAAAGCCGTTCGGGGCGCGAATTTGTCGGATTTGCTGGCTGTTGACGGCATTTCGAGCGCGATGGCCGAGACGATTTACGCCTACTTTCACGAAAATGGCTGAACAACCCTACGGTGGTTCAATGTGGGGGCTGTTCGCCGTCGCAGCCGCCCGTTAAGAAGAGGCATGGGACGAAAGGGGGCGATTATGAAGTGGACCTTGCCGAATACCTTGACCGTGTTGCGCCTGTTGGCTGCGCCGGGTGTGGCATTGATGTTCCTATACTTCGCACGTCCATGGGCCGATTGGTTCGCACTGGTCCTGTTCGTGCTGGCCGCTGTGACCGATTTTCTGGATGGCTATCTCGCTCGCGCGTGGAAACAAGAAAGCAAAATCGGCGCAATGCTGGACCCTATTGCGGATAAGGCGATGGTCGTGATTGCGCTCATGGTCATCACGGGGTTCTCTGGTATGAACCCGTGGTTCCTGTTGCCCGCGACAATCATCATGTTCCGCGAAGTGTTTGTGTCTGGTCTGCGCGAATACCTTGGGGATACGGCGGGTCTTTTGAAAGTGACCAAGCTGGCCAAATGGAAAACAACTGCACAGATGGTGGCGATTTCGATCCTGTTTTCTACAGGAGCATTCGAACATCACGCGCTACGCGATGTGGCCTTTTTGGACTACGCGCGGCACAGTTGGTATCTGGGTGTCGCCATTTTGTGGGTCGCCTCTATCCTGACGTTTATCACCGGTTTGGACTATTTCCGAAAAGCTCTGCCGTATCTAAAGTAGTCGCATGATTGATATCCTTTACTTTGCATGGGTCCGTGAACGGATCGGAGTGCCCCGCGAACAAGTCGCAACAGATGCGGCGACAGTTGCTGAACTGATCGAAGAGCTCAAAGCCCGTGAAGAGCGGTATGCGCTGGCGTTTTCTGACCTGCGCGCGCTGCGTGTGGCCGTTGATCAAGAACTGACAGATTTCGATGCTTCGCTGGCCGGCGCGCGCGAAGTCGCGTTTTTCCCGCCGATGACAGGTGGCTGATGACCGTTCGCATCCAAACCGAAGTCTTTGACGCGGGCGCGGAACTGAACGCCTTTACCGACACCGTTGCAGGTGCAGGCGCGGTTGTGAGCTTTACTGGTGTGGTGCGCGATGTGGACGGTGGCCTCGTCGCAATGGAGATCGAACACTATCCGGGCATGACCGAAAAGGCGATTGCCGCGATTGTGTCAGAGGCTCAGTCGCGCTGGGATTTGGCAGGGGCCTTGGTGATCCATCGTCATGGTCGTTTGACTGCTGGCGATCAGATTATGATGGTCGCAACGGCATCGCGTCACAGGGTCGATGCGTTCCAAGCCGCCGAATTTCTCATGGACTACCTGAAATCGCGTGCGCCGTTCTGGAAGAAAGAGATGACCCAATCTGGCGATGGCTGGGTTGAGGCGCGGGACGAAGACGAAGCCGCTCTCGACCGCTGGTAAGAAGTACCTCAAATTCTATTCAATTCCGTTTCCTTTACCGCGCTTTAGGTATCGGTCGGCCAATCTCTATCCGTTGCAAAGGATGGACTATATGGCTGCCGCAGAACCACAGACCCCGCTCGATTATGCTGTGTATGCGCGGGACAGAGACGTGATGAATATGGTGCGCAAGTCTCTCGCTGCGGGACAGGCGCAACTGGCCTTTCAGCCTGTCATAGCGGCGGCGGATGGCACCACCGTCGCATTTTACGAAGGGCTGATCCGTCTGCGCGATAGCACAGGCCGAATTATCCCTGCGGGTCAGTTCATGGGCGAGGTCGAAGAGACCGTCCTAGGTCGCGAAATCGACTGCGCGTCGTTGCGACTGGGGTTAGAGGTTCTGCGTAATAATCCGACGATGCGTTTGGCGGTTAACATGTCGGCGCGGTCATTGGCGGATGGAAAATGGCGCAGAACCCTGACGGCAGGCTTGAACCGAGGGCGCGATATCGGGCCGCGGCTGATCCTTGAAATTAGTGAAACTTCTGCGATGCAGCTTCATGAGGTGTTGATCCGCTTTATGGAGGACATGCAGCCCTATGGCGTGAATTTCTCCCTCGATGATTTCGGCGCGGGATTGATCGCGTTTCAGCGGCTCAAAGATTTCTACTTCGATATGGTGAAAATTGATCGCTGTTTTATCCATAACATTCAGGACTCGCCCGACAATCAGGTCATGGCTGAAGCGTTGATCACCGTGGCCCAGCAGTTCGAGATGTTTGCTGTGGTTGAGGGTGTGGAAACGGCAGCAGAGGCAGAATTGCTCTGTGACATGGGAATCGATTGCTTGCAGGGCTATCATTTCGGTGCGCCGCGACTCTCAATCTAAAGTCTATCTATATTAGCTGCGTCGCAGCGAAATAATGTTGCGCCAAGCAGGCATAATTTGTACATAGATGCCGATGGTGATCAGCAAATTGCCGTTTTTCTGAGCCTTAGAGGAGAGGATTCTCATGACCAATATCGTAATCGCGTCTGCCGCACGAACTGCTGTTGGCAGCTTTGGCGGTTCCTTTGCCAATGTTCCTGCGCATGAACTAGGTGCTGCTGTGCTCGAAGCGGTTGTCGCGCGCGCTGGAATTGAAAAAGGCGAAGTGGATGAGACCATCCTTGGTCAGGTTCTTACCGCTGGTCAGGGCCAAAACCCTGCACGTCAGGCACACATCGCTGCGGGCCTGCCGATTGAATCCGCTGCTTGGGGCCTTAACCAGGTTTGTGGTTCGGGTCTTCGCGCGGTTGCTCTTGCTGCACAGCACATCATGCTCGGCGATGCGTCGATCGTTGCTGCTGGCGGTCAAGAAAACATGTCCCTCTCGGCTCACTGTGCTCACATGCGCAACGGCACCAAAATGGGCGACATGAAGCTGATCGACACCATGATCAAAGACGGCCTGTGGGATGCATTCAACGGCTACCACATGGGTCAGACCGCTGAAAACGTTGCAAACCAGTGGGGCATCACCCGCGAAATGCAGGACGAATTCGCGCTTGCGTCGCAGAACAAAGCGGAAGCAGCGCAGAAGGCTGGCAAATTCGACGACGAAGTCATCGCGTTCACCGTCAAAGGCCGTAAGGGCGACACCATTGTCGACAAAGACGAATACATCCGCCACGGCGCGACCCTTGAAAGCATGCAGAAACTGCGCCCAGCTTTCACCAAAGACGGCTCTGTCACTGCAGGTAACGCATCTGGCCTGAACGACGGTGCGGCAGCCGTTCTGCTGATGACCGAAGAAGAAGCCGTTCGCCGTGGTCTGACACCGCTGGCACGCATTGCGTCCTACGCGACCGCTGGCCTCGACCCGTCGATCATGGGCTGTGGCCCGATCCCGTCGTCGAAGAAAGCACTGGCCAAAGCTGGATGGTCGGTTGGCGATCTCGACCTCGTCGAGGCAAACGAAGCCTTTGCTGCACAGGCTTGCGCCGTGAACAAGGACATGGGCTGGGATCCAGCAATTGTGAACGTAAACGGCGGCGCAATCGCAATCGGTCACCCGATTGGTGCATCGGGCTGTCGTGTTCTGAACACCCTGTTGTTCGAACTTCAGCGCCGCGATGCGAAAAAGGGTCTCGCTACCCTTTGCATCGGCGGTGGCATGGGCGTCGCAATGTGTGTTGAACGCCTGTAACATTCGGCGTTTACTCTACGTCAAAGGGGTTCAGCGCGCTGGGCCCCTTTTTTGTTCGATGCGGCATTGCAGCGCAATAATATTGCGTATATATGTCGTTTCAAATAATAACGTTACTAACTGAATTTCTTAGGAGGAGAATCAAATGTCCCGTGTAGCTCTTGTAACTGGTGGTTCCCGCGGCATCGGTGCTGCGATTTCTAAAACCCTTAAAGACGCTGGTTATACCGTAGCTGCGACCTATGCTGGGAATGACGAAAAAGCCGCTGCCTTCACTGCTGAAACAGGCATTAAGACTTACAAATGGAACGTTGGCAGCTACGACGAAAGCGCGGCGGGTCTTGCGCAGGTCGAAGTGGACCTCGGCCCGATTGACATCGTTGTGGCAAACGCAGGCATCACTCGCGATGCGCCGTTCCACAAAATGACCCGCGAACAATGGCAGGAAGTGATCGACACCAACCTAACGGGCGTTTTCAACACCGTTCACCCGATTTGGCCGGGTATGCGTGAGCGCAAGTTTGGCCGCATCGTGGTCATCTCCTCGATCAACGGTCAAAAAGGTCAGTTCGGTCAGGTTAACTATGCCGCGACCAAAGCCGGTGACCTCGGCATCGTGAAATCGTTGGCCCAAGAAGGTGCACGTTTCGGCATCACAGCAAACGCAATCTGCCCAGGCTACATCGCGACCGAAATGGTTATGGCTGTTCCGGAAAAAGTGCGTGAAGCTATCATTGGCCAGATCCCGACAGGTCGTCTGGGCGAGCCGGAAGAAATCGCGCGTTGCGTGAAATTCCTCGTCGAAGACGACGCGGGCTTTGTAAACGGCTCGACCATTTCCGCGAACGGCGGACAGTTCTTCGTCTAATCGCTTGCGCGTTTGATTTTATTAGTCAAATTGGGCCGGTCACAATGATCGGCCCTTTTCATGTCTAAAACCTCTTACACAGCAGTCGGATTTATCGCGGTCCTTTTGTGGGCGCTGCTCGCGCTCTTCACCGTCGGATCGGCCCCCGTGCCGCCTTTTCTGTTGAACGCGCTCTGCTTTGCGATCGGCGGGGGGATTGGTGTGATCTGGTTGCTTGCAACGGGTGGCTTGTCGCAACTTCGCCGTGTGCCGCTACGGGTCTATCTCATCGGAACGGCGGGTCTCTTCGGCTATCACTTCCTGTATTTTTCGGCGCTACGAATGGCCCCCGCCGCTGAGGCGGGCCTGATAGCATACCTTTGGCCACTATTGATCGTCTTGTTCTCTGGTCTGTTGCCGGGAGAGCACTTGAAACGCGGCCACATCATCGGAGGACTGATCGGATTCGCGGGCGCAGTTTTGATCGTCGCGCAAGGTGTGACAGGGTTTAATGCTGATGCATTGCCCGGTTACGGATTGGCGTTCCTCTGTGCGCTCACATGGTCAGGGTATTCGGTCGTATCCCGCAGTTTCGGGGCCGTCCCGACAGCATCGGTCGTCGTGTTTTGCCTCGCCACCGCAATTCTGTCAGGGGTCGCGCACGTCGCATTGGAAGACACGATCTGGCCGACCACCACGCTTGGATGGCTGTCAGTCATTGGGCTCGGCGTTGGCCCCGTCGGGATCGCGTTTTTTGTTTGGGATGTGGGCGTGAAAAAAGGCGACATCCAATTGCTTGGTGTCGCCTCCTATGCTGCGCCTGTTCTCTCCACCTTGGCGCTTGTTGTCGCGGGGATCGCAGCCCCGACTTGGACTTTGTTACTTGCCGCTGCCCTAATTACCGGAGGCGCGGCACTGGCCGCACAAGCGAGCCGTAGGCCTTAGTGGGTTGTCAGGCGCGTAATTTCCTCTTTGACCATCAACTTCTGTTTCTTGAGACGGCTAATCTCTGATGCGTCAATTGCCGGACTGCGCTGTGCACTTTCTACGGCCGCAGAGAGGTTCTGGTGTTTCTTCCTCAGTTCCTCGATGTGCGAACTTAGGCTCATAGTCGTCTCCTCTGTTGTGATGGTTGCGACTCGATTGCAGCACAGTTTTACAAAACTGTCACGCGGCGCTGCAGCATTTTTCGAGATCGGTCGTTTTCCGCCGATCCTGCGCAATTAAATTAACAAATTATGCTCAATTCAGCGCCATCTCGTAAAATAGCGGTGGCTTCGGGCGTATAGCTTTCACCGTCAGCGGTATGGCTCTCTCCAACATGCATGACAAAGGGCGCTGCGAGCTTGAAGGCCGCCCGCCCATTCTTGCGCGCTTGGACGATAAAGAGGCCTGCACTGCGGCCGTTACGGGCCCCGATAGGTTGGACGATGATTGAACCCAGACAGGTCTGAACGGCGCTTAGCACTTCGGGTAAGCGGTCGATTCGTTGGATAAGTGTGAAATAGCCCTTCGGCGCGAGGCGCTTTGCGCCGATCGTCACCCAGTCCGCCAAAGGGGTATCACCGCCGAGTGCAGTATCCCGACCAAGGTCAGTCGCGGCAGTAGATGCCGTGCGATCATAGTAGGGTGGGTTCATGATGACGTGATCGAATTGCTGATTTCTGAGGTCCGCTGGTAAGGCACGAAGGTCGGCGGTGATCACATCTAATGGCGCTTTGTTCTCGGCGGCATTTTTGCGCGCCAGTTCCGCATACTCTGGCTGTAATTCGACGCCAGTGATCGACAGTTCTGCAACCCGCGCTGAAAGACACAGGCTAGCCGTGCCTACGCCGCAGCCAAGTTCCAATACGGTTTGGCCTGATTTTGCCGGAACAGCAGCGGCGAGCAGAACAGGATCAACGCCAGCGCGGTAGCCATTGATCGGCTGCCAGACCCTAACCTTACCATTCAGAAAGTTATCGCAGCTAAGGTCAGTCACAGGCCCAAATCGATTTCATTGTCGCGTAAAACGGCAGTTGCGATGAAATGATCGGCATCTCGCACCATAATGCGGCGCGGCAAAATGCCGAGGCTTCCGTCGAGGACGCTCATATTTACGTCAAACTCGAAGCAGTCTATACCCTCACCGTCTAAGAGCACCTTTGCAAAGGCGATCACAGTGGGGTCGGTTGTGCGTAAAAGCTCTTTCATACCCAAAGACGTAAGGCGGGAAACCGACTTTGCCAATAGCGCCGTGGAGCCTGTGATGAGCCTCGATGTAACTGCCACCAAACCGCATGAACGTCTGGCAGAGGCGCTGGCGCCTGAAATGGAAGCCGTGAACCTGATGATCCGTGATCGGATGTCGTCGGAACACGCGCCCCGTATTCCTGAAGTGACTGCCCACTTGATCGAAGCTGGTGGAAAACGTTTGCGCCCGATGCTGACGCTCGCGGCGGCGAAACTCTGCGGTTACGAGGGTCCGTATCACATTCATCTAGCGACAACGGTTGAGTTTATTCATACAGCGACCTTGCTGCACGATGACGTTGTCGACGAAAGTGATCAGCGTCGCGGGCGTCCGACGGCGAACCTTTTGTGGGATAACCAGTCGTCCGTTCTGGTCGGCGATTATCTGTTCTCTCGGTCGTTCCAGATCATGGTCGAAACGGGTTCGATCCGCGTTTTGGGCATCCTTGCTGATGCGTCTGCGACGATTGCTGAGGGCGAAGTTCTCCAGCTCACCGCAGCACGTGATCTGACCACGACCGAAGATACTTATCTAAAGGTGATCCGTGGTAAAACGGCAGCGTTGTTCTCTGCGGCCACTCAGGTCGGCGCGGTGATTTCTGGCGCAGATGAGAGCGTCGAGAAAGCGCTCTACGATTATGGCGACGCCTTGGGCATTGCGTTCCAAATGGTTGACGATTTGCTCGACTACGGTGGAACCGAGGCGATCGGTAAGAACATCGGCGATGACTTCCGCGAGCGGAAATTGTCACTGCCGTTGATCAAAGCGGTCGCGAAATCGGATGCGGACGAGATGGCGTTTTGGACGCGCACCATCGCGAAGGGCAAACAAGTCGAAGGCGACCTAGAGGCCGCACTCGACATCATGCGCAAGCATGGTGCGTTGGATGACACTCGCGATGAGGCGTTGCAGTGGGCTGCGAAAGCTAAAGCATGTCTTGCGGAAGTCCCGGCACACGACATCCGCGACATGCTGTCGGATATCGCTGACTACGTGGTTGCGCGTATCAGCTAAGAAGCGGGGTGGGGACAACCCACCAACTTTGTTCTCGAATTTGGATCATGCGGGCGACCTGACGGGCGGCCCCCATATCCTTGACCACCGCCACGCAAGTCGCACCTGACCCTGACATCCCTGCCCAAAGAACGGCGCGTTGCTGGCGCATCATGGTGAGCGCTTTGTCAATTTCTGTGGCAACTGCAGCGGCAGGTTTATGAAGGTCGTTGCGCTGCTCATGCAGCCAGTCCGTAAACCCATTGAGCGTTACACCAACTGGCAGTTCACCCATTGCCGGGTTTGTTTTCTGCGTTAGCCCACGAAAGGCTTCAGGCGTTGGCACTTCGACATTTGGATTGACGAGGACGAGTGCCGCGCGGGGCAGGGCGGTAAAATCGCTCAACTCTTCACCGATCCCAGCCATGCGGCAGGGTGTCGGGGCACGTAGGCAAACAGGAACATCGGCACCAAGGGCAAGGACCGCAGGGTCGTCATGCGCCAATGGCTCAACATCCCACAGCTCGGCCAAAAGTTTCAGCGTTGCCGCCGCATCAGACGACCCGCCACCAATCCCCGCAGCATGGGGGAGGTTCTTTTCAAGATGGAGGTGCGCGCCCATCGTCACGCCGCGCTCACGACGGAGGGCTTCGGCGGCTTTCAGAACGAGGTTGCTGCCGTCGAGGGGCACACCTTCGGCAAAATGTCCCGTTACCGTCAGTCGCATATCGACAGCGCGGGTGGCCGAGATGACGTCGCCGACTTCGGCAAAAACGACCAAACTATCCAGCAAATGATACCCATCGGCCCGCTGGCCAGTGACATGCAGGGTCAGGTTTATCTTTGCAGGTGCTGTTGTCTTAATTGTCGCCACGGGCCACCGATAATGGGTCTTTGCCTTCTTCAATCATCACCGCATCCAAACCAATCGCGATTTTTCGGCGGATTCGGGCAGCTTCGTCTTCTTCGGGATCAAATGACAGCGCACGCTGCCACTGGAATTGCGCTTCGAGTTTCCGACCCACGACCCAAAGAGCATCGCCCAAGTGATCATTCACCACAGGATCGGTGGCTTCCAGTTCGCTCCCTCGTTCGAGGACGGGAACAGCCTCTTCGAAACGTCCAAGTTTGAACAGGGCCCAGCCAAGGCTGTCAATGATCGCGCCATTGTTGGGTTGGGCCGCGACAGCTTGTTCGATGAGCGACAAGGCTTCGTCGAGCTTCTCGCCACGGTCGACGAGTGAATAGCCGAGGTAATTCAGCACCGAGGGATGGCCAGGGCGCAAATCGAGCGCGGCGCGGAAATCGCTTTCGGCATCATCCCAGCGGTCCAACCGTTCGCGCGAAATCCCGCGTGCGAAATAGATGAACCACGCGCTGGACGCATCCTCACCGTAGAGGTCGAGTGCGGTCGTGTAGACGCTGTCGGCCTGTTTGTAGTCCTCAACCCGACGCAAAGAGTCGCCTAAAGTCGCAGCGACGTAGCCGGACTCTGGATAGGTGCGAGCCAATTGCTGCAACACTTCGATGGCGGCGTCGTTGCGTCCGTCCGCTTCGAGGACAGCCGCGCGACCGATCTCTGCATCGAGGAATGCGGGGTCTTCGGGTGAGATCATCGCGAAGGTCGCGTTGGACAGGTCATAGCGGCCCAACGCGTCGTAGAGTTCCGCCGTGGTCAGGATCGCGTCTGAACGTGTCGGGGCCAGTTCATGTGCGGCCCACGAATAAGCGAGGGTGTAGGCCTCGGGCGCTTCATCTTGGATGGCGATGGCGACTGTCAGGAACACTTCGGCAAGGCCTTCTTTGGGATTAGTGATCCCATCGAAAGGCACGGTTTCGCCTGCAGTTAGGCGTGCTAGAAGGTTTTGGATCGCGGTGTCGCTACCCAATGGGTCGGCTCGAGATAACAGCGCAATCGCATCGTCGGTGCGGCCCAGCTGTCCCAATACTTGCGCTTGCGCGATCAACGCGCGAGTGTTTCGCAGCATACTGGTGTTTGCAGGATCTCCGAACAGGTCTTCGGCCCCTTCGAAATCACCAACATAGGCTAGCGTGAGCGCTTTTTGGTATGATCCAAAGGCGGATAGCCCTTCGGTTGCGATTATTGCATCGAAACCTTCAATCGCATCGCGCACGTTTCCTTGGGCCAATGCACCCCAAGCCTGAACGGCTCCGTCGATCATATCGCTGACGGCTAGTCCAGTCTCGAGGTCTGACTGCACCTTTTTCCAACGATCCGCTTTGATATGATCAAGCATCACGACCATATTCGCGATTTGGCTCACGTTTCCTTGGCTTGTTAGGAGTTGCGCAAATGGCAGCGCTGCTTCGAAATCACCGAGTGCCACGAGCGACGACATGGCGCTATCTGCCATGCCAATATTCTCTGGGTCGATTGCCAAAACGCGTTGGTAATATTCCGCCGCCTGTTCGAAATCGCCCGCCGCAAAGGCCCGCTGTGCTGCGAGGTAGGGGCCTGACAAGCTATCTGCCTGCGACGGCAAAGGTGCCAAACCGATATTCGCCACAGTGAGCAGCATCAGACCGAACGTGCGAATTTTCACGAAGCAGCGCCCCTTATCCAGAAGTTTCAAAGACATCGTAAAGAAATGGCCCGCCGCCTGCAATCAGACGACGGGCCAAATGGGCGTGATCTCGCGGATGTGAGATTACATATTCGGGTAGTTCGGTCCGTCACCGCCTTGTGGGACGGTCCAGTTGATGTTCTGGGACGGGTCTTTGATGTCGCAGGTTTTGCAGTGAACACAGTTCTGGAAGTTCACTTGGAACTTCGGACCGTCTTCGCCCTCAAGGACCTCGTAGACACCTGCGGGGCAGTAGCGCTGCGCTGGTTCGTCGAACTTGGGCAAGTTAACCGAGATCGGAACTGAGGCGTCTTTGAGCTGAAGGTGGCAAGGCTGCGACTCTTCGTGGTTGGTAAAGCTGAACGACACGTTGGTCAGGCGGTCAAACGACAGAACGCCATCGGGTTTCGGGTAGTCGATCTTCTGGTGCTTCGACGCTTCTTCGGTCGAGGCAGCGTCGGTTTTGCCGTGACGCAGGGTGCCAAAGAACGAGAAGCCGAGCGTGTTGGTCCACATGTCCAGACCGCCCAACGCCAGACCACCCAAGAGACCGTATTTCGACCACATCGGCTTCACGTTGCGGACCTTCTTGAGGTCTTTGCCGATCACGCCTTCGCGGACGCGAGTATCGTAGTCTGCTAGCACATCGCCTGAACGACCCGCTTGGATCGCTGCGAATGCGGATTCCGCAGCCTCGATGCCCGAATGCATCGCGTTGTGGTTACCCTTAATACGCGGCACGTTGACGAGGCCCGCCGAACAACCGAGCAGCGCACCACCGGGGAACGCAGTCTGCGGGATCGACTGATAGCCGCCTTCAGAGATCGCACGAGCACCGTAGGCCACGCGTTTACCGCCTTTGAGCAGTTCAGCCACCATCGGGTGGTGCTTGAACCGCTGGAATTCCATGTAAGGGAACAAGTGCGGGTTTTTGTAGTTCAGGTGAACCACGAAGCCGACGTAAACCTGATTGTTGTCGAGGTGGTAGATGAACGAACCGCCGCCAGCTTCGGACCCCAGAGGCCAGCCCATCGTGTGGGTCACTGTGCCCTCTTTGTGCTTAGCTGGATCGATCTCCCAAATCTCTTTCATGCCGATGCCGAACTTTTGCGGGCAGTGCCCTTTGGAAAGGTCGTATTTCGCCATAACCTCTTTGGAGAGCGAGCCGCGCACGCCTTCGGAAAGGAAGACGTATTTACCGCGAAGCTCCATCCCCGGCTCGGTGTTCGGACCGTAGGAGCCGTCAGCCTCAAGGCCGAAAACGCCAGCAACAACGCCAGCGACTTCGCCGTTTTCGCCGTAGACCAGTTCCGAACAGGACATGCCTGGGAAAATCTCGACGCCCAGTTCTTCGGCCTGTTCTGCCATCCAGCGGCAGACGTTCGCCATCGACACGATGTAGTTGCCGTGGTTGTTCATGAGCGGCGGCATCGCAGCGTTCGGCAGGCGGATACCGCCAGCTTCGCCGAGGAAGTAGAAGTTGTCCTCTTTGACTTCGGTTTTGATCGGCGCGCCTTTGGCTTTCCAATCAGGCATCAGGCGATCAAGGCCAGAGGTGTCCAGAACCGCACCCGACAGGATGTGAGCCCCAACCTCAGAGCCCTTTTCCAGAACGACGACGCTCAGGTCGGCATCCAGTTGTTTCAGACGGATCGCGGCCGAAAGCCCAGCAGGGCCGGCACCGACGATCACAACATCATAGTCCATTGCTTCGCGTTCGATGGCGGTCATGGCATTTCCTTTTGTTCTCAGCGCGACGCGCTTGGGTAACATTCTTTCGCAAAAGGACTAAACTAGACGCAACTCTTGGGCAATCACGACACGGCGTTATTTTGCTGCATTGCGACATTTGGACGGGGTATCGACGTTAAAATATTGCGGGCCTTTCTCCGTCTTAGGGTGGAGTAGATCGATATATCGGTCCGTTATCCCCTTAAACGCCTTGGCTTATTGATTTCTTGTAGCTTTAATCGATATGCGGGGCTATTGACTTTTGACCTGCCCGATAGGTTATGGGCAAGAGAACACGACAGACGTGCGACGGAGTAAATTATGGAAAAGATCCCGCTGACTCGGGCCGGTTTTGACAAGATTGACGCTGAACTCAAACACTTCAAATCGGTGGAGCGTCCAGCTATCATTCAGGCCATTGCCGAAGCGCGTGCGCTGGGCGATCTTTCCGAGAACGCAGAGTATCACTCTGCCAAAGAAAAGCAGTCGTTCATCGAGGGCCGCATTAAGGAACTCGAAGGCGTTCTGTCCCTTGCTGAAGTTATTGATCCGTCGAAACTGTCGGGAACAATCAAATTCGGCGCGACCGTCGAGTTGGTCGATGAAGACACTGACGAAGAGAAGAAATATCAGATCGTTGGTGAATACGAGGCTGATCTTGAGAACGGCAAGTTGAACATCAAATCGCCGCTCGCTCGCGCTTTGATCGGTAAAGACGAAGGTGACAGCGTTGAAGTACGCACACCTGGCGGCGACCGTAGCTACGAAATTTTGTCGGTCCTCTTCGTTTAACGCTGGAAGGCGGCACGCCATGGGCACTGGTCTAGGCAAAGCTAAAGAAACCAAAGACGAACCCCGCTCTCTTTCGAGTGCGGAGCTGATTGGCTATTCGGTTACGTTCATTTGGCTCGTTGGTGCGGGCGCGTTTTTCTATTTCGCGCCGTCGAATGGTGATGGGTCGATGGACAGCTTGCGCTTTGTCATGACGCTCGTTGCGCTATTTCTGCCCGTGGCGGTGATTTGGGTCGCAGCCAGCGCCGCACGGACCGCGCGTATCTACCGCGAAGAAACAGAACGACTGCGTAGTTCCATTGATGACATGCGTCAGGCGTTGTTTGGTGAACGTGAGGCGAAGTCCAAAGCGATCACAGGGCAGGTCGAAGAGAAACTGGCCGCGATTGCGCAGTCAGCCCAGAAAACAGAGACGGTATTGGCGACGTTTTCGTCGGCCCGCCAACAGGGCCGTGTGCAATTACCCTTGGCCAAGCCCGAACCGTCAGACGATCAGCCCAGTCTCGCCTTGGGGACCACCGCAGAAGAGCTGCAGCCGCCGCTTTCGAATGCGATGTTGATCCGTGCGATCAATTTCCCAGAATCGGATCAGGATGCTGACGGGTTTGCTGCCCTTCGTGCTGCGCTCAAGGACCGTCAAGCCCGACAGCTGGTTCAGGCGAGCCAAGATGTCCTTACGCTCTTGTCCCAAGACGGTATCTACATGGACGACATGCGGCCCGACCGTGCTCGTCCAGAAATTTGGCGCCGCTTTGCTAAGGGTGAGCGCGGTCGTGCAACAGCCGTTTTGGGCGGTATTCGCGATCGGTCCTGTCTGGCACTGACCTCGGCTCGTATGCGCGAGGATGCTATTTTCCGCGATGCCGCGCACCATTTCCTACGTCGTTTTGATCAGATGCTTGTTGCGTTCGAACCGCAGGCCACGGATGAGGAAATCGCCGCACTGTCAGAAACCAGAACTGCACGGGCCTTTATGCTTGTAGGCCGTGTGACTGGCGCGTTTGACTGATCTATTTCGTGATCGTCGAGGGGTTGTAAAACTCCGAGTTTGAATAAATGATCAAATTCGACGTTTCACATTCTGGTTGATCATTATGCCCCCTCTTCGCGTGCGTTAGCCTATCGCCAAGGTTTGACTGGCGGTTTGCCTTTTATGTTCGTCGTCGTACCTTTTGGCCTTTTGTTCGGCGTCGTCGCGATGGATGCGGGGCTCACGCTGACGCAAACCATGGGCATGACGATGCTTGTGATCGCGGGGGCCGCCCAGTTCACGGCGTTGCAAATGATGGTCGATAACGCGGGGCTTTGGTTGATCATTGCAGCGGCGTTGGCGGTGAACCTGAGGATGGCGATGTATTCCGCCGCACTTGTGCCGCATCTGGGTAAGGCTCCACTGTGGCAGCGTGCACTGATCGCCTACATGAATTTCGATCAAACTTATGCGGTTGCCAGCATTGCCTACGAGCAAAATCCAGAGTGGCCCGTAGAACGCAAGGTTACCTTCTTTTTTGGCGTCGCCACTCCGATTGTGCCGACTTGGATTGCGGCGACTTTGGTCGGGGCGCTTATTGGCAAAGCTATTCCCACGGACCTTGGCATCGATTTCATCCTGCCGATCACCTTTATCGCGCTGGTTGGGCCAATGCTAAGAACAGTGCCGCAGATGATCGCGGCATCGGTGTCAGTGGCGGTTGGACTTATACTCTCTGGATTGCCGTCAGGGATGGGGCTTTTGATCGCGGCGGCCTGCGCCATGGCCGCAGGGGCCGCAACGGAAATTTGGCAAGAAAAACGGAGCGCGACATGGCTGTAGATGCAGTGCTGGTTTGGACGGTCATCGCCATTTTGGCCGTCGGGACATTTCTGATCCGATTTTCATTCTTGGGACTAATCGGTGATCGCCCCTTGCCGCCCATCGTCGTTCGTTTGTTGCGGTTCACGCCAGTGGCTGTTCTGCCCGCACTCGTCGCGCCACAGGTGCTTTGGCCGAATGCGACCGATGGCCAGACCGATCCCGTTCGAATGCTTGCCGCCTTGACCACGCTGGCTGTAGGGATGGTGACGCGTAAGGTTCTTCCTGCGATTGTCGCGGGGAGTGCGGTGCTGATTATCGGCCTACAGCTTAGCGCAGCGGGCTAACCTGAATCTGGTAGAGCACCTGCGCGTTGTCGTCGGAATCATTCTCACGCACTTCTCGTGTCCGAACGCCGGGCATTTTGCCGAATTGCGTTTCCAAGGTTTCAGGAAAGAATGTGACGCGGATGTGGTCAAACCCCGGTAGGGATTTCAGGATGGCCGAGGTCGACCGTGCGCAATTGGCTTTCTGCACGGCACCGTGTGTCATAACCGCCCGAAGCGCACGTTCCGCAACATCGGCAGAGACATCAAGCTCTTGGACAACGGTGTAGAACGTCGCGCGGGAATGGTAAGAAATGTAATAGTCTTCGATCTGTGGCGTGACACCGATGATGACATCGTTGCGTTCAGGGATCGAAGGATGTTTGAACGATCCAGCGGGGTCCCAAATGACCCGTTCGGATGCATTGACCATGAGGCTCGTATGGGCGCCGCGGCCGGAACCTACGTTGCGCATGGTCATAAGGGTAAGGCGGGGCGGGCCATCGTGATGATAGCGCATGCTGGCAACCTGATTGTCAGGAGCCCAGACGGGTTCGGCGGCGCAGCCAGCCAATGCCAGCGGCGCGCCTATCAAAAATGATCGCCGATCCATCAATGCGCGCCCCCAAAGCGCGAAATTTGTGACTTGCTGATTAGCCGTTAATCAGAGCAAGCAACACCAGTGCGACAATGCAGATCGTCGCGACGCGGGTTGAGAATTTTACGAAGCCTTCAAAGGTTGCTTCGTGTGTGCTGGCGTCCATGGTGCCGTGCTTGTGTTCAGCCATGTGAGGCTCCTTCTCGAATTCTGTTCGCTTTGCGCGTGGATAGACGATTCAATTCTGTCTGTCACGATGTCAAAATGTCCATCATGCCGTCGTTTCGAGGTCTTTCGCCAATTCAAACCCGATCCGCGTGGGCTCTGCTTGCTCGGTTGGTTTCGGAAGGGCCATCAACATGACGTTCAGTTGAGCCACGTGTTGGATCAATTGAGTGCGCGTGCCCGTTTCGGTGCTGCCGTAGAACGTCACGATATCAGGGTCGAAATACCCCAAACCTTCAATCCGCATCACGCCTGCGTCCGAGCCAGTAAAGCCCATCGCAACCTCTTGGTCCGCATCAAGCTGCTTTTCGAAGTTCTGAATATACAGGATCAGGCGTTCGTAGGCCCACCGCGCTGCGCTTTTCTCTTCTCCATTACCTTGAAGATTGGATGGGATCTGCGTCGGTGCTGCGGACTTTGCATTAGGACTGAGATGGACCTCATGAAGTGCGGGTAGGACTGCGTTCTCGGCATATTCCGCCGAAGTTTCGATTGTGTCGGAAAGTTCGCTCATTGGTGCCCCCATTGTCAGAGGTAACACTAGCCTTCTCTGCCCAGAGGTCTAGACCCGTTGCCAGAGCCACGCGCCATCGGGCCCCATTTCACGGGTCACTCGACCTTGTTTCAAAAGGTGATTGAGATGGGCAACCGTTTCGACAAAGGCCAGTCCGTATTGATCGCCAGTAATTTCGCGCTTGAACAGCGGGATAAAGCAGTCACCGCCAACACGGGGTGTCGATAGGTGTTCCTCGATGCGATTTAGCGCACCTTCGTGGTTTTCGATCAATTGCTGAAGCCGAGTGGGCAGTCCGTAGTAAGGCAATTTGTGCCCACCCAGAACGAAATGCTCATGGCTGGCAATCTGCGCGAACTGACGGCAGGATCGCAGCCATTCGCCCAATGGATCGGCGTCAGGCTCTGTCGGGTAGACGCCGATATTCGGGCTAATGGATGGCAGCAGTTGATCGCCACCCAGAACGAGGGCGTCATCGCGGCTCCAGAACGTTGCGTGTTCTGGTGCGTGGCCGTCGCCCATCCGTATGTCCCACGTGCGCCCACCCATGGTGATCGTCTCACCATCGCAAATGCGCGTGTAACCTGCGGGTAGCGGTAAAACGCAGTCGGAAAAGTTAAACGGACGTTCCGTTTCGCGCTGCTTAAGAACCTCGGCCGCCATGCCGTTCCGCCGATAAAATGCGAGGTTATGGGCCGAGTAGTTGGATTGCTCATCCATGGTGAGCATACGCGTCAAAAGGTAAGCCGTGCGGGGCATGACAAGTTCCGCCCCGAGGCCCGTCAGCCATCCAGCCAAACCCACATGGTCGGGGTGGTGGTGGGTCAGGACGACCCGCGTGATTGGCTTGCCAGCCAGAGACCCTGCCATCGCGGCTTCCATCGCGGCACGACATTTCCGCGTGTTGATGCCGGCATCAATGAGCGTCCAGCTATCGCCTTCGTCCAGCGCGTAGACGTTTACATGGTCGAGAGCCATCGGCAGCGGAAGGCGAATCCATAGGACGCCTTCCGCTACTTCGATAGCCGCACCATTTTCGGGCGGTGTTTCGTGCGGGTAGCGGATCAGGCTCTTGCTGCCGTCCATCACGCTGCCAGATCGTCTGGCGAGATCGCCATAAGATCATCGCTACCTTCGCGCACGTGGGCGCACAGGCTCACATGTTCGGGCAGCAGGCGTTTGATGTAGAATGCCGCCAGTTTCTTGCGGGTTTCGTCGCCCTTAAGAGCCGCGGTCAGGTGGTAGTGGCCACCCAGCACACGAGCGAAGGCGCGCAGATAAGGAACGGACACGGCAAAGCGATCCGTCATGTCTTGGCCAACCAACCATTCCGTTGTCTCGCGCAGGGTTTCTGCAGATTGCCAGACAGCTTCGGCGAGTTCGGGGAGGCTCGCTTTTGCGGCATCTGCACCTGCTTCGACCTCGTCGAGTAGGCGATAGGCCGCATCACCGCCGTCCATCATTTTACGGCCAACGAGGTCCATGGCTTGAATGCCGTTGGTGCCTTCATAAATCGCGGTCACACGAACATCGCGCAAATACTGGGCTGCACCTGTTTCTTCGACAAAACCCATGCCGCCGTGAACTTGGATGCCCGTATTGGCCACATCAATGCCAACATCTGTTCCGAACGCCTTTGCAATCGGGGTGAGTAGGGCCGCGCGGGCCTTCCATTTCTCGTCGTTCGTCGCGATGCCCATGTCAATCGCGGTGCCACACGCCAGTGCAATCGTGCGTGCGGTAAAGATTTCGGCCTTCATCGTTGCCAACATACGGCGCACATCGGGGTGTTCGACGATGGTGCCAGTGCCGCCAACTTTACCCTGTTTGCGGTCCATCGCGTAGGCCAAAGCAGCTTGATACGCGGCTTCGGCGATCCCGATCCCTTGGGTGCCGACACCCAAACGCGCGTTGTTCATCATGGTAAACATCGCAGCCATGCCACCGTTTTCGGGGCCGACCAACCAGCCACGCGCACCTTCATAGCTCATTACAGCAGTTGGCGAACCGTGAAGACCGAGTTTGTGTTCGAGGCTCACAACGCGCAGGTTATTGCGTTCACCCAAAGTGCCGTCCGCGTTCGGGATGAATTTGGGAACGATAAAGAGGCTGATGCCTTTGGTGCCAGGAACACCATCGGGCAAGCGGGCCAAAACAAGGTGGCAGATGTTTTCGCTGAAATCACTATCACCCCAAGTGATGTAGATTTTCTGCCCCGTGATCGCAAAGCTGCCGTCGCCCAGCGGTTCCGCTTTGGATGACAGCGCGCCAACGTCAGAACCAGCTTGCGGTTCGGTCAGGTTCATCGTCCCTGTCCATTCGCCCGAAATCAGTTTCGGCAAATACAGTTCTTTGATCTCATCGCTTGCGTGATGTTCCAGCGCTTCAATCTGGCCTTGGGTCAGGAGCGGATTGAGGTGGAGGGACAGACAAGCACCCGACAGCATGTCATTGATTGCTGTGCCGATCGTAACCGGAAGCCCCATGCCGCCGTGTTCTGGGTTCGCACAAACGCCAATCCAGCCTCCTTCGGCGATGGCAGAAAAGGCCTCAGCGAAACCGGGGGAGGTGCGAACGATGCCGTTCTCCAGCTTTGCAGGGTGCAGATCACCATTGCGCTGGACGGGATAGATGACCTCATCACAGAGCTTGCCCGCTTCGCCTAGGATTGCGTCGACCAGATCAGGTGTGGCCTCTTCGTATTTGTCTGTTTGCGCAAGAGCGTCAAAATCGACAATGTGATCCATGATGAACCGAAAATCGGAAACGGGGCTACGATACGGCATCTGATGTCCTTCACTTCACGGGATTGGCCAAAGAATGGTCAGTCTATTCCACTTTATCAAAGAGTAGGGTAGCCATGCCCTCCGACCCCGCAACTGAAACGCAGCGTCATGACCACCGTTAAGACCATACTACTTTCGTCCAAAAGTGATGATTTGACCCGTGCCGCCCAGATTTGGCGTGACGGAGGGCTGGTCGCGTTCCCAACGGAAACGGTTTACGGGCTCGGCGCAGATGCGCGAAACGATCACGCCGTTGCGCAGATTTACGCGGCCAAAGGGCGCCCGTCGTTTAACCCCTTGATTGTGCACGTTCCTGATGTGGAAACGGCCCGTCGCTATGTGATCTTCTCTGCAGAAGCTGAGGTTCTGGCCGCTCAATTTTGGCCCGGCGCTTTGACGTTGGTTCTGCCGTTGCGGGCAGATGCGGGTATTTCACCCCTAGTTACTGCGGGCCTTGAAACGTTAGCGATCCGTGTGCCTCAAGGTGATGTTGCACAGGGTGTTCTGCGCAGCTTTGACGGACCTGTTGCTGCCCCATCGGCGAACCCATCGGGTCGCGTCAGCCCGACATCGGCGTCCCACGTCATCGCAGGATTGTCTGGCCGTATTGATGCGGTCATCGATGGTGGACAATGCGGTGTTGGCGTCGAGTCCACAATTGTCGGCTGTGTCGGTGAACCCGCGTTGTTACGTTTGGGCGGTGTCCCTGCTGAGGCTATTGAGGCCGCGCTGAGCCGTCCCTTGGTCCCTGCGGGAGAGGGAATCGTCGCGCCGGGGCAACTCGCGTCACATTATGCGCCCGAAGGCACCATGCGATTGAACGTCACTGACCCACAGCCAGACGAAACCCTTCTGGGATTCGGCCCAATAGATGGCGCGTCACTGTCGTTGTCTGAAACGGGTGATTTGGTCGAAGCAGCCGCGAACCTCTTTGCGTGCCTGCATCAACTGAACGCACTCGGGGCCGCAAAAATCGCCGTGTCGCCTGTGCCTGACGTTGGGCTGGGTCGCGCGATCAATGATCGCCTTGCTCGCGCAGCTGCCCCACGGGACTAACGCAATCTCAGCCGAGGTTGTTCTTTTCGATATACATCCGAAGCTCTTCGGCCTCGTGACGCGCATCGCGTAGGCCGTCCATGGCTGCGCGCAACTCTGCCTCGGTCTGTGCCAGTTGGTTGGTGATCTCTGCCTCGCGCTGTTGCAGGTAGGTGATCGCCTGATCGCGGGTTTCTTCGGCTTCGTGCAGGGCCTGCGCCATGCGGTCCAATTCACCGATTTCGGCCTTAGTCACGCGAGTAAAGCGGTTGATCAGCCAGCTTGCGAACCATCCCAAAGAGAAGGCCACAAACAGGATGACTGCCGTTGCAAAGATAAGCTCGGTTCTGTTCATGACGTGTCCCTTATTCGGCGGCTTGGTCGGCGGGCGCGCTCTCGGTCACGGGCGCGGTTTCGTCGGTTGGTGTTTCGGTCGCATCAGGCTCCGCTGTAGCGTCCTCGGTCGGTTCGGGCTGAACCAAGTGGAATTCGATACGGCGGTTTGCTTCGCGGCCTTCTTCGGTGTCGTTATCGGCGATCGGATCGGCCTCACCGTACCCCTTGGCTGTGAAGCTAGAAGTGATGATGCGGCGCATACGCAGCGCTGACACAACAGATTCGGCGCGATTCTGGCTGAGCCTTGCGTTCATCTCTTCGCTGCCTTGGCTATCGGTATAGCCAGCGATTTCGAGTTCAATATCGACGCACTGGCTTAGGATTTCCGCGATGTCGTCCATCACAGGAAGCGTGTCAGTGGTGAGCGTCGCAGAGCCAGGATCAAAGGTAATTTTGCGATTTTCGGTGACGACATTGATTTGTGCAACGCAGTCTTCGGACGACGGTGTTTCCACGACGAGGTCAAGCTGCGGTACATATTCGACATCGACACTAAAGGTCGCGTCCGACCCAAACTTCTCGACCAAAAGGCCCGAAATATTGGCAGAGGCTTCTTCGTCACCAGTTTGACCAGTGATCAAAATCGTGTCGGATTGGATGGTCACGGTACCGTTCGACAGGTTCGACAATGCATCTAAGCCAGCCAGAACGCGGACTTGCCATCCAGCGGGCAGTCCCTCGCTGTCGACCAACGTGCCCATGATGACCTCATCACCAGCGAATTTTGCTCTCGCGTAGTTTTCGATAACCATGTTTGTCAGGTCATCTGGCACGCGGCCGCTGAGGTCCAGTTTGGAGTCTTCGCTCAGTGTCGCAATGAATTGCTCGGGACCATCGTCGCCATTTTCCGTCGTAGTCGGTAGATGGGCTGTGAGTGCGAATAACTCAGGCAGAGCGTTGTCCAAACGGCCGATGACGTCGTCGAAAGTCGCTTGATCTGTATTAACTGGCGCGGTCACGGTGACGTCGGCGTCCGAAACGGTCAGTGTCCCGCCGCCCAGCTCGCCCAACGCATTGATCGATTGCGAAACAGCGTCGCCCCACGTGCGCGATGGAACGCCCAAAGCCAAGGTGCACGAATCGCGCCCCTCGTAGCCGTTTGCATGGGCTGCCGTCAGGATTTTATCGCGCGACGCTGCCGTATCTGCTGTGCAGGCTTCAAACCGTGCGCCGTTTTCGTCGATGATGAAGCGCGTGATGTAGGGCGACACAACGGGACGCGGTGCGGTGATTGTCAGAGCAAGTGCTACATTGTCCGGTTTTAGCGACCTGATCCGTTGCTCTAGATCGCGTCGTTGATCGCCACTGTCTGCGCTGGCGTTGATTGTCACTGACCCAGCACTGACCGAGATTTTAGAGCGAGGAAGAACCTCCAGCGCCCGCAGAGCAAAGTTTACAGCGCTCCGCCAGCCTTCTGGAACAGGATAATCCGCACCCTCGAGGAGGTCCGTCACAGTGCTGCCCTTTGCAGCGGTCGCGATACGGCCATTCAGGTTCTGCCGATCCGTTGACGCGGGGATAAGCCCAATCAGCGATACGCCGCTGTCGTTGCGCAGGATTTCGATGGCAAAATCTGGGGCCTCAATGCCGGTCTGATTGGCAACGCCCATGTTGCTGATCACGCGACTTGCATCAACCACACCACCTGCCGCGTTCACAGCCCGCAGGCGGAACACTTCGTCAGGGGCTTCGCCTTCTAGGACGACCTGCAAGCCGTCGCCGATCACCCGAACCCAACCCAGATCAGCATCGAGCAGGGCTTCTTGAACGGCGAGCGTGGATTTGTCTTCGAGAAGGTGCACGGCACTCTGCGCGCCCAAGGTTGCAATCAGTGCAGCCACTCCGAAGGTGCCGACGCGAATGAAAACCGAGGATAGACGCATATGTAGGGCGGCTCTTTTTTGAATTTCGTATTGTCTAGGCCCTACAGCCCAAAGGTGCAATCAAAGTAAAACCGCGCAGGCGAAAAACAGCACAGGAATGAGCCCAGTATCGCGGTTAGATCTGAAAAGTTTCAACAAAATGGCGTTGTCGTCAGAATTGAAACGTGTGAGCTGCCACATCAAGTGCCAGCCCATCGCCCACACGCCACAAACTGCTACCACCAGAGATAGCATTGAACGGTCGATCGTGGCCAGAACGGCAGCAGAACCCAGCAGCGCAACGGTCGCGATTAGGAACCAACGGAGCCACATTGCGGAGCGATCCCCAAACAGACGAGCGGTCGATTTCACGCCGATCAGAGCATCGTCTTCGGTGTCTTGATGGGCGTAGATCGTGTCATAAAACAGCGTCCATGCGATGCCGCCGAGATACAACAGGACAGGCGGCCAACCCAGTGATCCCGTGTGCGCGGCCCAGCCCATGAGCGCGCCCCAGTTGAACGCGATGCCGAGGAACACTTGAGGCCACCACGTAAACCGTTTTGCGAAGGGATAGACCAGGACAGGGACAATCGACACGACACCGAGGGCGATCGTGAAGGTGTTAAAGCTGACGAGGATACCGAGCGAAATAAGCGCCTGAAGCCCCATCCAGAGGGCTGCCTTCTTCGGGGTGACTTGGCCTGACGGGATCGGGCGGGACCGTGTTCGTGCAACTGCCGCGTCAAAGTCCCGATCTGTGATGTCATTCCACGTGCAGCCCGCGCCACGCATCAAAAACGCCCCGACCGCGCAACT
This sequence comes from Marivivens donghaensis, assembly GCF_030410045.1. NCBI lineage: Bacteria > Pseudomonadati > Pseudomonadota > Alphaproteobacteria > Rhodobacterales > Paracoccaceae > Marivivens > Marivivens donghaensis. Next base: position 110,343 of record NZ_JAUFRA010000006.1, read on the forward strand.
GACGGCAATCCAGAGGTCGAATACACCAACGCTGTTTGTGTGCAGAATGGCGAGCGCAAGGCTCCACCAACAGGGCAAGAGCAAGAGCCAAGTCCCGATGGGCCGATCCGCGCGAGATAGCCTGAGGTAGGGGCGGGTCCATGCGGGTGCTAGCGTGTCGACCCAATTGCCTTTCACCGCATCGGCTACTGTGCCCTCTGGCATTTGGTCGGTGTCGCTCATATTGTCCGCCCCATGGCATCTAAAGTTCGGCTCTATGTAGAACAGGCCCTTGATGAAGGGCAAACCGTCTCTCTTGAAAAAGAGCAGGCTCATTACCTTTTTGGCGTGATGCGTTTGACCGAAGGCACAGTCGTGTCGCTGTTCAACGGTCGTGACGGCGAATGGGATGCAGAGGTTGCGCGGGCAGGTAAAAAGGCGGGATCGCTCGTGTGCGTGTTGCAGACAAAGCCCCTGCAAATGCCGCCTGACCTCTGGTTCTATTTTGCGCCGATCAAAAAAGACCGCACAGATTTCATCGTCGAGAAAGCAGCAGAGATGGGCGCGGCGCGGATCATCCCTGTTCAAACCGACTTTACCAACTCTGGGCGTGTGAATGTAGAACGCTTGCAAGCCCACGCGCTTGAGGCGGCAGAGCAGTGCGGCGGCACCTATGTCCCCGAGGTTGGGGAGATGGAAAAACTGTCCAAGGTGCTCGACCATTGGGACGAAAGCCGACAGTTGATGTTCTGTGACGAAGCGCTGGTTGGTGCCCAAGAGGTTCTGACTGGTGCTGGCAAGGGCCCATGGGCGATTTTGATCGGACCAGAAGGCGGGTTTTCCGAGGCAGAGCGCACACGTCTGAAATCTAAACCCTATGCGCATTCCGTCAGCCTCGGTCCGCGCATTCTGCGAGCCGACACCGCTGCCGTTGCCGCCCTTACGGTTTGGCAGCAGCTATTGGGCGATTGGTAAGACATGGCAAACCTGATCCGGCCCGAAGCCAAGGCGGCGCTGCTACGTCATCAGCAAACCATCATGGGTGGCGCAATCGTTGCGATTGGCCTGTGGCTCGCGTCTTTTAGCTTTGGGATCGTCCTTTGGTTCGCTTATGCGGTCACTCTGGTCGGTTTCGTTGTGGCTATCGATGGGCTTCGTCGGGCACGGTTTAGCAAAGCGGCCTCAGGTGACGGTCCGGGGATCGTCGAGATTGACGAACGTCGGATTTCTTGGATGTCGGCGCATTTTGGCGGGGCCGTAGATATGGACCTGCTGAAAATGGTCGAGGTTCAGGTGACTGCGGGCGCAAAGGCGCTTTGGATTTTCACCCAGACGGACGGCCAGAGGTTGGCTGTGCCATCTGCGGCTCAGGGCGCTGAGAAACTTATCGATGCGCTTGCGGCGCTAAAAGGGTTCGATTTCGCAACGGCCCTCAAGGCGCTAGAGGCGAAAAAAGAACAACGTTTTGTGCTTTGGCGCGCAGGTGATTTGCACGTGGAAAAACAGGTCTGACCATCCCTTGACTTGACCCGCTAACAAGTCCACCTCAAAGCTTCATTACGAATTCAACAGATCGAGGCGACCCCATGTCTATACCACAATCCGGCGGAGGCCCGATCGAAAGCCATGACCAGCTGGCGGAATACCTAGCCTCTGGGTGCAAACCTAAGGAAGATTGGCGCATTGGCACCGAACACGAAAAGTTCGGCTACTGCCGTGATAGCCTGCGCCCGATCCCCTATGAGGGCGAACGGTCGGTCAAAGCGATGCTCGAAGGGTTGCGTGATCGCTATGGCTGGGATCCCGTTCTCGAAGCGGGGCAACTGATCGGCCTGACCCGCAACGGCGCCAATGTGAGCCTTGAACCGGGTGGGCAGTTGGAACTTTCGGGCGCGCCTCTGGAATCCATCCACCAGACGTGTGATGAGGTGAACGAGCACCTGCGTGAAGTGCACTCTATCGCGGATGAAGTGGGCGTCAGCTTTATTGGTCTGGGTGCCGCGCCGATTTGGAAGCACGAAGATATGCCTGTGATGCCCAAAGGGCGTTACAAATTGATGACCGAATACATGGGCCGCGTTGGCACAAGTGGCACGCAGATGATGTATCGGACCTGCACGGTTCAGGTGAACCTCGACTTCGCGTCTGAGGCCGACATGGTGCAGAAATTCCGCGTGGCTCTGGCGCTGCAGCCTGTAGCGACGGCGCTCTTCGCGAACTCGCCGTTCTTTGAGGGCAAGTTGAACGGTCACAAATCGTGGCGTTCGCAGATTTGGCGGCACCTTGATGACAGCCGCACGGGGATGCTGCCTTTCGTGTTCGAAGACGGCATGGGCTTTGAGCGTTACGTGGACTACGCGCTCGATGTGCCGATGTACTTCGTTTACCGCGATGGCAAATACATTAACGCGCTGGGCCAGTCGTTCCGCGATTTCATGAAGGGTCAATTGCCCGCATTGCCCGGTGAAACCCCCACATTGTCGGATTGGGCAGATCATTTGACCACGGCATTCCCCGAGGCGCGTATTAAGAAGTACATGGAAATGCGCGGTGCGGATGGCGGTCCGTGGCGTCGCCTGTGTGCGTTGCCTGCGCTTTGGGTTGGCATGATGTATGACCAATCCGCGCTCGACGCCGCTTGGGACTTGGCCAAAGGGTTTGATGCTGAAACACGCGAAGCTCTGCGCGTTGCTGCATCCGTCGACGGTCTGCATGCGCAGGTCGGCAACATCAAAATGATGGACCTCGCCAAAGAAGTCGTCGCTATTTCCGAGGCTGGTTTGAAAGCCCGCGCTAAGGTCGGCGCGAATGGCCTCATTCCCGATGAGACCCATTTCCTGAATGCCCTCAAAGAGAGCCTTGAAACGGGTCAAGCGCCTGCGGACGAACTGATCGCCCGTTACAATGGTGATTGGAACGGCGATCTGACAAAAATTTATGGCGATTACAGCTACTGATCAGCCTTTTTGGCCGATCTTACCCTCGGTTCCGCTGCGCAGTCTCTGAATATTGGCCCAATGGCGCCAGTAAATCAGGACTGCCAGTAGAACGCAGAGCATGAACAGGTCATGGCGTCCGGTCAGGGCTGCGTAGACGGGCGATAGGCCAGACGCCAAAAGCGCGGACAGCGACGAATAACGGCTGATCACGGCGGTCAAAAGCCATGTTGCGCAGACCATGAGGCCAATCGGCCAAGAGATGGCGAGCATGATGCCGATAAAGGTCGCAACACCTTTGCCGCCCTTAAAACCTAGCCAAACAGGGAAACAGTGGCCAAAGAACGCAAAAAGCGCGGCCGCCTGCGCAGCACCTTCGCCAGCAAAAGCGCGAGCGAGTAGAACAGCCACAGCACCCTTGCCACCATCAAAGATCAGCGTAAGCGCAGCGGCTTTTTTGTTGCCAGTCCGTAGAACGTTCGTCGCACCGATGTTGCCCGACCCGATTTTGCGCAGATCGCCAAGGTTCATCGCTTTGGCGAGGATCATGCCAAAGGGTATGGACCCCAAAAGATAGCCGATAACGGCCCAAAGGATGACGGCGGTCGGGGCTTGGCTGAAGTCGGGCATCGGTTACTCCTGATCGACGCGGCGACCCGCGACCCATGTGCCTGCGACTGTGCCTTGAAGTCGGGCACCATCAAAGGGGGTATTTTTGGATTTCGAGCGGAGTTTTGACCGATCAAGGATAAACGGCGCATCTGGGTCGAACAAAACGAGGTCTGCAGGCGCATCGGCAATCAAACGACCACAGTCGAGGCCGAGTCGACGCGCAGGGTTCAGCGATAGGGCGCGGAACAGTTTGGGCAGCGTAATATGCCCAGCATGTACCAGACGGAGCGAGGCGGGCAGCAAGGTTTCTAGCCCGACCGCACCGCTCGCCGCATCCTCAAACGGCAGGCGTTTGGATTCTTCGTCTTGGGGGGTGTGCATCGAACAAATCACGTCGATCAACCCGCTCTCAACAGCTTGAATGACAGCGATCCGATCTTCTTCGCTGCGCAGAGGCGGTTTGAACTTAAAGAAGGTGCGATAGTCCGCGACGTCGAATTCGTTTAACGTCAGGTGGTGGATGCCGACCCCCGCGGTGACGTCCAGACCGTTGCGCTTTGCACGTTCAAGCGCGGGGAGTGCGCGGGCGGTCGTGATCTGGTCAACGTGATATCGTGCACCTGTCATTTCGATCAGCGAAATATCACGGTCGAGGCCCATGCGCTCTGCAATCGGGTTGACGCCCGGCAGACCGCGCAGAGATGCGAATTTACCAGATGTGACCGACGAACCAGCGGAAAGCGTTGGTTCTTGGACATGACCGATCACCAGTGCGCCAAGGCTTTTGGCGTAGGTCAGGGCGCGGCTGTAAATCTTAGCGTCGGTGACCACGTGATCGCCGTCCGTAAATGCGACGGCCCCCGCATCCAAAAGGAACCCGATCTCTGTCATCTCGCGGCCATCGCGCCCTTTGGTCAGCGCGGCCATATGGCAAACGTTGACCTTTGCATCGGCCTGCGCACGACGCGCAACGAACTCGAGCGTTTCAGGTGTATCAATCGCAGCTGTGGTGTCCGGGCGGGTGACAATGGTTGTCACGCCACCGGCCGCAGCGGCACGGCCTGCGGTGCGGTAGGATTCTTTATGACGTTCGCCGGGTTCGCCGACTTTCACGCCCATGTCCACGATGCCGGGCGCGAGGCATAGCCCGCCGCAATCAATCGTCTGTTTAGCTGGACGCGTTTCGCCTTTTTCGAGGATGGCTGTGATTTTGCCATCTTTGACCGTGATCGCCCCGAGGCTATCGGTCAGTGTGACCGGATCAATCAGTCGTGCGTTGTGAAAAAGAATATCGTCCATGTCCGTCCCTCAGGCCGCCTTTGGTCTTTGGGTATAAGCGAACAAACGCAGGGCGCAAGCGGTGTCAGTGGGAAGTGGCCTGTGCAGCCTCAATCGCGTCTTTCACAGCGTCGGGATCGGCTTGATAACGGATCAGATGTTTATCACCGTTCAAGGTCACAACTTGGACGGCGGTCCAAATCACGTTGACCTTGGTGATGTTGTCCAAGGTCGTGACCTTGTTTTGTGGGCCCATCATGCGCTGATTGGTCAGAACCCAGACTGATTTTCGTTCATCTGGGCCAAGGTAAAGTGCCCGCACCCCAATCGCCAAAACAGCCCCGACGGCCGCAGTCCACCAGTGCGGATTGCCCATGCCGATCAGAATGCCCGCGCCGACGACTGAGAAAAACAGCGCCATCCAAGCCTGTGATCGCCAAAATGTGACGGTGTCAGCCGTCATGCGCATGATCTCTGCTTCGCCGTCGTCGAGAGGGAGCGTCGGAACGAAGTTTCGGTTCATGCCCAAAATGGCATTGTCAGGTTGGTGTTCGCGATTTGCCATCAGCCAGCTACTACGACCATGACCACTACCAAAAGCGCCATCACAGCGAGTGCGGCCATTGCCACCATGCCGCCCATTCGCGCATCTGATTTCCGTTTGTCACTCATCGGTCGTTCCTTTCAAAACCCGCAGTATCGCAGTTTTGCGCCCTTCGGTTTGTTTCAGGTCAAACGGCGACGTTGGTTTGAGCAGCGCGTTTTGCCCGAAGGTTCCGAGCTAAGAGGTCCATTGCCGCCATGCGCACTGCCACACCCATTTCGACCTGCGTCTGGATTACAGAGCGGTTGATGTCGTCGGCAATGGTGCCATCGATTTCGACGCCGCGATTCATCGGGCCAGGGTGCATAACGATTGCGTCGTCTTTGGCATAGGACAGTTTTTCCGCGTTGAGACCGTAGCGGTGGAAATATTCGCGCTCGGACGGGATAAACCCACCGTCCATACGTTCCTTTTGAAGGCGCAGCATCATCACGACGTCCACGTCCTGCAGGCCTTCACGCATGTCTTCGAACACTTCGACGCCAAACTCTTGCATGCCGGATGGCATCAGCGTGGGCGGAGCGATCAGGCGAACTCGGTTCTCCATCTTACCCAAAAGCATGATGTTCGATCGTGCGACGCGGCTATGCGCAATATCGCCGCAAATCGCGATCGACAGGCGGTGAAGACGGCCTTTTGCACGGCGAATGGTCAGCGCATCCAAGAGCGCTTGGGTCGGGTGTTCGTGGCGACCGTCACCGGCGTTCAACACGGCGCAATTGACCTTTTGGGCGAGCAGATCGACAGCACCCGATGCCCCGTGACGCACGACCAGAAGGTCGGGATGCATCGCGTTGAGGGTCAGTGCCGTATCAATCAGCGTCTCGCCTTTCTTCACACTCGATGTGGCCATGGACATGTTCATCACGTCCGCGCCTAACCGTTTGCCTGCCAGCTCAAAGCTCGACTGAGTGCGGGTCGAGTTTTCAAAGAACATGTTGATTTGGGTCAGACCTGCCAAAACGTCTTTGTGCTGGATGCCCTGACGGCTTTCTTCGGCGTAACGATCCGCCAAATCCAAGAGCGTGGTGATTTCTGTCGGGTGGAGGTGTTCGATCCCCAGCAGGTGCGCGGCATTGAATGTCATGAAATCCTCCGGTCGAGCCTTGGGTTGCTTATAGGTAAGGGGCGGGCAGGCGGCAAGGGAGCCTAACGCCGTGAGATTACCTCTGCACATCTGGCGCAGAAGGCATTAGGGTCTGCCCCATGGAATCTGCACAAGACTACTGGACGGCACATGCCCTGCTTGAATGGCAGGTCGAAATGGGAGCGGACGAGGCAATCCTCGACGCACCCTTGAACCGGTATGAGCTTGTTGATGAAAAGCCAGCGGCCAAAGTGTCGCCTTTGGGCAAAGCCGCGCCGCCACCGATTCCAGTGAAGGAAAAGGTCGATCCTGTCGCTGTTGCCAAGGCCGCCGCTAAGTCAGCAGAGACGCTGGAATCGCTCGCTGGTGCGATGCGGGCGTTCGAGCTTTGCGAATTGAAAAAAGGTGCGCGGAACTTTGTCTTTGGCGACGGGGCCGTGAACGCAAATGTGATGATCATTGGCGAAGCGCCGAACCGCGATGATGACCAACATGGCAAACCGTTTTCTGGGCCAGTGGGCGATCTGTTTGATAAAATGATCGGTGCCATCGGGCTGAGCCGCAGCCACCCTGATCCTGCCTCTTCCGTCTATGTGACAACCGTTATGCCGTGGCGCCCCCCAGCAAACCGCGTGCCCGAAGCGGCTGAGCTCGCGATGATGTTGCCGTTTTTGACCCGCCATATTGAACTCGTGGACCCTGCGATTATTGTTCTGATGGGCAATAGTCCGTGTCAGGCCTTGCTCGGCAAAGCGGGCATTTCGAGGCTGCGCGGGCAATGGACCACTGTTTTGGGTAAGCCCGTTCTGCCGATGGCGCACCCTGAACAATTGATGAAAAACCCTACGGCCAAGCGTGATGCTTGGGCGGATTTACTTGACCTGAAAGCACGGCTGTCAAACCAATGACCCAAACCACCGTCCGCGAATTCATCCCCGTACGAATTGCCGTACTGACGGTGAGCGATACGCGCACATTGGCCGAAGATAAATCGGGCGATACCCTTGTCGCGCGCATTGCTGACGCGGGTCATATTCTAGCCGATCGTAAAATCATTCGGGACGACCGCGACGATATTGCCGCGATTTTGCGGGAGTGGTGCGAAAGCAAAGACGTAGACGTGATCATTTCTACAGGTGGCACGGGTTTGACGGGGCGGGATGTGACCGTCGAGGCTCACCGCGATGTCTACGAGAAGGAGATCGACGCGTTCTCAACGGTGTTCACCATCGTATCGATGCAAAAGATCGGCACCTCAGCGATCCAAAGTCGTGCAACCGCGGGCGTGGCGATGGGGACATATCTCTTTGCGCTGCCCGGTAGCACGGGCGCCTGCAAGGATGCTTGGGATGAAATCCTCGTGAAACAACTCGACTATCGACACATGCCCTGTAACTTTGTCGAGATTTTCCCACGTCTCGAAGAACATAAGCGACGGAAATAGGATCGACGTCCGTTAGACCTATGTTGTGGACCTTCGTGGGGTTTGCACTAAAACATGTCTGAACTTTAATGGGACGCGATCATGCGCTTTTTACGCCGGAGCCTCACGGGTGTTTTTCTTCTTGGTTTGACGCTGGCTCTGCTTGCGATTGCTGGCAACAGTGTTCGTAGCGCAATCCAAGCGCGACTGTCCCAAGAAGCGCCGAACTATGGCCAGCGAGAGCGCATTGCTTCGGTGAATGTCCTCACCGTTCAGGCCGCGACACTCCAACCTGAGATCACGGTTTTCGGTGAGGTTCGTAGTCAGAGAACGCTTGTTCTGCGTAGTCCCGTCGGCGGCAACGTGATCAGCGCCGATCCTGTCTTTGTTGAGGGTGGCGCGGTAAAGGCGGGGCAGACGCTCCTGCAGATCGATCCGACTGAAGCTCAGACGAGCCTTGCCCTTGCGCAGGCTGACCTAAAAGACGCCGAGGCGGAACTGCGTGAAGCTGAGGGCGCGCTGGACATTGCGCGCGACAGCCTCACCGAAGCACAAGCGCAGGCGAACCTTCGCCAAGCTGCGCTCGAGCGGTCTCGTGCCTTGCGCGAACGCGGGACAGTTACTGCGTCTGATGTAGAGACTGCCGAACTTGCCGTGGCCGCGGCCAATAGTTCGGTCCTAAGTCAGCGTCAGTCGTTAGCTCAAGCCGAGGCGCGTGTTGATCAGGCAGGCACAAGCCTCGACCGCGTGCGTCTGTCTGTTGCGGATGCAGAGCGGACCTTGAGCGACACCACGATAACGGCCAGCTTTGACGGAACCCTTTCGGATGTATCCGTTGTCGAAGGCGGTCGCGTAACGGCGAACGAACAGATCGCGCAGCTTATTGATCCGTCCGCGTTGGAAGTCGCTTTTCGTGTTTCCACAGCGCAATACGCGCGTCTGATTGATGCGAACGGTGATCTTCTCGACCTGCCCGTTCAGGCAACGCTGGATGTGTCTGGATTTACACTCGAAGCCCAAGGCCGCGTGACACGCGAAAGCCCGACCGTTGCAGATGGTCAGACAGGGCGTTTGCTTTATGCGTCGATTGATTCCGCTCCTGGTTTGCGGCCCGGTGATTTCGTGATGGTGCGTATTGTAGAACCCCCTCTTGATAATGTGGTGCTTGCTCCCGCAACGGCGGTTGGTTCCGATGGTGCCGTTTTGGCTTTGGACGACGAGGACCGCTTAGAAACTGTTCCTGTCACGGTTCTGCGCCGGCAGGGGGATGACGTCATTCTCGCGGTTGGCGACCTGAATGGCCGTCGAATTGTCGCCGAACGCTCACCGCTCCTCGGTGCGGGGATTAAGGTGAATCCGCTGGGCGAAGCGGGCGACGAAGCCGCAGCGCCAGAGATGATCGAACTCGACGCGGATCGTCGCCAGAAACTGGTGAGCTTTGTGACGGGCAGCCAAATGCCCGACGCCGTCAAAGCTCGCCTGATCGCTCAGCTCGAACAAGACACGGTCCCTGCCGAAACGGTGCAGCGGATTGAATCGCGGATGGGGAGCTAAGCCATGTCGCGCACGCTTCTAGATCGTGGGGCAGGCGGGATTTTGTCGTATTTCACACGCCACCGCACTGCCGCGAATTTGTTGATGGTCATTATGGTCATCGCGGGATTGGTCGCGTTTCCCAAAATGCGTGCCCAGTTCTTTCCTGACGTCGTCTCGGAAACCATCCGCGTTAGCGTGGCGTGGGATGGGGCAGGGGCTGAGGACGTCGATCGGGCCGTGGTTCAGGTTCTTGAACCCGTTCTCCTCGGTGTTGAAGGTGTAACGTCGAGCGAAAGCCGTTCCTCCGAAGGGGCCGCGCGGATCGATTTGGAGTTTGAGACTGACTACGACCTCGATCAGGCAGAGAAAGACATTGATGCCGCGTTGAGCGCGATTAGCTCTCTGCCCGAAGAGGCCGATGACCCCGTGATCCGTCGAGCAGGCTGGTCGGATGGCGTGAGCGATTTGATCATCACGGGGCCTGTGGGTGTCGATCAACTGTCGCGCTTTGCGGATGAGATGGTCGCACGTCTCTTTGCGGCAGGTGTGACACGGACCACGATCCGAGGGGTCGCGGCGCCTGAGACATTGATCGAAGTAACCTCGCTGTCTCTCATCCAGCACGATGTGACGATCAGCGAAATTGCGGCTGCGATTGCGTCCGAGGTCAACGCTGATCCCGTGGGCGATATCGGTGGGGCCTCGCGCGTTCGGGCCGGCACCGAAAAACGAAGCGCAGATGCCTTGTCGGCGATTGTTCTACGTACCAATGACGACAATTCGGAACTTACCGTTGGCGATGTTGCGACGATCACCGTCGAAGGCCCAGATCGCGACCGTGCCTATTTCGTTGGTGAAAATCCTGCGGTTCAAATCTCGGTCGTTAGGTCGGCATCTGGCGACGCCATTGGTCTGCAACGCTCTGTCGAAGAGGTCGCTGCTGAGATGCGGTCGACCTTGCCCGAAGGCGTGAGCGTCGATCTGATCAACACCCGCGCTGAAATGATTACTGGCCGCCTGAATATCCTGATGGAGAACGGTGCGCAGGGCTTGGCTCTCGTGCTGCTGCTCCTGTTCTTATTCTTGAACGCACGCACGGCGGTTTGGGTGGCGATGGGCATCCCCGTCTCAATGCTCGCCGCGATTTCGCTGATGTATATGTCTGGCATCACGATCAACATGATTTCGCTCTTTGCGCTGATCATAACGTTGGGCATCGTGGTCGATGATGCGATTGTTGTGGGTGAACACGCTGATTTTCGGGCCCGACGGCTGGGCGAAACGGGTGCGGTTGCTGCAGAAAACGCGGCGCGACGAATGTTCAGCCCCGTGTTTTCGGCGACCATTACAACGAACATCGCATTTTTCGGGCTCTTGGTGATTGGTGGCCGTTTTGGGAATATGATTGCGGATATTCCGTTTACCGTGATCGTTGTGCTCACAGCGAGCTTGGTTGAATGCTTTGTGATCCTACCGAACCACTTGTCCCATTCTGTCGACACAGGGTTAAAGCAGCATTGGTATGACGCCCCATCTAGGGTCGTGAATCGTGGCTTTGGTTGGGTGCGGGATCGGGTTTTCCGCCCGTTGATGTCCCTGATCGTTAAGGCGCGATACGCTGTGTTGGCGGGTGCGTTGGTGATCCTTGCCGGTCAAGTATCGCTCTTTATCCGCGGTGATGTTCAGTGGCGGTTCTTCTCGTCGCCAGAGCAGGGTCAGGTCAGCGGCAATATCGCTATGCTGCCCGCCGCAACGCGCCAAGATACTCTGGCGATGCTCGATGAGTTGGAACGCGCGACCAATGCCGTGGCTGCGCGATATGAGGCCGAGGATGGCATCAATCCGGTGAACTATGTTCTGACCCAGATCGGCGGCAATTCGGGCCGTGGATTGTCTGGTGCGGATACCAAAGAGAGCTATCAACTCGGCGCGATTACGATTGAGCTAATCGATGCCGACCTTCGGTCAATTTCGTCGAGTGAATTTGTGTCAGCCGTTCAGCAAGAGGTCGTTCAAACGCCGATGACTGAAACGCTCTCCTTCCGGTCATGGGGCGCTGGGCCAGGAGGCAATTCGCTTGAGGTGCAGATTTACGGCGCGGATGCGGATACGCTCAAGGCCGCTGCGGAAGCTCTGAAAACAGAGCTCGCCCGTTTCCCCGAGATATCAGGGCTCGAAGATTCGCTGTCCTACGATAAGGAAGAGTTGATCCTCGAATTGACGCCACAGGGTCAGGCGCTGGGCTTTACGATTGATACGCTGGGCACCGAACTGCGCCGCAGGTTGGGTGGGGTTGAGGCTGCGACCTATCCAGACGGCACCCGTAGCGCGTCGATCCGTGTTGAAATCCCCGAAGAAGAACTGACGGCGGACTTCCTCGACCGCATGTTGTTGCGTTCGACCGCGGGCGTTTATGTGCCACTGGCTGACATTGTGACGGTGCAACGGGAAACTGGGTTTAGCACCGTGCGTCGTGAAAATGGCCTCATGCTCATTTCTGTGACGGGTGATTTGGATGACAAAGACGCGGATCGTGCGGCTGAGGTCAAACTCTCGATCAACGAAGATATCCTTCCCGATGTGGAGAGCCGCTATGGCGTTTCGACAGATCTGGGGGGATTGAGTGAACAGGAAAACGCGTTTCTTGACGATGCAAAGGCGGGCTTGGCCTTTATCCTTGTCGGGATTTACCTGACGCTTGCGTGGATTTTCGCGAGCTGGACCCGCCCGCTCGTAGTGATGTCGATCATTCCGTTCGCATTGGTGGGCACGATCTATGGCCATAATGCGTGGGGCATTCCGATGAGCATGTTCACCGTCGTGGGCCTTTTGGGCATGGTCGGCATCGTGATCAACGACTCGATTGTTCTGGTCACGACCATCGACGACTACGCCAAAGAACGCGGCTTGATCCCTGCGATTATTGACGGGACGGCTGACCGTTTGCGGGCTGTGATGCTGACGACGGCCACGACGGTTTTGGGCCTTCTGCCGCTCCTATACGAAGGGTCCAGTCAGGCTGAATTTTTGAAGCCGACCGTGGTCACGCTGGTCTATGGTCTGTCCTTTGGCATGGTGATGGTGTTGGTCGTTGTGCCGTCGCTGATCGCCGTTCAGGCCGATATTGGAGGGCTGTTCACTGCGGCGCGTCGGGGTGCAATCGCGCGAGCAAACTCTATTCGTGTGCCCGTGGGTGTCGCCCTTGTTGCAATGATCGCGGCCTTTGGTGTGGTTGTGCTGCCCCTGATCGTGTCTGGCGCGCCACTAGTTGCCGCGTTGCCGGCAAGTCTGGGCGCTGCCTTTGCGCTTTATGCAGGTGTCTTGGCTCTTGGAACGCTCGCCATTTATGCGGTGTCAGGGATTATGATCGGGCGTGCACGGCGAGGTTAACCCGTGCAGCCTTGAATATCGACGGCACGACCAGATCCCAACACGGTTAGTCGAATTTTGGATCGGTCGAGCATGTATCCTTGGACCATCGGCACCACATCGACTGTCGCTGTGAGGATGCCCCCTTCGCGGGTGCTGTGGGACTCTGAAACCCACGCGCCCGGTGCCTCGATCACGACGAATTCGTTGTCATCGAAGGTGGGCATTTCGATTGAAGCCGTCAGGCGGAGGCCGTCACGAATGGGAACTGCCGAGCATTGAACCTTTGAAACATTCGCACGATCTGCCGTCATGGGTTGGTCGATGAGCGCACCAGCAATGGCGGCGTTTGGTCCGCCCTTATCGGCCAATAGAGCGTCAAAGTTCAGGGACACAGGCACGCAGATGTCATTGCAGACGCCCATATCAACCTCGCCGCTGAGGTGCATGGTATCGCCATCTCCCGTGAGTTCGATGGGGATCACCACGGTTCCGTGATAGCCGATTGTCACCGCGCCGTTCGTTTCGAAGAGTTCGGGGGTAGGCCAATGGAACGCCGCGCTAGAGATATTCTCTGACCCCGTCCATTCGAACTGTGGTGGGATGCCTGCGTCACCCGGTGCCCGCCAGTAGGTTTTCCAACCGTCGGCCAATGTGATCTTTAACCCAACCATCCGCGTTCCGGATGGCGTCTGCCAACCGGGGATAATATCAACAGCGGCCACGCCCTGTGGCGCTTCGGCGAAGGCAGGGGAGGCAATTCCGAATAAGGCGATGATGGCTGCTGCGACTCTCATTGCGCCTAAATTACGGACAATGCATGTAATGGGAAGTCACGTTCCGGAGAGTCCTTGTAGCAGAGGGCTTGAACCTGCCTCGTTCGCGACCCATCATCGCCTTATGGACCTTTCATCTACCAATTTGTCGGGAAAACTCCTGATTGCGATGCCCGATATGGGCGACCCGCGTTTTGAACATGCGGTCATCTATATGTGTGCGCACTCTGACGAGGGGGCGATGGGCCTGATTGTCAATAAACCTGCGCCAGACATTCCATTTCGCGATCTGCTGTCACAGCTAGAGATTCCGACGGGCGATAGTGTGCGTGACATTCGCGTCCATTTCGGCGGCCCTGTAGAACACGGTCGCGGGTTCGTCCTTCATTCGTCGGACTACGCGTCAGAGACTGGTACGTTGGAAGTTGATGATCACACCTCAATGACGGCCACGACAGATGTTTTACGCGATTTGGCGAGCGGAGGTGGCCCTTCGATGTCCCTACTGGCGCTGGGTTATGCGGGTTGGGGGCCGGGGCAGTTAGAGGCAGAGATTGCCCACAACGGTTGGTTAACCTGCGATCCCAAGGACGACATCTTGTTTGGTCGCGCCCACGAGTTGAAATGGACTGCAGCGCTCAAGCAATTGGGGATCGATCCGATCACCCTGTCGTCGACCGCTGGACACGCGTGATTACTGCGCAATAACGCCTTTGATCAGCTCGACCGCCTCAGCACTATGCCAATCGGCCCCGCCAGTCAGACGCGCGATTTCCTGACCGTCCCGATTGATCAGAACCGTTACAGGTAGCCCCGCGACCATCATGGAGCGTGCAAACCGCATGTTGGCGTCGTTGTGTTTTGGCAGGTTCGTGACCCCGATCTCTTCAAAGAATCGATCTATTGCGGGCGCGGGATTGCGGCCCGTCGCGATAGTGAGGACTTCAAACGCGTCCCCACCCAATTCGTCTTGGAGAGCGGACAACGCAGGCATCTCTTCGCGGCAGGGAATGCACCATGTCGCCCAGAAGTTTACGAGCAGAACTTTGCCGCGATATGGCTCCAAGGTCGTTTCCGCGCCGTCCTCGGTCACAAAGCTCGTGTCCGAGCTTTGCATGGGGCTATCGTGCCAGATCAATTTGTCTGAAACGCTGTCTTCTGCGAGGGCGGCATTTGCAACGCAGGCAAACGCCGTATAAAGCAACGCTGACACAAGTTTCCGCATGGGGCCTCCAATATGACCAAGACTTCGAACGCGATGTGGGGCGGACGTTTTTCCGCCGGACCGGACGCCATCATGGAGGCAATTAACGCCTCGATCGACTTTGACAAGCGTCTCGCCCAGCAGGACATCGAAGGATCCCGCGCCCACGCTGCGATGCTCGCCGCGACTGGTATCATTACCGATAAAGATGCAGAGGCCATTCGTGAAGGCCTGCTCACCGTTTTGTCAGAGATCGAAAGCGGAAACTTCGCGTTTTCGAAATCGCTCGAAGACATTCACATGAACGTCGAAGCGCGTCTGAAAGAAATCGTAGGCGAGCCTGCGGGCCGTCTGCACACTGCCCGCAGCCGTAACGATCAGGTTGCTGTCGATTTCCGCCTTTGGGTTCGTGACCAATGTGACGCGGTCGATGGTGCCATTGAGGCGTTGATGAAAGCCCTGCTCGGTCAGGCCGAAGCTGGCGCTGATTGGGTCATGCCGGGCTTTACCCACCTTCAGGTCGCGCAGCCAGTGACATGGGGCCACCATATGCTGGCCTATGTCGAAATGTTGAACCGTGACCGTTCGCGTTTCGCCGATGCGCGCAAGCGGATGAACGAAAGCCCGCTGGGCGCTGCGGCACTTGCTGGCACAGGTTTCCCGATTGATCGCCACATGACGGCAGAGGCTCTGCGGTTTGATCGTCCGACGGCGAACAGCCTCGATTCGACATCGGATCGTGACTTTGCGCTGGAATTCCTCGCGGCGGCGTCGATCTGCGCAATGCACCTGTCCCGTTTCGCCGAAGAACTGGTGATCTGGTCCTCCGCTCAGTTCCGTTTCGTGTCGATGTCCGACCAATGGTCTACAGGTTCGTCGATCATGCCGCAGAAGAAAAACCCTGACGCAGCAGAGCTGATCCGCGCTAAAATCGGACGTATCTTTGGTGCGAACGTTGCCCTGATGACCGTGATGAAAGGCCTTCCGCTGACCTACTCGAAGGACATGCAGGAAGACAAAGAGCAAGTCTTTGATGCGGCGGACAACCTGATGCTGGCGATTGCTGCGATGACGGGCATGGTCGAAACCATGACCCCGATGAAAGACAATTTGCGCGCGGCAGCGGCGAGCGGCTTCTCGACTGCGACCGATTTGGCGGACTGGTTGGTGCGTGAGCTGAACCTCCCGTTCCGTGATGCGCACCACGTGACGGGTGCTCTGGTCGCAATGGCTGAGAAAAAAGGATGTGATCTCCCCGATCTTAGCCTTGCCGACATGCAGAGCGTGCATCAGGGTATTACAGATGGCGTCTTTGGTGTGCTGACCGTCGAAGCATCGGTCATGTCCCGTCAAAGTTATGGTGGCACCTCACCGGTGCGTGTGCGCGAACAAATTGCGCGTTGGAAAGAGGCTCTTTCGTGAAAAAAGCGGTCGTTTTGGCGGTTTTGGTTTTGTCGGGATGTGGCGCGGATGGATTTCCGCTGCGGCCCATCGCGAACCTTGGGTTCAATGTGAACGAGCAAGGGCAAGTGGTTCGGAATTGTCAGGTCGGCGGTGCGAATGAAACCGTCCAGATCAACGTGAACTGCTGATGT
The DNA here is from genome assembly GCF_030410045.1 of Marivivens donghaensis. Classification (NCBI taxonomy): domain Bacteria; kingdom Pseudomonadati; phylum Pseudomonadota; class Alphaproteobacteria; order Rhodobacterales; family Paracoccaceae; genus Marivivens; species Marivivens donghaensis. The sequence goes on from NZ_JAUFRA010000006.1 coordinate 126,742, forward strand.
CATTCCTCCGTCTTCTTTATCTCGCGCTGGCGATTTGGGGCACCATCAAACCGATGTCCCATTTCCTTGCCTATATGGAGGAGACGGGAACAGGGCTGAGCGGATTGATTGACGCGTGGTATGTCAATCAATCCACGGTCGGCCTCACGTGGGACCTAACGATTGCCGCTATTGCGCTGACGGTCTGGGTCATTGCCGAAACGGCTGTCCGTCGCAATTGGTCGGCCTTGATCGCCATTCCAGCGACATTCTGCATCGGCGTGAGCTGCGGTTTGCCCCTCTACCTGTTCCTGCGCACACGGCCCGCGCGGTAAATTCGCAATAAGGGCTTGGGGTTTTGCGCGGATTTGGTATGACGCCCTGACCCGAGACCGGAGGCTGCAATGGATCATTTCATTTATCGTGACGGTGTTTTGCACGCCGAAGACGTTCCCCTGACCGAAATTGCGGCGCAGGTTGGAACTCCGTTTTACGTATATTCTGCGGCGACTCTGCTGCGTCACTTCCAAGTTTTTGATGAATCCCTTGCGTGGGGTGAACACCTAGTTTGTTTCGCGATGAAGTCGTTGTCGAACGTCGCGGTCCTGAAGATGCTGGGGCAAGCGGGCGCTGGTATCGACGTTGTGTCCATCGGGGAATACCTCCGCGCCAAAGCTGCGGGCGTGTCGGGCGATAAGATTGTGTTTTCGGGCGTGGCAAAGACGCGCGAAGAAATGAAGATCGCGTTGGAAGGTGGCATTCGTCAGTTCAACGTCGAATCCGAGCCGGAATTGGAAGTCCTGTCCGAGGTTGCATTGTCATTGGGCAAGGTCGCGCCAATCACTGTGCGCGTGAACCCTGACGTGGACGCTAAAACCCATGCGAAAATCGCGACGGGTAAAAAGGAAAATAAATTCGGTATCCCGATCAGCCGTGCCCGCGAAGTGTATGCCCGCGCCGCTGAGCTTAAAGGTCTCGATGTTGTTGGTATCGACGTGCACATCGGTAGTCAGTTGACCGATCTTGAGCCGTTCCGCCTCGCCTATCGCAAGGTAGCCGAGCTGACCGAAGTCCTGCGCGAAGATGGTCACAACATCCGCCGTCTCGACCTCGGTGGTGGTTTGGGTATTCCATACACCCGCTCGAACGAGGCACCGCCGCTGCCCGTCGAACTCGGGCAAGTGATCCGCGAAGAAGTTGGACATCTGGGCTGTGAGGTCGAAATCGAACCCGGTCGTCTGATCGCAGGCAATGCAGGTCAACTCGTGTCGGAAGTTATCTATGTGAAAGAGGGCGAGGATCGTAGGTTCCTGATCCTTGATGCTGCGATGAACGATCTCGTCCGTCCGTCGATGTATGACGCCCACCATGACATCGACCCAGTGATCGAGGCTGAACCGGGTGTTGAGCCAGAAACCTACGACGTTGTCGGAGGTATCTGTGAGACGGGCGATACCTTTGCCAAAGGGCGGAACCTTCCGCCGCTGAAGGCTGGTGATCTGGTTTCGTTCCGTTCGGCTGGCGCTTATGGCGCCGTGATGGCGAGCGAATATAACTCGCGTCCCTTGGTGCCCGAAGTTCTCGTTCAGGGTGATAAATTTGCGGTTATCCGCCGACGTCCCACCTATGAAGAAATGATTGCCCGCGATATCGTTCCCGAGTGGCTCTGAGCACGTTAAGGTCAGAGCACGACGCATAGGAGTGAACAGCTGGCCGACGTGACCGAAAGCTTGCCGCATCTACGGTTCCCAATCCTCGCGACCTTTGCGGGGATCGTGGCCGAGCGTTTGGTGCGTGCATTTTGGCCCGTTTGGACAATCCTGTTCCTCATGCTCGCGCCGCTTTTGCTGGGCGTTCACAATGACATGCCTTTGGAAATCGTCTGGACTCTCGCGGTTGCTGGGCTGATCGGTATTGCCGTGTTCACATGGCGCGGGTGGCGGCGTTTCCGCTGGCCGCTGCGGGCTGAGGCTCTTGCTCGTGTCGATGCGCGTCTTCCTGGGCGGCCAATTTTGGCGCTTGGCGATGCCCAAGCGGTCGGCGCGGGTGATCCCGCATCAGAGGCCGTTTGGATTGCGCACCTCCAGCGGATGCAAGATCGAACCAAGGCAGCGCGTTATGTTTCGCCCGACCTGCGTGTGTCCCAAGCCGACCCGTTCGGCCTTCGCTATATTGCGCTGTTGTTCTTGATGGTTGGGCTTTTGTTCGGTTCTGTCACACGTATCGGAACCGTGGCTCAAGCCTCGCCCGTGGGATCGGCTTCCACCGCTGCGACAGGGCCAACGTGGGAGGGATGGATTGAGCCGCCAGCTTACACGGGCAAACCGACGCTCTATCTACCTGATCTGGACGAAGATCGGATCGAGGTGCCCGAAGGGTCGCGCTTCACTGTACGGTTTTATGGCGACATTGGCGCGTTAACGTTGTCGGAAACCGTGTCGGGGCGTCGTGCTGACGAACTGCCGCCTGCGTCGGATCAGCATCAGGTTTTTGACGCGCTGCAGCAGGGCGAATTGCGCATTGATGGCTCGGGCGGTCAGGCGTGGGACGTTTCCATTGTGACTGATGGCATACCTTCGGTCGAATTGACAGGGCCGGCTCTTTCGAATGCAGAAGGCCAAATGACCCTGCCGTTTCGCGCGACTGACGACTACGGTGTAACAGGTGGGTCCGCGACGGTGTCGATTGACCTTGCCCAGATCGACCGCCGTCACGGCCTAGCGATCGATCCAGACCCGATTGCGCCTCTGATTGTTGATCTACCCATTCCGATTACGGGCGACAGAGCGGCATTTGATGAGGCGTTGATCGACAACTTCAGCCAATCAGTCATGGCGAACCTCCCTGTGAAAGTGCGTCTGGAAGTGACAGACGCTAAGGGGCAGGCGGGACAGTCCGTCGAGACCCAGATGGTTTTACCAGGGCGTCGTTTCTTTCAACCTGTTGCCCGCGTGATCATCGAACAGCGCCGAGATCTGCTGTGGTCGACGGCTAATGCACCGCGTGTCGCGCAGTTGTTGCGAGCGATTTCAAACCGCCCTGATGGTTTCTTTCGAAACGAGACGCATTTCCCGATGGTGCGCGGTGTCGTTGAAACGCTCGAAGCGAAATACGAAGGTGGTTTGACAGATGAAGAGCGCGATGAGGTTGCGGCTCTCATGTGGGACCTCGCGATTGAATTCGAAGAAGGCGCGCTTGCCGATGCTCGCGAACGGCTCCAGCGGGCCCAAGATCGTCTGGCCGAAGCGATGCGTAACGGTGCGAGTGCGGCTGAAATTCAGGAACTGATGGACGAGCTGCGCGACGCAACCAACGACTACATGCAGATGCTCGCCGATCAGATGGACCCCAACGAGAACTCGACGGATCAGCCAGATGGTGGCGGCGAGACGATGCAGTTCACACAGGACGAGCTGAACGCCCTCATGGATCGTATCCAAGAAATGATGGAAGAAGGCCGTATGCCCGAAGCTGCGGTCCTGATGGAACAGCTCAATCAGCTCATGGAAAACATGAAAATGACCCAAGGCGAAGGGCAGGGTGGTCCTCGCTCTCCAGGTCAAAAATCCATGGAAGATTTGGGCGAAACACTTCGCGACCAACAGCAACTGTCCGACGATGCCTTCCGCGATCTGCAGGATCAGTTCAACGGTGGCCAGCAAGAGACGGAGCAACGACCTGGCGAAACCCCGCGTGACGGGGACGGCACGAACGGCGATCCGGGTCAGCAGAACCTAGCGGACCGTCAAGAAGCCTTGCGGCAGATGCTGGAAGAGCAGCGCCGTAATTTGCCGAACCTGTCAGGTGACGAGGCCGAAGCTGCGCGTCGCGCCATCGAACAGGCAGAGCGGTCTATGGACCGTGCCGAGGACGCGCTACGCCGTGGCGATATGGCAGAGGCGATTGACCGTCAGGCCGAAGCGATGGACGCATTACGCGAAGGGCTGCGCGAACTTGGTCGTGCGATTGCCCAGTCTGAGCGCGATGAGAGCGGGCAAGGTCAACAGCAAGGGGACCAAACCGCACAAGCGGCCCCACGTCAGAGCGATCCACTGGGACGACAGCTGGGCACCGAAGGGCAATCCGGCACGGACCAGAACCTCTTGCAGGGCGAAGATATTTATCGTCGCGCAGGCGAACTCTTGGACGAAATTCGCCGTCGTTCTGCAGAATTGGATCGCCCAGAGGACGAACGCAACTATTTGCGGCGGCTTCTAGATCGGTTCTGATCGATCAATCGTTGCCAAGATTGGCGAGCATGCCCTGCACGGTTTCATCCAACGCAATCCGTTGCCCATCAACCCAAGCAACGTAGGTCTCTAACGCAGGCTGAGATTGCGGAACCATCGCTGCGATGCGGTCGGCGAACACATAACCGCCAGCACCAATAACCGCGATCAAGAGCACCCCTAGGAAACCCGTTTTGAACCCGCTCTTACGGCGAACGACCTGCGCGGTTTGTGCTACAGCATTGTCAGGACGCTCTGATGCCGACCGCAGGGTGGAATTGATCTCATCAATGTCGGGGAGGCGGTCGCTCCGCGGTCCGGCATCGTTAAGTTCAGTTTCCCCTTTGAGCAGCGACATGCGACGTCGTGCTTCTTCGGCGCGCTTTGCTTCGGGGCTCGGCGGTTCATCTAGGCCCAGATCGGGCTGGCTTTCCATCGGGTCTTGTTGCGACTCTCGACGGCGTTCTTCGGCTCGGTCTGCTTCTTCTTGCAGAATACTGGCGATTTCTGGGTCAATGGTTCGACGAGGGCGGCGCGGCGACAGTGTCGGCGGCGGAAGGTCGTCCTCATAGTCTTCGTCGTAGTCGTCTGATGATCCAAACACAGGTGCTGGCTCCGGACCAAAGTCTGGTTCGGGCATCACCAATTCGTCGTCTTCTTGAACGCCTTCGGGTTCTGGAGCGGCCTGAGCTACGGGGATATCAGTCGTGAAAACTGCATCGTTTTCTTCGCGGTCAGAGTCTCCGGGTCGTTCAAACCACGTTGAGCCACAGTTCGAACACTGAACGTCACGTCCGGCCTCCGGAATGACGTCATCTGGGACTTCGTATTGGGCGCCGCAATTGGGGCAGATCAGCCGCATTATACCATCTCCGCCGTCCGGTTTGTCCGAACAGTAAGTCTTTGTTCGAGTATTAGTAACAATCTGAGAGGAAATGGAAAAGCAAAAGCACGCCCATGCCCGTCAAGTGCGATTGAATTCTGCGAGTGTTTTCGGCAGAACACAGCGGTGGGGGCGTGAAAGGATCTTTCTGTGATCGAATTAGACCGTGTGGCCTATTCCTACGGCGGGGGCGAATTGTTTTCAGACGTTTCGCTCAACCTCGCGCCGGGGTCGTTCCAATTTTTGACCGGCCCATCGGGTGCGGGCAAAACAACTTTGCTCAAACTCTGCTACGGCGAACTGCGTGCGACCTCTGGGCACGTACGTTTGTTCGGTCAAAACGCTCGTGAAATGGGGCGCGATGAGGTCGCATTGGCGCGGCGTAAAATCGGCGTAGTGCATCAGGATTGCCAGTTTTTGGATCACCTCCCCGTGGCGGAGAACATCGCCTTGCCGCTTACGGTCGCGGGTCGTGCCCAAGAGGCGGGTGACTACCTCGAAGACCTGCTGCGCTGGGTCGGCCTCGCGCATCAGGCAGGACAATTGCCACCGGAACTGTCGGGCGGCGAACGCCAGCGTGCTGCATTGGCACGGGCAGTGATCATCTCGCCTGACGTTATCATTGCGGACGAGCCGACAGGGAATATCGATTGGGAAATGTCACAGCGGCTTTTGCGGTTGCTGATCGAGTTGAACAAAATGGGCAAGGCCGTGCTGATCGCGACCCACGATATGAACCTCATTCGGGCCGCGAAAACGCAGGTTCAATCGCGTGTTCTGCGTCTCAACAATCGCCGCCTTCAAGCAGCGGGGGTCGACCTATGATCACCGCATTTGGACGTTTTATTGCTATGTTGGCAGGCGACCCGCTTGCCGATCGTTCAGTGCCGCCGACGGGCTATACGGCACGCCTGACCTTGTTCACCTCGGGCGCTATGGCGTTTCTCGCGGTGTTCGCTTTGGCGCTCTCCTTGGCAACGGGCCGTCTGGCCGATCGTTGGTCTGCAGAACTGGCGCGGACCTCGACCCTTCGGATTTCGGCGCCTGCGGATCAATTGGACGCACAACAGGCCGCCGCGATTAAGCTGTTGGAAACCACACCAGGTGTCGCTTCCGCCCGTGCATTGAGCGCCGAAGAACAGCAAGAGCTTCTCGAGCCGTGGTTTGGTCCTGACATCCCCATTGCCAGCCTTCCCATCCCTCGCCTTATCGAAATCATCGAAGAGGGCGACGGCTATGATCCAACGGGCCTTCGTGCGCGACTTCAGGCTGAGGTGCCGGGTGCGATCTTGGACGATCACACGCGCTGGCGGGAGCCGTTGATTGATGCGGCTGGTCGGCTGCGGTTATTGGCGGTTACGGCGATCCTTTTGATTGCAGCGGCGATGGGGGCGATGATCACCTTGGCCGCACAGGCGGCGTTGTCGGCGAATGCGCAGGTCATTCGTGTGATGCGCCTTGTTGGTGCGCGCGACCTTTACATCGCGGGCGCGTTTGTCCGTCGCTTTACCATCCGCGCCTTTGCGGGGGCTGCAGCAGGGTCTATCGTGGGTATGCTGGCTGTTCTATTGTTGCCCAGCACCGAAGTCGCAGGTGGTTTCCTCACGGGGCTCGGTTTCCAAGGCGCAGGGTGGTTTGCACCGCTGTGTATTCCTGTGCTTGCGGCGGTGGTCGCATTTTTTGCAACCCGTGCAGCGGCGCTGCGCACACTAAGGACCCAGTCATGAAACAGTCGATCCAGTGGGTCCGTTCCGTCATCTTCCTCGGTTTGATCTATTTCAACCTAATGGTCGTGGGGATTGTGTTCCTGCCATGGGCGTTGGTTTCTCGATCCGGTGCATTTGCGGCGGCCCATACTTGGTGTCGGTCTACGATGTGGCTTGCAGGTTGGATGGTTGGCATCAAGACAGAAGTCCGTGGCACGCCACCGACGGGTGAGGTTATCGTCGCGGCAAAACACCAGTCATTCCTCGATATCATCATGATTTATGCCTCGCTTCCGCGTGGCAAATTCATAATGAAAAAGGAACTGATCTACACGCCGGTGATCGGGATTTACGGTCTGCGGATGGGCTGCGTTCCTGTGGATCGTGGTAAACGCGGTGCGGCGATCCGTAAAATGGTTGCCCAAGTTGTTGCAGGAATCGGCAACCCCGGTCAGCTGATTATCTTTGCCCAAGGGACGCGCGTGCCTCCGACGGAAAAGTTGCCCTACAAGATCGGCGCGGGCATTCTTTATAAAGAACTCAAGCAAGACTGCGTGCCCGTTGCGGTGAACGTTGGTGCGTTTTGGCCGGCCCATGGGATCATGCGGACGCCAGGCACTGCGGTGATTGAATTTCTGCCGACCATACCTGCGGGCAAATCCTTGAGCGATTTCATGGAAGAGCTCGAAAATGTGGTCGAAACGAGGTCAGAAGAATTGCTGGTCGAGTCTGGATATTACGACCGCCAAAAATGATCCGCTTGGTTCAAAACCCACTGCATCCTGAATCGGCTTTTGTCGATGAGGATGCGTTGGGGGTGGGTGATGATCTGGATGAACTAGGTCTCCCCGATGGCTACGAACGTGTGCGTCTGATCCTGCCTGAAGGGTCTGACCTGCGGCCGAAGAACTGGCAGGTCGTGCGCCGCTCTGCTGTGTTCGAACTGCCCCCGCATAATGAACTTTGCCCCAATGCGGTTCTCGTAAAACCTGCTGAGTGGGCTGCGTGGTTTGAGGCGCACTGGGAATATTACCGTGATTGTCATTCCGACAATCCTCCTGCCCGACCCGTTGATCTGCGCCGTGCGTTCGGAGTTGCCATTGAGGACGGAACCGCTGTCTTCATTGGATCAGGCTTTGCCTCCCTCCGCGGTATGACTGCAGGGGTGAGCGAGGCAGGGTGGATTGGCGGAAATAAGTCCGAGGTCGAAGAGGGTATCCGTTGGTGCCGCGCCAAAGCCCATGAAATCGGTGCGAAGGCTGTTAGGTTCGATGCTGACGATACCGATCCGTTCCTTTGGTCGGCCTTGCATAGACTGGCTGATCCGATCGAAGTCTTCGAGACCTTTGAATTATCCTAAACGAAAAAGGCAGCGGGGTTTCCCACGCTGCCTTTTCAAATGCATGTAGCAATCCCGCTGATTAGGCGGCCAAGCCTTTGGCGCCCATTGCAAGGAATTTCTTGCGGCGATTGTTGCGGACTTCTTCGCCCGTCTGACCAGAAAGATCGTCGAGCATTTTTTCGATTGCAGCACCGACAGCTTTGATCGCGGTTTTGGGATCGCGATGCGCGCCACCAAGCGGCTCTTTGATGATTTTGTCGATGATGCCGAGTTCGTTAAGGTCTTGCGCGGTCAGACGCAGCGCCTCTGCCGCTTCACGCATTTTTTCTGCATCTTTCCAGAGGATCGATGCGCAGCCCTCAGGCGAAATCACGGAATAGATCGAATGTTCGAGCATCGCGACACGGTTCGCGGTCGCAAATGCAACCGCACCACCAGAGCCGCCCTCGCCGATCACGACAGAGATTAGCGGAACTTTGAGCGACAAGCATTTTTCGGTCGAACGGGCGATAGCTTCGGACTGGCCGCGCTCTTCAGCACCTTTACCAGGGTAAGCGCCTGGGGTGTCGACAAGCGTGATCACCGGAATGCCAAAACGGTCAGCGAGGTCCATTAGGCGGATCGCTTTGCGATAGCCTTCGGGGCGTGCCATGCCAAAATTGTGTTCAATGCGGCTCTTGGTGTCGCTGCCTTTTTCGTGACCGATCACCATCACCGAACGACCGTTGATCCGTGCAAGACCACCCAAAACAGCGTTGTCTTCGGCAAAGTTACGGTCACCCGCAAGCGGGGTGTAATCGGTGAAAAGCGTCTCGATATAATCGCGGCAATGCGGGCGTTCCGCATGACGGGCGACCTGACATTTGCGCCAAGGTGTCAGCGAGCCATACAGTTGGCTCAGCATGTCTTCGGCCTTTTTTTGAAGGCCTGCGGCTTCTTTTTCGACGTCCATCTCTGGATTTGCACGGGCAAGGGCGCGCAATTCTTCGACTTTGCCCTCAATCTCGGCGAGGGGTTTTTCGAACTCGAGGTAAATCGTCATCTCTTGCCTCTCGGGACGTTACGTTTCGTCTGGATATAAGGCCGCATGGCGGTGCTTTGCAACTCGCCTTGTCGCGTTGAGGCTGTTTGTTGCGCCGAACACGGGCATTTGCAAAGGTGAGTTGATTGATTTTGGAGATTCTCATGCGAGTAGTTTTAACAGCAGCAGCGATTGCACTTTTGGCCGCGAACCCATTGGTCGCGCAGTCTATCAACTTTGGCGATGATGCCAGCCAGTGGTCGAATGACGGCGAATGTGACGACCCTCGTTTCGAGGGGAAGGGGATGACGACGACCCCGCTTTTGGACTCGGACATTATGCATGACGCGAGCGACTGCGAAGCCGCGTTTAATGCCGGCACGATTACACTATCGGCCTCTGCACAAGCAGGCGTGAAGGGCGGACGCGTTACGGCGCCTGAACCTGTGATCGTGGATGGTATTAACTTCGGCGATGACAGTGGTGAATGGTCGATGGATGGCGAATGTGATGACCGTCGGTTCTATGGAACAGCGATGGCCAGTAGTGTGAGCTGGACCTACGTTGGTGCTGACGCGACCGATTGTTCGGTGGCTTATCTCAACGGTGACGTAAAACTTTGGGACTTCAACGACGCGAAGGCCATGACCAACTGCGCGGCCGTCGATTTTGGCGACGACAATGGCGAGTATCCGCAGGATATGGAGTGCGATGATCCACGCTTTGAAGGGCCGGCATCCGCTATGTCAGTCGCGATTGAAAACCTCGGCCACGATGCGAGCGATTGTGCGAAGCTCTGCGCATTCGGTGTGGTGTTCATCCGCGACTACTAATCGCGAGGGCGTTCAAACAAAAACGGCCGGCTCAATCAGAGCCGGCCGTTTGCATTTTGTAGGTTTGCCTTAGCTGCCAGCAATCATCTCGGACTGGCGGACAATGACTTCGGCCTGTTTGATCGACGCGATGTCGACCAGACGGCCTTTGTAGACAGTTGCGCCTTCGCCGCGGGCTTTAGCCTCTTCCATAGCTGCGAGAATTTCGCGGGCTTCGGTCACTTTGGCTTCAGACGGAGTGAACACTTCATTGGCCAATGCGATCTGTTTCGGGTGGATCGCCCATTTGCCGACCATGCCGAGGGTCGCAGAGCGCTTGGACTGCGCGATATAGCCTTCGTCATCCGAGAAGTCACCGAACGGACCGTCGACTGGCAGTAGGCCATGTGTGCGGCAAGCGGCAACGATAGCGGTCTGCGCCCAGTGCCACGGGTCCGACCAGTATTTCGCGCCGTCGCGCAGCATGTAGTAATCTTCCTGCGTGCCGCCGATGCCCGTGGTCTGCATGCCCATCGAGGCAGCAAAGTCCGCAGCGCCGAGGCTGATCGCTTGCATACGCGGTGAAGAGGCTGCGATGGCCTCAACATGGGCGATACCAGCAGCGGATTCGATGATGACTTCGAACGAAATCGGCTTGGTCCGGCCTTTTGCGCGTTCGATTGCGGTTACGAGCGCGTCGACAGCATAGACGTCTTCGGCGCAGCCCACTTTGGGGATCATGATCTGGTCGAGGCGATCGCCAGCTTGTTCCAGCAGGTCGACCACATCACGATACCAGTAAGGTGTATCCAAGCCGTTAATCCGTACGGAGAGGTATTTGTTGCCCCAATCAACGGCGTTAATGGCCTCAATCGCATTGGCGCGTGCCATGTCTTTGTCGGTCGGAGCAACGGAATCTTCGAGGTCGATGTTGATCACGTCTGCGGCGCTGGCAGCCATTTTCGCAAAAAGTTTGGTGTTCGATGCGGGGCCAAACAATTGGCAACGGTTCGGACGAGCCGGAGCGGCAGGCTGAATGCGGAAGGACATTTCGATTCCTCTCGGTAATGAAATTACGTTTGTCTTGATTGATTGGTTAGGAAATTGCGCGATTGTCTGCAAGGATATTCTGCACCTGCAGCATGCGACATTAGGGCGTTCCATCTGCAGTGCGACGTAATTTTGCGCGGCAGGACGGCTGTGGACTTGACGTAACGCGAGGCATGACCCAAGACCGATCACGTCATTTTCTGGAGGATCCCACCATGACCCGCATTGTCTACGTCAACGGCGACTACGTTCCCGAAACCGAAGCCAAGGTTTCTATTTTCGACCGTGGGTTCCTGATGGCGGACGGCGTCTACGAGGTGACCTCGGTCATCGGTGGAAAGCTGGTTGATTTTGCTGGTCACGCAAAGCGTCTCGAACGCTCGCTGAGCGAACTCGAGATGGCGTCGCCAGTGACTATGGATGAACTGCTGCAAATCCACCGTGACCTGATCGAAAAGAACGACCTCGTTGAGGGTGGTATCTACCTTCAGATCACCCGTGGTGCGCCCGCTGACCGCGATTTCGCGTGGCCTGATCCTGCAAAGGTCCCCTCGGGCATCGTGTTGTTCACGTTTGCGAAAAAACTCGTGGATATGCCGTCGATCAAAACGGGGATCAAAGTGATCTCGATCGAAGATATCCGCTGGGGCCGCCGTGACATCAAAACCGTTCAACTACTCTACCCGTCGATGGGCAAGATGATGGCAAAGAAAGAGGGTTGCGATGACGCGTGGATGGTCGAAGACGGATATGTGACCGAAGGTACCTCAAACAACGCGTATATCGTCAAAGGCAACAAGATCATCACGCGCGGCCTGTCGAATGACATCCTCCACGGGATCACGCGCGCTGCTGTTCTGCGGTTTGCAGCAGAGGCACAGATGGAAGTCGAAGAGCGTAACTTTACCATCGCAGAAGCTCAGGATGCCGATGAGGCATTTATTACCTCGGCGACTACCTTTGTTCAGCCAGTTGTTGAGATCGACGGGGCAAAAATTGGTGACGGCGTACCGGGCAAAATGGCGCTGCGTTTGCGTGAGATTTACATCGAAGAGAGCCTGAAAACGGCCGTCTGACTAGACGGCTTCCGTAATCGGAGGCACTTCGACGATATTGAGGTCGGCAACTGTAAAGGTTGCCGACCCCTGCACCAAAAGGATTTGAACGGCGTTCAGTTCAACCATCCAGCCATCGGCAGTTTCGGTGATGGTCAGTGAAATCGGCGTGCCTTCTTCGACTGTGATGACAATCGCGTCTTCCGTCGGGTCATAGTCTGCAATGCCAACGGGCTGGTTCAGCCAATCGACTTCGACGTTGAATTCATCAGCGCCCGCGCCACCTGCAGCAACCGCACCCCGCATCATGTAAAATACGTCGTCACCATCGTCGCCGAACATCGCAGTCGTTCCTGCGCCCCGAAGGATATCGTTCCCGTCACCGCCATGAAGGGTGTTCGTGCCAAAGGTGTCGATCAGTTTGTCGTTGCCCTCGCCACCTTCAATCAGGTCATCGCCGCCACCGCCGAACATGATGTCATTGCCATTGCCGCCGTAGATGCGGTCGTTGCCGTTGCCACCGTGGATGAGGTCGTTGTCGCCGTCGCCGAACAGAGTATCAGCGCCGTCTTGGCCATTGATCGTGTCGTCGCCTGCGCCGCCAGAAACCCAGTCTTGGTCTTTGCCCGCGTGGATGAGGTCACTGTCGGCACCGCCGAGCAACACGTCATCGCCTGGACCGCCGACGATGATGTCGCTTCCTGCGCCGCCGTCCGCGAAGTCGTCACCTTCGCCCATAAATAGGCTGTCGTTCCCGTCTTCACCCGTCATGCTGTCGTCGCCAGCCCAAGTGCGCACGATATCGTCGCCCTCGGTTCCGGTACCGAAGACATCAGTTGTGTTGTTTTCAGCATTGGGGATAACCACCCCGCTTAACAGGGCAGCGCCGACCGATGCGAGGAGGAGCGCCAGAAGCATTTTTGCAAGCCTAATTACACCTTCACTCCCCTTAACGGCATGAAAGCGGGCTATCTGAGTCTCTGGCAGAAATTTATTTGTTAGACTTTTGTGCCGACGTTTTCGGCAAATGACTTCTCGAACGCCTTTTGAGTTTCGGCTGTCGCTTCGGTTTGGAACTGATCGCGCCACTCTTCGTAGGGCATGCCGTAGAAAATCTCACGGGCTTCGTCTTTGGTCATGTCGATGCCGCGTTCGTTTGCGGCCTCTTGATACCAACGCGACAGGCAATTCCGACAGAATCCAGCGAGGTTCATCATGTCGATGTTTTGGACGTCTGTGCGTTTTTCCATGAGGTGATGACGCATGGCGCGGAAGGCTGCTGCTTCGAGTTCGATACGGGTTTGGTCATCCATTTTAGCCTCCAAAGTCGAATTACTCCGACAAACTGCCCACATTTCGCGGGAATGTCACCGTCCGTTGATGTGAATATCACGTGATCGCCAACAGAATAGTTGAGGAATGGAATGAATTCGGTAATAAGGGACCGAAATGAGCGTTAGCGGTAACGGACGCTCCAGATGTTTAGAATGAGGACTGCACCATGAGACGCCAACGCAACGTAAAAATCGTTGCTACGCTGGGCCCTGCTTCCAGCAGCTACGAGATGATCCGTGCTTTGCACGAAGCGGGGGCAGACGTCTTTCGCCTGAACATGAGCCATGGTGAGCACGCCGAAATTCGTGAGCGTCACGAAATCATCCGTCAGGTCGAAAAAGATTGTAACAGCCCGATCGGTATCTTGGCCGACCTTCAGGGGCCGAAATTGCGCGTTGGTAAATTCGCGAACGGTGAAGAGCTGCTCGTCGAAGGTCAGGACTTCCGTCTGGACCTGAGCGACGAAGAGGGTGACATCAATCGCGTGCAGCTTCCGCACAAAGAGATTTTTGATGCGTTGGAACCTGGTGCAAACCTTCTAGTCAACGACGGTAAAATTCGCCTCCGCGTCAAAGACTGCGGTCGTGATTTTGCAAACTGTGAAGTGACCGTTGGCGGCGTGATCTCGAACCGCAAGGGCGTAAACGTGCCTGACGTTGTGCTGCCTGTAGCTGCACTGTCTGACAAAGACCGCAAGGACCTCGAGTTCGTTTGCGAACTCGGTGTGGATTGGCTCGCTCTGTCGTTCGTTCAGCGTCCTGCTGACGTTGATGAAGCGCGTGCGCTGGCCAAAGGTCGTGCTGCAGTTCTGGCGAAAATCGAAAAGCCTGCCGCAGTTAAAGCCTTCGACGACATCCTTGCTGTATCTGATGGCATCATGGTTGCCCGTGGCGACTTGGGCGTTGAGCTGCCCGTGTCCAGCGTTCCGCCGATCCAGAAACGTCTGATCCGCAAGTGCCGCACCGCTGCGAAGCCTGTGATTGTTGCGACGCAGATGCTCGAGTCGATGATCGAAAGCCCGATGCCGACCCGCGCAGAAGTCTCTGACGTTGCGAACGCGATCTATGAAGGCACTGACGCGATCATGTTGTCCGCCGAATCGGCTGCTGGTCAGTACCCTATCGAAGCCGTCCGCACGATGAACAACGTGGCGATGGAGGTCGAATGCGATCCGAACTACACAGAGATCATCGAAGCCTCGCGCCGTATTGATCACTCGACCGTTGCTGACGGTATCGTATCCGCCGCGCGCGAGATCGCAGAAAAGACCGACGTGAAAGCGATCTGCTGCTACTCCGAATCTGGCACCACTGCGCTGCGCGTCGCCCGTGAACGTCCCCGTGTTCCGATCATTGCCCTGACCACAAAGCCCAAGACCGCAGGTCGCTTGTGCCTCAGCTGGGGTGTGAACACTGTGATGTCGGGCGAAGTAGACCGCTTTAAGACTGCGGTTATCTACGCAGTCCGCGCTGCAAAGGCCGAAGGACTTGCAACTGAGAAAGACATGGTTGTCGTGACCGCGGGCGTTCCGTTTAACACGCCGGGTTCGACGAACATCCTTCGCGTTGCGCCCTGCGAGGAACGTTTGATTCACAGCTCTGAAACAGAGTAACGTTTCCACAAATCGAATTGTGGGAGTGCGAAACATGGATGCAGACCTTTATCTAACGATAGGGTTAGTGCTGTTGGCTTTCGCTCTCCCACCCATTCTAGGTGCATTGACCGAGGGTCGTGCACCCCGCGCCGCGGCCATCGTTGTTCTGGTTGGTGGTAGCCTTGTCGTTATGGCGTTAAATGACCGCCAATATACGCTCGATGATATTCCTCATGCTTTTGTCCGCGTTGTGGGAAGATTCATAAACTAGCGCTTGCCATCATTCAGGATCAGCCCTATACGGCGCGCTCTAACCGTGCGACCGGCCGACAGTGGCATGCCGAGTCGTGCGAAAACCAATCCTCTTCAAAGGAGACGGAAATGCCCAAGATGAAGACCAAGTCGAGCGCCAAAAAGCGCTTTAAGATGACTGCATCCGGTAAGGTAAAATGCGGTCAGGCCGGTAAGCGCCACGGCATGATCAAGCGCACCACGAAGTTCATCCGCGATGCACGCGGGACTACGACTCTGTCCGCTCCGGATGCGAAGATCGTTAAGTCCTACATGCCGTACGACCGCTAAGGAGGCCTGAACAATGTCGCGCACCAAAGGTGGTACCGTTACCCATCGTCGTCACAAGAAAGTCCTTGACGCTGCTAAAGGTTATTATGACCGCCGCAGCCGGACCTTCAAAGTCGCTCGTCAGGCCGTAGACAAGGCCAACCAATACGCAACTCGTGACCGTAAGGCACGTAAGCGTAATTTCCGCGCACTGTGGATCCAGCGTATCAACGCTGCTGTCCGTGCGTTTGACGAATCGCTGACATACTCGAAATTCATCAACGGTCTGGCAAAAGCTGGCATCGAAGTTGACCGCAAAGTTCTGGCCGATCTGGCCGTTCACGAGCCGGAAGCTTTCAATGCTATCGCTGCTAAGGCACGTGAAGCTCTGGCATAAGCCTTAGCGAATGAATTACGAAGGGCCGCTCCGAAAGGGGCGGCCTTTTTCGTTTGGGCATTCGGATGGTTAATCGGGCGTCCAATGCTTGCCCCTCGCTGCGTGTCGCGGTAATTGCGGGCAAGCAAGATGCAAAGGGCATGTGATGGACGACCTCAAAGCCAAATATCTGGACCTGATCGCTAAGGCCGCTGACGAAGCAGCCATCGAAGAGGTTCGCCTCGCCGCGCTCGGCAAGAAAGGCGAAATTAGCCTTCAGATGCGTGAATTGGGCAAAATGACCCCCGAAGAGCGTCAGGTCGCTGGTCCTGCGTTGAATGCGCTCAAGGATGAGATCAACGATGCTATCGTGGCAAAGAAGACGGCGCTGGCAGATGCTGCCTTGGATGCACGTCTGAAAACAGAGTGGCTCGATGTGACGCTTCCGACGCGTCCGCGCCGCACGGGTACCATTCACCCGATTAGCCAAGTGACCGAAGAGGTTATGGCGATCTTTGCAGACATGGGCTTTGCCGTTGCTGAAGGTCCGCAGATCGAATCCGATTGGTATAACTTTGACGCGCTGAACATTCCGGGTCACCACCCAGCACGCGCTGAAATGGATACCTTCTACATGAAGTCCGAAGGCGATGAGCGTCCTCCGGTACTGCGCACGCACACTTCGCCCGTTCAGATTCGTGCGTTGGAAAAAGAAGGTGCGCCGATCCGTATCATCGCGCCGGGTCGCGTGTATCGCGCGGACTACGACCAGACCCACACACCGATGTTCAACCAAGTCGAAGGTCTTTGCATCGGCAAAGACGTCTCTATGGCGAACCTGAAGTGGGTGTTGGAAGAGTTTCTTTCTGCCTATTTCGGCAAACGCGTGAAAACCCGTTTTCGTGCATCGCACTTCCCGTTCACAGAACCGTCGGCTGAAGTCGACGTGCAGTGCCAGTGGAACAACGGTTCCGTCACCGTGGGCGAGGGCGACGATTGGCTCGAAATTCTCGGGTCGGGCATGGTTCACCCGAAGGTTCTGCAAAACCCTGGCGTTGATCCACAGGAATATCAGGGCTTTGCCTTTGGTATCGGCATCGACCGGATTGCGATGCTGAAATACGGCATCCCTGACCTGCGTGCATTCTTTGACAGCGATCTGCGTTGGCTGCGCCACTACGGCTTTACGCCGCTGGATGTGCCGACCTTGCACGGTGGCTTGAGCCGCTAAGTTGGTTCCCAAAATACAAAGGCCGCGCTCCTCTGCGCGGCCTTCGTCAATTCTGCTCTCGGTATCGAACGTTAGTTGCCGATTTTGATGAAGTTCATGCGCGGTGTCTCTAGCATTGCGACGGCCGCTCCTGTGTCGTTTTTGTGGATCTGAACTTCGACGCCTTTCAGTGCGAAGGGCGACAAAAGCAGGGTCAGACCCATAACCAACAACATCTCTCCACGAATATACATTTACTTGCCTCAACTGTTTACTGTTACGTGACTAATGGCACCCTAGGTTTCCATTCGGGCAACAATTGGGCATGAGTAGGGTCTTTTGCGTTCGGACTGCTTTCCCCGCTGCCACAGATGCGGTAAGAGCGCCTCAAATGTAAACGACGGGTTAAAGCCATGAAATTCACGCTGTCCTGGCTCAAGGAACATCTTGAGACCACCGCCACGGTTGACGAAATCTCTGAAGCCCTGACCGACCTCGGTCTCGAGGTGGAAGGCATCGAAAATCCTGCTGACCGTTTGAAGGCTTTTACCATCGGTAAAGTGGTCAGCGCCGTTCAGCACCCAGACGCCGATCGTCTGCGCCTGTGCAAGGTCGCGACCAACGAAGGCGAACTGCAAATCGTCTGCGGCGCACCGAACGCTCGCGAAGGCATCACGGTCGTTGTTGCGAAACCTGGTGACTATGTTCCTGGTATCGACGTGACCTTGTCCGTTGGGAAAATTCGCGGTGTCGAATCTCACGGTATGATGTGTTCCGAGCGCGAGCTGGAACTGTCAGACGAACACAATGGCATCATCGAACTTCCGTCTGGCGAAGTTGGTGAGCGCTTTGTCGATTGGCTGGCAAAACAAGATGCGTCTAAAGTCGATCCAGTGATCGAAATTGCGATCACGCCGAACCGTGGTGATGCGCTGGGCGTTCGCGGTATCGCCCGCGACCTCGCCGCGCGTGGCTTGGGCAAGCTCAAAGATCGCACCGTTGATCCTGTGCCAGCATCGTTTGAATCTGACCTGACCCTGACCATTGATGACGACACATTGGACGGCTGCCCGCTATTCTGTGGTCGCCTGATCAAAGGCGTGAAAAACGGTCCGTCGCCCGAATGGCTTCAGACCTGTCTAAAAGCGATTGGTCTGCGTCCGATTTCGTTCCTCGTCGATGTGACCAACTTCTTCACCTACGACCAGAACCGTCCGCTTCACGTGTTTGACGCGGATAAGGTCGCGGGCAACCTGCGTGTTCACCGTGCGGTTGGTGGCGAAACCATCGTGGCGCTCGATGAAAAGACCTACACGCTGCCGGCGGGCGCTATGGTGATTTCTGATGATAACGGTGTTGAGAGTATTGCTGGCATCATGGGGGGCGACCACACTGGTTGCACCGATGAGACTGTGAACGTCTTTGTCGAATCTGCGTGGTGGGACCCGATCCAGATCGCAACCACAGGCCGCGCGCTCAAGATCAACTCGGATGCGCGTTATCGTTTTGAACGCACTGTTGATCCTGAATTCACTGCTGAAGGTCTGGAACATGCGGTTCGTATGATCGTTGATCACGCAGGTGGTGAGGCGTCTGAGGTTGTTGTTGCGGGCGCTGTGCCGAATTTTGCGCGCTCGTATAAGCTGGACGCAAAGCGTGTGCAGAGCCTTGTTGGCATGGACATTCCAGAGAGCGAACAGCGCCAGACGCTGACTGCGTTGGGCTTCCGGATGGATGGTGATCAGGCGCACGTCCCGTCGTGGCGTTCTGACGTTCAAGGTGAGGCGGACCTCGTTGAGGAAGTCGCGCGTATTGCGTCTTTGACAAAGCTTGAGGGCAAACCTTTGCCTCGCGCCACTGCAGGCGTGCCGAAACCTGTGCTGACACCGCTTCAAGTGCGATCGTCCGCTGCGCGCCGCACTACTGCGTCGCTCGGCTACAATGAATGCGTGACCTACACCTTTATCGACCGCGAAGCGGCTGCGTTGTTTGGTGGCGGTACCGAGGCGACCGAGTTGGAAAACCCGATTTCGTCGGACATGAGCCACATGCGTCCTGACCTCTTGCCTGCCCTGCTTCGCGCAGCAGCACGCAATCAGGCACGTGGCTTTGCCGATTTGGCCCTATTTGAGGTCGGCCATGCCTTTGCTGGCGGTAAACCGGGTGAACAGCAGCTGCAGGTAAGCGGTGTTCTCATCGGTCGGACTGGCCCCAAAGACGTGCATGGCGCGTCTCGTGCGGTTGATGTCTATGACGCCAAAGCCGATGCCGAAGCGATCCTCGCCGCAATGGGTGCGCCTGCCAAGGTGCAGATCATGCGCGACGGTCCAGCGTGGTTCCACCCCGGCCGTCATGGTAAAATCTGCCTTGGCCCGAAAAAGGTCTTGGGCATCTTTGGTGAACTTCACCCGAAAATCCTGCGTGAGATGGACATCAAAGGTCCTGCCGTTGCGTTCACTCTCTTCCCTGAAGAGATCCCGCTGCCGAAAAACGCATCGGCCAGCCGTCCTGCAATGGATATCTCCGAACTGCAGGCGGTTGAGCGTGACTTTGCGTTCGTTGTCGATGCCGAGGTGGAGGCACTGACCTTGGTTAACGCAGCGGCGGGCGCGGATAAGGCACTGATCGAAGATGTTCGTGTGTTCGACGAATTCTCGGGCGGTAGCTTGGGCGAAGGCAAAAAATCCCTCGCGATTACGGTTCGTTTGCAGCCCAAAGAGGACACCCTCAAAGACAAAGACATTGAGGCTGTGAGTGCCAAGATCGTTGAGAAAGTGACCAAGGCGACAGGCGGCACCCTTCGCGGATAACGACAAAGGCGGCCTTAGTGGCCGCCTTTTTTGTTTGCCATTGCAGATGGGTTTGCACAGTCGGGTTCGGCGTGTCAGACATTCGCTATGACACACGAGCCCACATTTTCTTTTTCTGGTTCAGGCTATGATCGCGCAGCCGAAGTGCGCGGCGATCTTGATCCGATCCGAAATAACCCGACAGCCACAACAATTGTAACGTGGCGCGGTAAAGTCCTTTTTGAAAACAATGCTTTGGTCCAGTTGCCACTTGATCATGTCGCGTTAGCCGATCCAGTGATTGAGGTGTTTTTGGGCCGCACGCCGTCGGGTCCAGTCTTTGCGACCGACATTTCGAAATGGGAACCAGATGCCGACCTGACAGAGCTCGGTTCGTTCTTTGATCAGTCGTTACAGTACCACCCTGACCTGCCCGACTCCATGGGCTTTGCGGAACTTCGGGCTGTGATGACGATGCTGAGCGCGCTTGATGCGGAACTCGCCGCAACAGCACGGGCAATAATCGGGTGGCACGACTCGCACCGTTTTTGTTCCCGCTGTGGGGCGGAATCAAAACCCGTTATGGGAGGCTGGCAGCGAGGGTGTGATGCCTGTGGCGGGCAGCATTTCCCACGCACGGACCCTGTCGTTATTATGCTCGTCACACATGGCGATCGCGTACTTTTGGGGCGTTCCCCAGGTTGGCCCGATCGCATGTATTCAGTCTTGGCTGGATTTATTGAACCGGGCGAAACGATGGAGGCTGCCGTTCGGCGCGAAGTGAACGAAGAGACAGGCGTGAAGGTTGGAGACGTCCGCTATGTGGCGAGCCAGCCATGGCCGTTCCCAGCGAACCTGATGTTTGGATGTGAAGCAGAGGCCGAGACCGATCAAATCACCATCGACCCGAACGAATTGGAAGATGCCCTCTGGCTTGATCGTAGCGAACTGGCACAAGTGTTTGAGGGCACACACCCTTTGATCAATCAGCCGAGAAACGGCGCTATAGCGGGTTTTCTGCTCAAGCGGTGGTTGAGTAACGTAGATTAAACGGTCAAAAGAGAACAAAGTTCGAATGAGCGATTCAATTTGAGGCAAGCAAGTGCGGTTTAGCGCTAGAGAAGATATCGAAGCACCGATCGACTACGTTTACGGCAAAATCACTGATTTTGGTGGGTTTGAGCGTTCGGCGATGCGCCGTGGCATTGATGTGGAACGCAAGGATAGCCTTGCTGGCATTGAGGTTGGCGCCAATTGGCATGTCGGGTTCAAGTTTCGTGGAAAATCGCGGGCGGCAGAATTGACCTTGCAAAAGGTTGATCACCCAAACGGCGTTGATATCGGCTTTACCTCGGGTGGGGTGGAAGGCAGCACCAATATTGAATTGGTGCCGCTGTCGCCAGCGCGCACACGGCTGATCATTCGTCTAGATATGGCACCGCGCACATTGGCTGCGCGTCTTCTGCTGCAATCGCTCAAGCTGGCAAAGAGCAATCTGACCCAAAAGTTCAAAACGCGGATCGCTGATTTTGCCGAGGATGTTGAGACGTCCTATACGGGCGTTTAACGTGTTTCGTGGCGGCGTGCCGCTGCAGGGAAGGTGCCGATCACACGCACATGATCGGTGAAATAATCCAGCTCTTCCATGGCGAGACGGACGTTTTCGTCATCGGGATGTCCCTCGATTTCCGCATAGAACTCGGTCGCGGTGAACTCGCCGTCAACCATGTAGCTTTCTAGCTTGGTCATGTTGACGCCATTGGTCGCGAAACCGCCCATCGCTTTGTAGAGCGCGGCAGGGATGTTCCGAACGCGGAAGACAAAGCTCATCATCATGCCATTGGTGCCACGGCGGGTCGTATCGGGATCACGAGCCATAATGATAAAGCGGGTCGTGTTGCGGGAATGGTCCTCGATGTGACGCGCCACGACGTCCAGGCCGTAGATTTCGGCGGCGAGTTCGCTGGCGAGCGCGGCTTTGGTCACGTCGTTTGCTTCGGCCACTTCACGAGCCGCACGCGCGTTATCGGTGCTGACTTTGCCCGTGATGTTGTGATTCTTTAGAAATCCAGCGCATTGCGGGAGGATGACGACGTGGCCATGTGCTTCTTTAACGTCTGACAGCGCTGCACCTTTGACGCCGAGAAGGTTCACGTGCACACGAACAAAGGCTTCATCAACGATGTGAAGGCCCGATTTTGGCAACAGGCTATGGACATCAGCCACGCGGCCATAGGTCGAGTTCTCGACCGCGATCATACCCAAATCAGCCGCACCAGACCGAACGGCCTCCATCGCGTCTTCGAATGTGTCACAGGGAAGCGGGTCGAAATCGGGGCGTGCTTCGACGCAAGCCTGATGGCCATAGGCGCCAAGTTCTCCCTGAAACGCAATTTTCTGGGTCATTTCTGTCCCCTCCACTGTTCTTTTGTCTACTTTGGGCAATAAGTCGCGGTTCTACTGCTTGCAAGAGTGGACAAGAAACTTGTAGATAGCCGCGAAACTGTGAACGGAATGGAACGCGACATGTTCGACACAATGACGATGACCAAGGTGCTGGGCGGCGTTTGCGGCACTTTCCTCGTTTTCTTGCTTGGTGGCTGGGCTGCTGAAAGCATTTACTCTGCTGGCGAAGGTGCTGGCCACGAGGGCGAGCACGCTCAGGCATATGTAATCTCGCACGGCGACGGTGAAGTTGCTGTTGTAGAAGAAGGCCCGTCCTTCGAAGAAATCTTTGCAAATGCTGACGCAGCTGCTGGTGAGCGTGTTTTCCGCAAATGTGCGGCATGTCACTCTGCTGCTGAAGGCGAGAACGGCACAGGCCCGTCGCTCTATGGCGTCGTGAACCGTCCTGTCGACTCGATCGCGGGCTTTGCATACTCGGGCGCTCTCGAGGCCGTGGCTGACGTTTGGTCGCCTGAGCACCTCAATGGCTTCCTCGAGAACCCCAAAGGCTACGCACCGGGCACCGCAATGTCGTTCTCGGGTCTGGCAAAAGTTCAGGACCGTGCAGACGTGATTGCGTACCTGCAGAGCGTCTCTAACTAATTTAGTGAATATCACTTAGGCAAAGGCCGTCCCAAGGGGCGGCCTTTTGTCGTTTCACAATGCGATAACGCTTTCTCGTCTTGCCCTTTATGTATTGCCCGCCGTAGCTTTGTCTCAGGGTTTCAAAGGGGAGAAAACCATGACGAATTTCACCACCAAAGCTGCTGTTCGTGACACCGATCTGCGTCGCGTTGTGCTTTTGGCAGGTGCTGCGCTGATTGCGGGCGCATCATGGGCGAGTTCGGTGTTTGCTGAAACGCCCATCATTCAGACCCATGCCATTTCGACCTATGGCAATTTGAAATACCCTAACCCTGATTTCGCGCATCTCGAATACGTGAACCCTGACGCGCCCAAAGGCGGTGAGTTTTCGACGTGGTTCACAGGCGGGTTCGACAACCTGAACCCCTACGCGACCCAAGAGGGTAAGCCCGCCTATCTGTCATCGTCCATGTTCGAATCGGTTCTGCAGGGCACATCGGACGATGTGGACGGGAATTACTGCTATCTGTGCACAACGATGGAATACCCAGAGACCAAAGATTGGGTGATCTTCCATTTGCGCGACGATGTGGTGTTTTCGGATGGCACTCCAATGACTGCGAAAGATGTAGTCTTTAGCCATAACCTGATGATGGAACAGGCCACCGAATCATATCGCTTCGCGGTGGCGCAGATGGTCGAAAGCGTTGAGGCGCTGGACGATTACACCGTGAAATTCACCTTTGCGGCCGATTATCCAAAGCAATCAGTGATCGAACAGGTCGGTGGTCAGCCAGTTTTTAGCCAGAAGTGGTACGAGGAAACGGGCGCGCGTTTGGACGAAAGCCGTCTCGAAACGGGGCCGGGTACCGGGCCTTATATGGTCGGCAGTTTCGAGGTGAATCACCAGATCATCTACGTTCGCAATCCCAACTTCTGGGGCGCTGATCATCCGCTGAACATCGGTCAGAATAACTTTGATTCGATCCGCATCGAATACTTCGCGGACACCACGGCCGCGTTTGAGGGGTTCAAGGCAGGTGAGTTCACCTTCCGACAGGAAAATTCCTCGCTGTCTTGGGCGACCTCCTATGATTTCCCCGCGATTCAAAATGGTTGGGTCGTGAAAGAGACTCTGCCAAACGGTAATGTACCTGGCGCGACTGGCTTTATGTTCAACATGAAGTCGGGCAAGTTCGACGATCTGCGCGTCCGTCAGGCCTTGGCCCTGATGTATAACTTCACGTGGACCAACGAAGAACTGCAATACGGGCTGTTTAAACAGCGTGAGAGCTTTTGGCAGAACGCGGATCTCGCGGCGCGCGGCGTTCCTGAGGGCCGCGAGTTGGAACTGCTTCAATCGGTTGCTTCACTTATCGATCCGTCGATCCTGACGGATGAAGTTACCGTGCCGCACGTCTCTGGTGAATCGCAGCTCGACCGTCGGAACCTCCGCAGGGCCTTGGCGCTGATGGAGGAAGCAGGTTGGGTGCCCGGTGCCAACGGGATGCTGGAAAAAGACGGTGAGCCGCTGAAGGTCGAATTCTTGGGCTACAGCCCGACGTTCGACCGCATCATTCTGCCTTATGTCGATAACCTGCGGAAATTGGGTGTCGATGCCGAGTGGAACCGCATTGATCCTGCGCAATACACCGAACGCACCCGCAATTTCGATTTCGACATGATCTTTGACGGTTACCGTGTCGGTCCGATCGAGGGTGAAGGCTTGGGCCAGAAATTCGGATCGGATGGTCTGGGCGATGTATTTAACCCCGCCCACTATTCAAATCCAGCCGTCGATAAACTGGCCGAGTCGATCAAGGACGTCGAAACCTATGATGATATGGTGGCCCATGTCCGTGCGATTGATCGCATCATGCGTCGCGACCTGTTTGTCGTACCGACATGGTATCTGGGCGATTACTGGGTGGCCTATTACGACATGTACGAACACCTCGAGACTCTGCCGCCCTATGCGCTGGGCGAGATGAGCTTCTGGTGGTATAACGCCGAAAAAGCCGAAGCACTGAAGGCCGCAGGGGCCCTCCGCTAAGGACTAATAAGGCAGGTAGATGGGCGCTTACATACTTCGCAGATTGCTGCTCGTGATCCCGACGCTGCTCGGGATTATGATCCTCAATTTTGCGATCATCCAATTCATGCCGGGTGGTCCGATTGAGCAGGTCATTGCGCGGATGCAGGGCAATGGGGATGTGTTCGAAAACATCTCTGGCGGGGCAGGGGATGCCGAATTCCAAAGTGCTGGCATTGAGCTCCAAGGTGCCTATCCGGGTGCGCAGGGGCTAGATCCACGCTACCTCGCTGAATTGGAAAAGCGGTTTGGATTCGACAAGCCACCGCTTGAGCGGTTCCTGAATATGATGTGGAACTACGTCCGCTTTGATTTCGGCGAAAGCTATTTCCGCAAAATTTCGGTGCTCGATCTGGTTCTGGAAAAGATGCCCGTTTCGATCACGCTTGGTCTTTGGTCGACGATCATCGCTTACCTTGTGTCGATCCCATTGGGCATCCGCAAAGCTATCAAAGACGGATCGCAGTTCGACACATGGACCTCTGGGGCCATCATCGTGGCATATGCGATCCCGGGCTTCCTCTTTGCAATCCTCCTGATCGTTCTTTTCGCGGGCGGTAGCTATTGGCGGATATTCCCATTGCGCGGCCTCACCAGTTCAAACTGGGAAGAACTGACCATGTGGGGCAAGGTTATTGACTACCTTTGGCACATCACGTTGCCCGTGCTGGCCTCAACGATTTCGGCTTTTGCGACGCTGACCTTGCTGACCAAAAACAGCTTCCTTGATGAGATCAAAAAGCAATACGTAATGACCGCTCGGGCAAAAGGGCTGACGGAAAACCGCGTCCTCTATGGCCATGTGTTCCGAAACGCGATGCTGATCGTGATCTCTGGGTTTCCAGCGCTTTTCGTCGCGGTGTTCTTTGGTGGTTCGGTGATTATCGAAACGCTGTTCAGCCTCGATGGGTTGGGGCGGATGGGGTACGAGGCGGCGATTGCGCGGGATTATCCCGTGGTCTTTGGGACGCTTTATGCGTTTTCGCTGATGGGGCTGGTCGTCGGGATTATCACCGACATCACCTACGTGTTTATCGATCCGCGGATCGATTTCGAAAGCAGGGGGTAGGGTATGCGTCTGTCTCCACTCAATCAGCGTCGCTGGCGCAACTTCAAACGAAACCGTCGTGCGGTTTGGTCTCTGATCATCCTAGGTGCATGTTTCGTGCTTAGCCTCTTTGCCGAGTTCATCGCCAACGATAAACCGATCCTTGTCAGCTACCGTGGTGAACTGCGAAGCCCCGTTTTGTCCTTTTATTCAGAAAAGGATTTTGGCGGCGATTTCGCGACTGAGGCTATTTACTCCTCAATCGAGGTGAAATGCCTGATCGTGTCTGGCGGCGCGGTAGAGTGTTTTGATGACCCAGAAGGCATCTACGAAACAGTAACGACAGGCGGCACACCCGAGGTTGAGGACTTCGCCAAGGGTTGGATGGTCTGGCCCGTCATCCCTTATTCCTACGATACGATTGTCGATGTGCGTGGCGTCGCTCCTGCACCTCCATCGGACACGAACCTCTTGGGCACAGACGATACCAAACGCGACGTTCTGGCACGCGTGATCTATGGTTTCCGACTGTCGATCTTTTTCGCAATGATGGTGGTCGGCGTGTCCTCGGTCATCGGCATCGTCGCTGGCGCGGTCCAAGGATACTTCGGTGGCTGGGTCGACCTTGGTTTTCAGCGGTTCATTGAAATCTGGGGAGGGATGCCGTCGCTCTATGTGATGATCATCCTCGTCGCGATTTTGGGAAAATCCTTCTGGCTTTTGGTTTTTATCACCGTGTTGTTCGGTTGGCCTGCCTTGGTCGGTGTCGTGCGGGCTGAATTCCTGCGCGCCCGAAATTTCGAATACGTGCGTGCCGCGCGTGCGCTCGGGGTAGGTGACAGGACAATCATGTTCCGACACGTGCTCCCCAATGCGATGGTGGCGACGGTGACGATGTTGCCGTTCTTGGTCACGGGTGCAATCGCGACGCTGGCCAGCCTCGATTTTCTTGGCTTTGGCCTGCCATCGTCCGCGCCGTCCCTAGGTGACTTGACCCTTCAAGCCAAACGGAACCTTCAGGCGCCGTGGCTTGGCTTTACGGCGTTCTTTACCTTTGCATTTATGCTTTCGCTCCTCGTGTTTATCTTCGAGGGCGTGCGCGATGCCTTTGACCCGCGAAAGACCTTCTCATGAGTTTGCTCGAGGTCACAAACCTCTGCGTCGATTTCCGACAGGACAGCCAAACAACGCGGGCTGTCTGTGGCGTGTCCTTTACCGTTGAAAAGGGCGAGACTGTTGCGCTGGTCGGTGAGTCGGGCTCTGGCAAATCGGTGACGGCTTTGTCGACGGTAGACCTGTTGGCGGATAGTGCTCAGGTGTCGGGGTCGATCCGCTACAATGGCGAAGAAATGGTGGGCGCATCAGATGCCACTTTGCGCCGCGTACGGGGCAATGACATCAGCTTCATCTTCCAAGAGCCGATGACCTCGCTCAACCCGCTGCACACGATTGAGAAGCAGTTGGGCGAGTCCATTGAACTGCACCAAGGTTTGCGTGGTCCAAAGGTGCGCGACCGCATCATCGAGTTGCTCGACCGTGTGGGTATCCGCGATGCTGAGTCGCGATTGACGAGCTATCCGCACGAGCTTTCGGGGGGGCAGCGACAGAGGGTCATGATCGCAATGGCACTTGCCAACGGGCCTGACCTGCTGATCGCTGACGAACCTACGACCGCGTTGGACGTGACCATTCAGGCGCAGATCCTCGACCTGATGGAGGACCTAAAGCGCAAAGAGGGCATGGCGATGCTCTTTATCACGCATGACCTGACGATCGTTCGAAAAATCGCGGACAAGGTCTGTGTGATGAAAGACGGTGAGATCGTTGAGACGGGACCGACGGCTGAGATTTTCAGCAATCCGCAGCATCCTTACACTCAGATGCTCTTGGCGGCTGAGGCGGCTGGTGAGCCAGCGCCTGTGCCAGAGAACGCGCCTGTCATTGCAGAGACCCAAAACCTCAAGATTTGGTTCCCGATCAAACGCGGATTGATGCGGCGCACCACGGGCTACGTCAAAGCTGTGAACGATGCGACCCTAACCGTCCATGCGGGCGAAACATTGGGGATCGTGGGTGAATCAGGATCGGGGAAAACGACCCTCGCTCTCGCAATCATGCGATTGATCCGATCTGAAGGGCGGATCGTGTTCATGGGTCAGGCTGTTGATGGGTTGAACCAGAAGCAAATGCGGCCCTTGCGCAGCGGCATGCAGATCGTGTTCCAAGACCCCTTTGGCTCTCTCTCGCCGCGTATGACCGTCGAACAAATCATCGCCGAAGGTCTAACCGTACACGGTGTCGAACGTGGTCAAAGCCCGCGCGAGATGGTTGCTGAGATCATGGCTGAGGTTGGGTTGGACCCTGAGATGATGCACCGATACCCGCACGAATTTTCGGGTGGTCAACGGCAGCGTATCGCAATTGCACGGGCGATGATCTTGCGGCCGAAACTTGTGGTCTTGGACGAACCGACCTCTGCGCTGGATATGACGGTGCAGGTGCAAATCGTAGACCTGTTGCGCGACCTTCAGTGCAAGCACGGGCTGGCCTATTTGTTCATCAGCCACGACCTCAAGGTCGTGCGTGCATTGTCCCACAAGATCATGGTGATGCGTGCTGGCGATGTTGTAGAGGCAGGCATTGCGGCGCAAATCTTTGACGCTCCGCAGTCGGACTACACCCGTGCGCTCATGGCTGCTGCCTTTGAAGGTCGGGCAGCGACTTAACCTTCGCTGCCGATCATAAAGCAGTTTTGACCACGTGCTTGTAGGCGACGACAGGCGAGTTCAGCCGTTTCGCGTGACATGCCCATAAAGTTGGCGTCGAACCCACGGGGGCTTTGCACCACGCGGCGTAGCGATCCATCGAGGGTCGCCATTTCGTTCAGGGCAACACGGACGAGAATACGTTCCGCCTCATAGCGCGATCCAAAACGACCTACGTTGATGCCCCAGTGACGGCCACCTGATGTGGATACACGGGTTACAACTTCGGGACCTGTCGCTGCAGCCACAGCCACGGCAACATCGGCGGGATCAGTGACGACCTCTTCGATTTCAACTGGAGCGGAGGCTTGGATAAAGGCTGCGGGGCGTGCTTCGGGACGCGGGACCGCTTGGGCAACGACGACTTGTGGGGCTTCTTCGATGACTTCAGCCACAGGTTCGATCGTGGCGACTTCCATCGCGGCAGCTAGAGCGTTCTCGATGTCCTCGGCGTCTGCGACAACGGCCACAACCGCTTGTTCGGATACTGGGCGCGGGGTCGGACGTGGGCTGGATGTCACGGCACCGGTTACGCGAATGGTGCGGCCCGCTGCGCCCGGAACATCGGTCACGTTTGCGGCGATCATCTGCGGTTCATCATTCGAGCTGCTACCAGGCTGATAGGCGGGCAGGGGTGGGCGTTGGATGCGTGCGTTACGCGGCGCTTGAGCAAAGCCCATGTCGAGGAGTTCTGCAGCACGGGCGTTGCGTGCGGCGACAGACGACGCGCCAAAGACGGATGCAATGATGCGCACGTTGCCGCGCTGTGCAGAAGCGACAAGGTTGTAACCAGCAGCGCTGGTAAAGCCGGTCTTAATGCCGTCCGCGCCCTCGTAGGCATTCAGGAAACGGCGGTTGGTGTTATACACTTCTGCCATGCCAGCATCGGTCGAGCGGCGCGAGAAGATGTTATAATACTGCGGGAAATCGTAGACGAGGTGACGGCCAAGAATAGCCATGTCGTGCGCGGTGGACATGTGACCGTTCTGAGTGAGGCCGTTCGCATTGCGGAACGACGACCGCGACATGCCCATAGATTGGGCCATACGGTTCATACGACGCGCAAAAGCTGCTTCGGACCCTTCGAGCGCGATACCGATCGCAGTCGCCGCATCGTTTGCAGACTTCACAGCCGCAGCGCGGATCAAATACCGAAGTCGGATTTCCTGACCCGTGCGCAGGCCGAGCTTGCTGGGTGGCTCCGCGGCTGCCTCAGACGTGATTTTGACCATCGTGTCGGGGCTGATCTCTCCGCGTTCGATGGCTTGGAACGCGATGTAGAGGGTCATCATTTTGGTGAGTGAGGCTGGGTGAAGTGGCGTGTCTGCGTTATAGGACTGGATCACTTCGCCAGTGCGCGCGTCCATCACATAGGTTGCACCAGGGCCTGCGACAGCAGTCTGCGGAACCCACATCGCAAAGACCAATGCGACTGACACAAATAGACCCATTAGGGCCCGAAATTTCGGACGACCTGCCACGGTTTGCCTCATACTGCCTCATGGCTCCAATCTGACGCTGGATGCCTTATTGATTAAGGAGAGAGTAACACGGTCGGATTCAGCCGAAAACACCTTATTTCAAAGCACTTTCATCGGGTGGTTGAACTGCAACGCCATATCTGGTGGTCGATTGTTGGTGATCCGCTATATCGGCGATTGTGGCGGAAATGGGGCGGCGCGTCAGGCGAGTTCGGCTATCAACTTGGGTAGGTCGCCCAGACTTTCGAGTCGGTGATATCGGGCGTGTTCAGGCTCTTCAGCGTGTTCTAATTCCCACGTCAGCTCGTGTCGAACGTAAATGCCCCAGCCACCTGCCTCGATCGCGGGGATAATGTCGGACTTCAACGAATTGCCGACCATCATAACGCGAGGGGTCTCAAATCGTGCAAAAATACGTTGATACACGGCGGCGGTCTTGTCGCTGACAATTTCGACGGACGAGAAGTAGTCCCCAAGGTTGGATTGGGCGAGTTTGCGCTCTTGATCCAAGAGATCGCCTTTGGTGATTAGGACGATCTGCGTTGAATTTGCCAGTTCGGGGATCACCTTCTCAACGTGAGGCAGCAAATTGATCGGATGCGCCAGCATATCGCGCCCCATATCAATCAGCGCCAAAGTGATATGCCCAGGGAGTTTTGCATCTGTCACAGCAAGAGCGGTTTCGATCATCGAAAGGGTGAACCCTTTGATCCCATACCCATAGAACCGCAAATTTCTGCGTTCGGCCGCCAAAAGCCGCGCCCGAAGGTCATGAGGATCAACATAATCTGCCAGCAATTCGGCAAATCGCTCTTGGCTCATTTGAAAGAACTTTTCGTTGTGCCAAAGGGTATCATCTGCGTCGAATGCGATCGTCCAACGGTGTGGCATGCCTTAGCTCCTGCTGGGGGTTTTCTTAGGCCCTAATAAGATTATATAACGCAGCGGACAGTTACGACTAGTGAGAGCATGAAGCGAACTGACTTCTTTATGATGGCCGAGGGGAATGACGACGATAATGATATCGGCGTCAAACTTGACGTGCGGCCCAAGACCAAGCGTCCGCCGTTGTATAAGGTGCTCATCCTGAACGACGACTACACGCCGATGGAATTCGTCGTGCACGTGTTGGAACGTTTCTTTGGTATGAACCATGCCCAAGCGTTCGAGCTAATGCTCACCGTTCACAAAAAAGGCGTCGCCGTCGTCGGCGTTTATTCCTACGAAATTGCTGAAACCAAAGTGACGCAAGTGATGGATTTCGCGCAGCGTCATCAGCACCCGTTGCAATGCACAATGGAGAAAGAGTGACGCCCCGCGTCACCGTTCACAGATGTCCAAATCCAGATTAGCTACTGCCCTGAATGATGGGCTCATCGTCCTGCCCGAAGGTCCAATTCGCGTCATGCGTCCCGCGGCGGATTACGACTTGTCGATGTTCGCTCGTGATAACCTGTGGATTGATACAGGGTTCAAACCAGATGCGGTTTCGTGGTCAGGAGCGGGCTATAGCCTCGATCCAGTTGAGGCGCCGGTGACGATTGTCGTTGTGCCGCGGGCCAAGGCTCTGGCGCGTGCGATGGTTGCTGAGGCTGCGAAATCGTCCTTGGTTCTGATCGACGGTCAGAAGACCGATGGGATCGACAGTCTGTTCAAAGAATGCCGCAAGGCGCTGGGCGATCTGCCGAGCGTGACCAAATCGCATGGCCGTCTTTTCTGGTTTGGCGGCGAAAACCAATTCGCAGATTGGGCGCTGGGCGATCCGATCAAAGGCGAGAACGGGTTCTATACCAGCGCAGGTGTGTTCTCTGATGGTCAGGTGGATCGCGGCTCGAAACAGCTTGCCTCTGCTTTGCCTGATAAATTGCCCAAACGGATGGCCGATTTTGGCGCAGGCTGGGGCTATCTGTCTGACACGGTTCTGAAACGCGAAGGGGTTGAGAGCATCGATCTGATTGAGGCGGAAAAAGTCGCCCTCGATTGTGCGCGTCTCAATGTGCCTGATGATCGTGCGGCGTTCCATTGGGCGGATGCCACTACATGGAAGGCGCCCGACAGTTATGGTGGCATCGTCATTAACCCGCCGTTCCACATTGGCCGCGAAGGAAGCCCTTCATTGGGCCGTGCCTTTATCGCCAATGCCGCGCGGAACCTCACGACCTCTGGGCACTTGTGGATGGTTGCGAACCGACACCTGCCTTATGAGGCTGCGCTCAATGACCATTTCAAAGAAGTCAAAGAGATCGGTGGCGATGGTGCATTTAAATTGTTCCACGCCTTCCGCCCAATCCGCTAAGCTCTGACAGTCGACACTCGGGAGAGTCCAATGTCTTTTTCCATCGAAGGTAAAACCGCGATTGTGACGGGCGCCGCGAATGGCGTCGGTTTGGCAATCGGACGGCATTTCATCGAACAGGGCGCGAATGTGGTGTTCGCGGACATGGACGAAGCCGCACTTCAGCGCGAGATCGGCGTGGAGATCGAGGCTGACAGCGGGCCTGCTCGTATCTTTGCGGGTGATCTTCGTAAGAAGCTTACGATCAAAAACCTGCTCTCTGCGACAGTGGATGCGTTCGAACAGATCGACATCCTCGTGAATGCGGCCCGTCAGATCGTCCTGACGGACCCGCTCAACCCTGATGATGACAGCGTTTCGATGCTGCTAGAGCAGAACATGCTCGCTGGTCTACGGTTGTCGCAGGCAGTAGCGCGTCGGATGGTGAAACTGGCTGAGGGGCAGGATAAACAGCAAGTCGGCGCGATCATCAACTTGTCGTCCATTGCGGCACGACGCACGCATCCTGATCTTTTGGCCTATTCGGTATCGACGGCTGCGGCGGATCAAATGACACGGTCGCTGGCTGTTGCGCTGGCTCCGCATCGTATTCGCGTTAACTCTGTTGCCTTCGGCAGCGTCATGAGCGCGAGCCTAAAGGGTGCGTTGAAAGAGCATGATGGATACCGCGAAGACATCCTGTGTCACACGCCGCTGAATCGCATCGCGAGCGCTTCTGAGGTTTGCGATGCCGTTCAGTATCTCGCGTGCGAGGCGTCTGGCTTTGTCACGGGGCAGATTATCACCGTGGACGGCGGGCGCACCCTGATCGATCCCGTCGGATGCGCCGCCCACTAAACCCGTTTATTCAGGGTGAATAGCAACGCACTGGTTGATGCCGTCTTGAACGGTTGAGGCCATAGCCTCGCGGCGCTGAATGAGCGACTGAAGCTTTGCCTGTTCTGCGTTCAGGTCAATCGCCACAGGCACTTTGTATTCGCGGGTCATCACTTCGTCGCAGGGGAAACGAACCTCTTCGCCAGACTCGAGCGTTTGCGTGCAA
This sequence comes from Marivivens donghaensis, assembly GCF_030410045.1. Taxonomy (NCBI): domain Bacteria; kingdom Pseudomonadati; phylum Pseudomonadota; class Alphaproteobacteria; order Rhodobacterales; family Paracoccaceae; genus Marivivens; species Marivivens donghaensis. The sequence goes on from NZ_JAUFRA010000006.1 coordinate 160,438, forward strand.
GTCCGATCAATCGTCACAACTTCGGACCGTTCAGCGAGCGCATAGCCGCGATCAATGTTCGCTTGGGTTTCTGCGATCAGTGCGTTCAATGTGCGCTGGTTCGAGGTCACCTCGTTGATGCAACGTTCGCGAGGTGTGCCACAGGCTGCCAAAGCAACGAGTGGCAAAAGGATCAGGGCAGCACGCATATCGAATCTCCGTCAATTGGTCACACATCTGCGGTGTGGTTTCGCCTTCATATCAATGCTATGGCCGAGTGATATTCAATAGCACGACGAAAGGTGTCCCGATGACAGAGCAAATGGCTGATGAAAAAGCACGCGCATCCGCATGGTTCCGTCAATTAAGAGACGACATCGTCGCGGCTTTTGAAAACCTTGAAGACACCCAGACTGAAGGCCCGACGGCTTCGCTACCTGTTGGCCGTTTTGAAGTCACGGAAACGAAACGTCAGGGCGACGCAGGCGAGGATGCAGGCGGCGGTCTTATGAGCGTGATGCGCGGTGGTCGCGTGTTCGAAAAGGTCGGCGTGAACGTGTCGACTGTTTATGGTTCCTTGGGTGTGGCCGCACAGAAATCGATGGCAGCCCGAGGCGTTCCCGGCGTTGAAGATGACCCGCGTTTCTGGGCGTCGGGAATTTCGCTCGTGGCGCACATGCAAAACCCACATGCGCCCGCTGTCCACATGAATACACGGATGTTCTGGACCCCTGCGGCGTGGTGGTTTGGCGGCGGCTCGGACCTCAACCCATGCATCGAGTATTCCGAGGACACCCAGCATTTCCACGACGTGCAAAAACAGCATCTCGACCCGCATGGCGACCACCTCTACCCCGAACTAAAGGCTTGGGCGGATGAGTATTTCTACGTTCCACACCGTGGTCGCGCACGTGGTGTTGGCGGTATCTTTATGGACGACCGCAATTCTGGCGATTGGGAAGCCGATTTCGCACTGACCCAAGACATCGGTCGTGCGTTTTTGCCCGCGTATCTTCCGGTGACCGAAAAACGGCGCAACACGCCGTGGACTGAGGCGGATAAGGATACGCAATTGATCCACCGTGGCCTCTATGCCGAGTATAATCTTGTTTACGATCGCGGCACCAAATTCGGCCTCGCCACTGGTCACGATGCTAACGCGGTTCTGATGAGCCTACCTCCGATGGCGAAATGGATCTAACCCAGTCGATCCTGCAATTTGCCCTAGCGTCGTTTCTGATTGAACTGACGCCTGGGCCGAACATGGCCTATCTTGCCGTTGTCGCGGCCTGTGAGGGGCGGCGTTATGGCTTTGCGGCTGTGGCAGGCGTTGCGCTCGGACTGGCCTTGGTCGGGATCGCGGCGGCGCTGGGCGTTGGGGCGATGATCAATGCCTCGGCCGTTCTGTATCAAACTTTACGCTGGGGCGGTGTGCTCTATCTACTGTGGTTGGCCTATGATGGTTGGCGCGATTCTGAGGAAGAGATCGAACACGCCGCGCTCGGCTCGCCGTTGGTGTTGTTCTTTCGGCGCGGTCTGATCACGAACCTTCTGAACCCCAAAGCAGCCGTATTCTACATCGCCGTTTTGCCGGGTTTTGTCGTAGATGGCGTCGCGGTGATGCCGCAGACAGTTACGTTGTCCATTGTCTATGTGGTCGTCGCGACGGCGATCCATGCGGCGATTGTCGGCTTGGCAGGGACGGCACAGACCCTTCTCGAAAACCCGAGAAAAAGGTTGGTCCTGCGGCGAGTCTTGTCGGTCGCTCTGGCCTTGGTCGCGTTTTGGTTTGCGTGGAAAACGCGGGGTTAGCGCAAAACGGGGACCCGAAGGCCCCCGTTTGAAGAGTGTCGAACGATCAGATTATGCGCCGCGCACCGTATCGATCATCAATTGAACGTTGTCAGGGCTCGCATCAGGTGTGATCCCGTGACCGAGGTTAAAGATGTGCGGCCCATTAGACAGCGCATCCACAACTTTGCGCGTTTCGCGGATCAGGTCGTCGCCACCCGTGACCATGTGATGAGAGGCGAGGTTGCCTTGAACGCAGCCGCCTGTTTGCACGTGAGCTGCCGCCCATTCAGGCGAAACGCCGTCGTCGAGCGCAATACAATCGGCGCCGATCTTTTCGTGCAGCCCCTCATAGCGTTCACCGGCACCACGCGGGAAGGCGATGACGGGCAAATCAGGGTAGCGGTTTTTCAGCGCTGCGGTAATCCGTCGGGCGGGTTCAACCGCGAAATCGTAGAAGTCCTGACCCTGAAGGCTGCAAGCCCAACTGTCGAAAATCTTAACGACCTCTGCCCCTGCGACGACCTGTTTGGACAGGTATTCGATGGTCGCATCTGTCAGAAGGTCGATGAGCGCCGCAAAGGTCGCACGGTCGGCGGCTTTCAAAGCGTGTGCAGGGCCCTGATCCGGCGTCCCGCGGCCTGCGATCATATAGGTCGCAACCGTCCATGGTGCGCCAGCGAAACCGATCAGCGTCGTTTCCTTGGGCAATTCACGCGAGAGAATTTTGACTGTTTCGTAAACAGGGTTCAGAACTTCATCGATCTGATCAATCGGCTTGAGCGCCTTGAGTTCCGCAGGTGTCGTGACCGTTGTCATTCGCGGACCCTCGCCCGTTTCAAACCAAAGATCGACGCCCAAGGCCTGCGGCAAAAGCAAAATGTCTGCAAAAAGAATCGCTGCGTCGAATCCGTAACGGCGGATCGGTTGCAAGGTGACCTCTGCGGCGAGTTCCGAATTGTAGCAAAGTGACAGGAAATCCCCTGCTTGCGCACGGGTTGCGCGATATTCAGGGAGATACCGTCCTGCTTGCCGCATCATCCAAATTGGCGGGGTAGGCAGTTTTTCACCGGCAAGAGCGCGCAAGATCGTCTTTGTCATGGTCATTCCTTTTCGTTCCCGTGGTTGGTCGCCAATGACGCAGGGCAAGTCAAGCCATTGCTGGCACGCAAAGGCGCGGCTAGAAAGCGCATATGACCATGATTTTGCCCACACCCGCTGAACCGCTTATGATCGGAACCCGTGGTTCGCCACTGGCGCTGGCGCAAGCCTACGAAACCCGCGCTCGTTTGATGGCGGCCTTTGATCTGCCCGAGGGTGCCTTTGAGATCGTTGTGATTAAGACCACAGGCGATGATCGTTCGATGATCGATGCGGATCGTCCGCTCAAGGAAATCGGCAATAAGGGTCTGTTTACCAAAGAAATCGAAGAGGCCATGTTGGATGGTCGGATCGATATCGCGGTTCATTCGATGAAAGACATGCCTGTCGCACAGCCTGATGGGCTTGTGCTCGATTGTTATCTCCCGCGTGAAGATGTGCGTGACGCCTTTGTGTCGTTGAAAGAGGGTGGCTTGGCCGCTCTGCCCGAAGGTGCCTTGGTTGGGACGTCATCCCTGCGCCGTAAAGCACAGCTTTTGAATCGCCGTCCCGATCTGAGAATCGTGGAATTTCGTGGTAACGTTCAGACGCGGTTGAAGAAATTGGGCGATGGAGTTGCGGATGCGACTTTCCTCGCGATGGCAGGTTTGAATCGTTTGAACATGACCGACGTGCCGCGCGTGGCCATCGAAGTCGAAGAAATGCTGCCCGCCGTTGCGCAGGGTGCAATCGGGATCGAACGCCGCGTAGATGATGAACGCGCAGCTATGATGCTGGCTGCGATCCACCACACCCCGACAGGGCAGCGGCTCGCTGCTGAGCGGGCGTTTCTAGCGGCTCTGGACGGGTCGTGTGAAACACCCATTGGCGGTTTGGCAGAACTAAAGGGCGACACTCTGCGCCTTCGCGGAGAGATTTTGCGCATCGACGGTTCGCAATCCCTGAGCGATGAAGTCTCTGGTCCGATCAGCGAAGGTCCCGCTTTGGGCCAAGCCTTGGCTAAAACCTTGCTCGATAGGGCGGGCGGACGCTTCTTTTAATAGAGTTTCAAGGCCGCCAAAAATGGCGGCTTTGTTTTTTCGTCGGTCGGAATGAAAAAAGCTGGCTTTGCCTCTTGACGCGGACCCCAGCCAATAATATTCCGCCCGCACTTTCGGCGGTGTAGCTCAGTTGGTTAGAGCAGAGGAATCATAATCCTTGTGTCCGGGGTTCGAGTCCCTGCACCGCCACCAAACCCCCAGATATACGTTGATGAAAAGCATGGGTTTTTCCGAGATTGTTCTCTTGGAAAGGTGCCCGAAATGCACACATCTACTCACACAGTCATACGGCACACTTTGTACCGTGACGGTTTCTATAACCTGAATATACGTGTTCCTGAAAAGGCACAGGGTCAATACGGCAAGCTGATACGTTGTCGATTGTCCGATGATCCTGAAGTTGCTCAGAATCTAACTAACCAGTTGGTGCCGTTACTACGTGGCAGCTTTGATACTGGCTGTTTGCTTAACTACAAAGCCATCATCGAAAACCTCAAGCCTAGGCTGCTCAGGTATTCAGACCTTATGGAAGAGTATGTTGAGATCAGAAGGATAAACCCCAAGTTACATGACCTAGCAGCACGTGAGTTGTTCTCCGTAGCTGGTGACAAAGAGGTTGCTAGCTACAAAAGAGAAGACGCAAGAATGATGGTCGGACAACTCCATGCTCGGGGTGTTATGACGGCAACCATCCGCAAACGTATCAACTCCATCTGTGCAGTTTTGAACTACGCTTATGCCGAGTTGGATATTGAGAAACGTAATCCGTTCTCTCGTGTTGTAATCTCGGGCGAGGGGTTGGACGTCAAACGACGAGGTACGTTCACGATTGATCAGCTTCGTGAGGGGTATGAAGAAACATTGGCTTCGAAGAGCACTGTAAGACTGCTTTTCCCTATCCTCGGAGAAACAGGTTGCCGTATCGGAGAGATTGTTGGCTTGAGGCTTGAGGATGTCGATCTGGATCAGGGTGTCATTCACATACGTCCACACCCTCACAGAAGGCTTAAGACGGCTGGTAGTGAACGAAGCCTCCCGTTGCTGGGTTATGCAGAGAAGGCCATGAGAGAGGCTCTACGTGGCTCTGATGGAATGTTTGTATTCCCTCGGTATTGCAGGCCTAGTGGGTTCGTACCTACACATGCAAGCAATGCCCTTAACAAATGGATCAAAGCAAGGTTTGGTGGGCTAACTGCACACTGCTTAAGGCATACCATGAGAGATCGACTGAGGGCTGTTGAGGCACCATTGGAAATGATTGATCAGGTTGGTGGGTGGTCCTCTGTCAACACCATGGGTTCCAAATATGGACGTGGTTATGAGGTTGATCAGTTAACCACTTGGATGGATCGGGTCACACTAAAGTAGTCAGAATTGGGCCTGATTACGATTGTGCGGTCTTCACTTTTATTCGAGGTACCACACCCGTTTTGTACCAAAAAGTTGATCTCAGTGCAGCTGCTGTCGTCTCTGCATGTATAGCTGGGACCACTAGTGAATCATGGACTGGTAGGGCAGCAATGTTCTTGTATTTGTACAATCCATAAAGGGTTCGAAAGAGGATATCTGCCTCCGTGTGTTGGAGGGTAAAGGTGTCCTCTTTGACTGGCTCTAGCAGGTCAAGAAAAGGCATTTGTTCTAGAAAGATGTTAGCTACAGATTGCCACTTCACACCTTTCACTTTCATACCATGAGGCCATCTATCCCGAGGGAAATTGGCATTGCCAAGAGCCTTGGTGACGATAGCTTTTACCTGCTCTCTCGTTAATAAATTGTTCAGGCCATTCACGACGTTTTGGTAGTAGTCTTCTCCCGAAGGGGATTCTTCGAGTGCTTGCATTTGTAGATTGGATCGGCTTCGGCTGAATAGGATAGTCGGTTGGCATGAGGTTATGTCTACCTCAGATACTGGCTCACCATCGATCATGATATTGAGCCTCTTGGATTCAGACATCTGCTCACAACCTCCATAGGTTCTGCCTGCCCCAAAGAGGTCATGAGCAAATGTTCTGTAAAATCCTCTGAAAGTTCTGGGTTCTCCTTTGTTGGAAAAGAGGCCGTCGAAACTATGGGTCATAGCCAGAGTGTTGAGTTCTTCAAGTTCAGATTGGATTGCTTCTAACTGCTCTGTCGTATGTCGTTTGGCAGGCAGTCTGTAACCTGCCTGAAGGTGATATTTCTTAAGTGTACGATGATTGATTTTTATAAGTTGGTGTTTAGCCAGTCTTGGCCTTTCTGGCATAGTATCAAACCAGAGCAAACCGTCAGGAATGGATGCTATGAGTTCAGACGATACAGTCCAACGTCTGGCATATCCGTCCTTAGCTAACTGATTTGGCACCAACGATATCCAGCCAGCCATTTGCATGGCTTCAACTACAGTGGTCATGACTTTTAGGGAAACTGGATAGTTCTCAGATTGATGCTTACTTCGATTGGTAATCCAATACACCTGATGATCAGGATCGATCGAAGCTGCTCTGACTATAGAGCCAAACACTATCCGTCTTTTCTCGTTATGCTTCGCACCTTTTGTCGAGAAGTTTAGCTGTGAGAATATACCCTCAAGTTGACCAGTTTGTTCTGTCCAGACAGGTCTAACAAAGGTACCTTTGGATAAGTCTATATCGATCATATCGGTCTAACCTGAGTAAATATGTGGACTAGTAGGGTTACTACTTTGAGGGTTCATCTTTAAAGGTATACTGGGACCTTTTTTAGATGGGGGTTTAGAGTATAATTTCAAGTGCTGTATAAACAAAAAGAGACGGCCTAAAGGCCGCCTCCTGTATCTTCAAAATGTGATCTAAGTCAGTATCTCAGGTCTGCGTTCAGAGCCACTGAATGCCGTGTAGCCCCACCAATGCTGTCGAGGCCCAACTCGAGTTCGAGGGTCCCGTTGCCGTCCTTGGTCGTGCCTAGGAGGCCGAGCAGGAGACCTGTGCCGCAGTTACGAGAGGTAGAGCTGCTTAACTCCGTGTACTCACACATTGCTTTAGGTGTCACAGTAGCCACCAGCAGACTATTGGCCAGTGTCTGACCGTCCATGGCTGCACGGTACTTGGGTGCTACGGAGACATCTGCATACGACACGAGGCCACCGTCCATCGAAAGTGTGCTGTCTGTCAGGCCATAGGCTGTGCCAGTAAAACCAATGGTGCCGAGGTCTGCACGAGCAGCATTGATCGAGAACGTTGGCCAAAGTTCAGAACTCTCATCAATGGTAGTCACACCAGTCAGCGTCAGGCCACTTAGAACAGACGTGCTATGGTAGATACTATCGAGATCAAGTGTCCCGTTTGTTAACTGCAGATCATGTTCGTTCTGCTTAATCGTGAGGTGACCATCTAGGTACAGCTGGTTTTGTAGTTCGGTTACGAAGTAACCACCGATTGAGGCCCCGAAAGAGGTCTGATCACCTGTAAAGGTGCCAGTCATGTCGGACTGAATATACTCGGCACCTACAAACCAACCCAGCATGGCTGTGTCAGACGACAAGTATTCCCAAGCTATGCGACCAGACAATGCACCTGTGGTGTTTCCATTCTCGTCACGTTGAAGATTAAAGTCCCCAGACGTCATGCGTCTGTAGTTGCCATCAAAGTTCCCAAACTGACCAAAGAAACTACCGTCAATATTGGCTGAAGTCGTGGATACAGATGCAGAGCCATCGATGTCGAAAGGAATGTTGGATGGACAGGTTGCAGATGAGGCACCGCTTGATACGTTTCCACAGAGGATAAACCGATCCCTTGCTGACGACATGAAACCTGACGCCTCCTGAACACCGTTGCGAATGCTTTGAAGAGCAACTGATTGCACTTGTTCACGGATTACATCTTCGTTTTGGGTGAATACCGATTGTGGAGAACCAGAAGTTAATGCAACCGGAGCGGATGCAGTTCCGTTCCCAACAGATGTAATTGCACGTAGTTTAACGTATTGTGTGGTACCAGTTATTAAGCCACTTGTAATAGTTACCGGGCTGGTCGTTGTTCCAGAGCTCGTCCATGTCCCATTGTCGATTTGGTATTCATAATCCGTGATATTTGATCCACCAGTGCTGGTTGGAGCAGTAAATGATACGGTTGCTTGGTTGTTGCTTAGTATTGCTGACAGTGAAGTTGGGGCATTGGGTACAGTAATTGGGGTAGCTGAAATGGCTGAAGATGCCAAGCCATCACCTACACCATTTACGGCTCGTACTTTGACCGAATACGTGGTGCCATTTGTAAGTCCGGAAATAGTAAAAGAGGTTGAAGTAGTGCTTGCGGAAATCCAGTTACCGTCTCCGTTGAGTTCATACTCGTAATCTGTGATGATGTTGGCTGTTTCTCCCGCACCTGTTGGTAGGTCAGAAGGAGCCGTGTAAGAAAGGCTAATTGAGCCATCTCCTACGACGGAGGAAAGACTTGTTGGGAGGTTTGGAGTGCCTAGATAAACCGCACTGGTGGTTGGAACATCTGAAGCAGCGCCAGTTAGCGCTCCAGTGAATGAAAAATTCCGAGAATTATATGTGTAATCCACGGTGAAACTGGCTGTAGTTGCATTTGCAAAAGTGGTTGTGCCATCAGCAAAACCTGAAGAGGGGGTGTTGTCCGTGAAGTTGGCAGAACTCCATCCACAGTCTGTCATGATCGTTGCGATCGTAGCTGGTGACAGCTCGCCAGCTGAGCCTGTCGATGAGTATGTGTAACTAGCTTCGGTGTTAGACCAAGTGTTGGTTGCCGAACGATAATATCCACCGTTGTAATAGTAATAGCGGGTCGTTCCAGATACAGTCGTGCCTATCAAAATTTGAGTGAGGTTTGCTGAGGCTTGCAGGTATCCTACTTCCAACCAGCAAGTATTGTTGTTACCGATTAAACTTTCGTAAAGACGATCGTTGGGGTCAGAAGTGCCTGCATCAAAAGCCAATGCTGTATTGGCGTTGAGGCAGGTAAGTCCTACGAGTAGAGATTTTAGCCCCTTATTAAAAACACCCTTCAAACTAATGCTAATCTCTTGGTTATTCATGCTTATCAAGCCTTCAAGTCCATTTGCTTGAAGCCATTAACATATGTGCCTCCCATTTTGTAGTAGGTTATACACTTTTGGGCTCAATGGATGGGGCAAGCAGATCAGATCACTGAAGGTTCTCTTATTTCGTCTCCATAGACGGTTCAGGAATGACGCAGTGACATCTTCCCAATGAAGTCACTCAGGAACGTTGGCTACATATTCCACGGCAACTGTGAGATCACTGACTAAGCAGCGACTTTCTTTGCAGCCTTTTTGGACCGTGTCGCAATATACTCAAACTCTTTGTTGTTAGGCTGCTCACATCGACGTTGTGTAAGCAGAACATATCCACCTTCGTAGAGATCCAGTGCCTCACGCTTCAACGGAGTAGATTCACCCTGTCTCTTCCGCATGTAGATCATTCTCTCACCGACATCTGCTTGCATCACGTATTGGGTAAACTCAGGCGGGGACATCTTAGTTAGGTCAACAACAGGATTCTGGGTCATTCAATCATCAATCGTTAATGTGCAGCTTGTGCATCCAAAACGAAGTATCGGACTGAGCCTACCTATACTGATGAGGTAGTTTTGCATGGTCCCAAAAATATTGCTGTCATGAAAAGTCGCATTTTGTAATTTACTAACTACCCCCAAGCCCCCGTGGCCCCCGTCACTATGTGTCATCTATTGCTAGGGGGTATGCAATCAGGGCTGCCTAGGCGGTAGGGTTCCCCAAGCCAGATTCATACATCGCAACACAAGCTGTTGTTTTGAAAGAGTAAGTCTTAGTGTTCTGTGTTCTCAGCTACACACAAACGGGTACAGTGTCCTGATCTGGATAGGGGTTTCCCAGTGTACACAAGCATGGCATTGGGGGTTAACTGCTGGACTTTGAGTAAGTTGTTGTAAGTAAACGAAAAGTCAAAATCCGCACACTATAGAGGGCTTAGTCTTATACCCTATATTGTTGGTTGTAGTTATGGTGGCACAGTATGTTGATGCACACATTATCCTTGAAATCGATGCCATTCTGGATCAACCTCAATGCACGGTTAAACTCGTGACAGATCATGAACCTATTGGAATGGTTGGGTTTGCTTGTGTCTGGGGTTGCCCTTTGAAGTGACGTAGGAACTTCAAGGGGTATGGGCCAAAGGCCCAGCTCTCCCTGCACCGCCACCATATCCCCCAGATATCAATGGAAATTCGCCGAAAAGTGATCGGGTAAACCGTTATCCGTTCAGGCTATAGCGGCGAATGGTTTCAAACTGACCGTCAGGGCGTTCGCCGACCAGTGCGATGGCGTCGATGATGAACGGGCGGGGGAGTGCGCCGCGGCTCAGCGCTTCGATAGCGGCCATCGAACGTGTCGCTGTTTCGGGGTCCAGTTTACCTGAGAGCGTCATGTGGAATTTGAATTCCTCCATGACATAGGGATAGCCCCATTGCATCAATAGCTCTGTCTGTCGTTCGGAGAGGCCCGCTGCCTTGCGGCGCTCTGTCTCTGACGTGCTGGCTGGGGCGCGGAAGTGGTCGAGTTCGCGAACGCAAGCTGCCGCCAATGCATTGAGGCCCGATTGCGATCCTTCGACCGTAAAGGCAAGGAAAGAGCCGATCTGGCTCAGCTTGAGGCCATTGAGCGCCACTGGAGCCAATACATCCGCGAGGTCGGCCACTGCGGCTTGCAGTTCGACTTCACCATGCGACTCAGCCAGTCGAAAGGGTGGCTTTAGCGTCGCGTGAAATCCGTATTTCCGTGGTGTTTCAGTGACGGCCACAAGGTCGAGGCCGTCCACTGGCGGGTGCGGAACTGCGCTGCCTGTCGCGATATCCCATCCCAGCCAAGCTGCGCCGAATTGCTCGAGCGGTCCCGCAGGAGGAACATAGTAAATTGCGAAGCGGGTGAAATCGGACATGGCTTACTCCCTTTTAAACTGGGGATTTCGCAGAGTTGCGTGAAACCTTAATGACATCGACTATAGTGTAAACCGATGCACAAAAAGGTGTTCACGGTCCGTTTAGTCGGCAACTTCAGCGTCAAACCCGATCACATCAAGGGCTTTGATGACCTCGGTAGGGGTCTTGTCGGTCGCGACTGTGATCTTGCGCGCATCCATGTCGAATTCGACGGTTGCCGCTCCATCTAGGCCAGCGATTGCTGTCCCAATGGATGATTTACAGTGACCGCAGCTCATTTCGGGAACGTAAAGTTTCATTCTAGTCTCCATGCTATGCACATTAGATGGCGCTTCCACCTGCTGGAAGGTCAAGGGGCTATTGACCTTCCAGTTACTGGAGGCACTAAGTAAAGCCAAGACCAAGCAAAGAAGGTGACCAATGGCCCGCCAAATGACTATCGCGGTGAGCGGAATGACATGTGCGGCATGTGTTGCACGAGTCGAGAAGATCCTCGGCCGCGCCGATGGCGTTGACACGGTGTCGGTGAATTTGGCCAAGGAAACGGCGACGATTACCTACTCGGACAACACCGTGCCATCGACCGTTTTAGAGGTGCTCGGCCAAGCGGGATACCCCGCACGCGTAGAAAGCGTATCGCTCGACGTGTCGGGCATGACCTGTGCGGCCTGCGTTGGTCGTGTTGAAAAACTGCTGACCCGTCAGGCGGGGATTGTCTCGGCTCAGGTGAACCTCGCGACAGAAACGGCGCAGGTTGAAACAGTCTTGGACGATTTGACGCCTGTGCTCGACGCGTTGGGCAAGGCGGGCTACCCAACGCAACTGTCATCTGGTGGACGCAAGGCTGTGTCGGAACGCAAAGCCGAAGAAGCCGCAGCTATTCGGTCGCAATTCACCACGGCATTGCTTCTGACGCTGCCCGTTTTCGCCCTCGAAATGGGTGGGCATTTGTTCCCACAGGTCCATCACTGGGTCGATATGGTGATCGGACAGTCCATGTTCCGTCGTATCCAGTTCCTGTTGGCGACTTTGCTGATGGCTGGTCCGGGGCAGGGGTTTTATCGCCTTGGTATTCCAGCCTTGTTCAAAGGCTCGCCTGATATGAATAGTCTTGTCGCCATGGGGGCGGGCGCTGCGTGGCTCTATTCAACTCTTGTCACCTTTGCTCCGGGCTTTGTGCCTGTTGAGGCGCGTGCGGTGTATTTTGAGGCATCGATGGTGATCATCACGCTGATCCTGCTTGGCCGCTATTTCGAAGCACGGGCTAAGGGGCGGACGGGCGCCGCGATCGAAGCCTTGGTCAAACTACGCCCGACAACCGCGAGCGTTCTCAAGGATGAAGTTGAGGTCCAGACACCAGTCGAAAAACTGGTTCCCGGAGACATTTTGCGCATTCGCCCAGGGGAGCGGGTGCCTGTCGACGGGATTGTCGTCGATGGCAGTTCGTATTTGGATGAATCTATGCTGACTGGCGAACCTGTTCCCGTGCTCAAATCCTTGGGTGATCAGGTCATCGGCGGGACGATGAATACGGACGGGTCGATCTGCATGGAGGTGCGGGCCATTGGTGCCAACACCGTCCTGTCGCGGATTGTGCAGATGGTCGAGCAAGCGCAGGTTGCGAAGCTCCCGATCCAAGGCTTGGTCGATCGGATCACAGGCATTTTCGTGCCCGTTGTGATTTTGATTGCTTTGGTCACCGCGATAATCTGGATGATCACTGGGCCTGGGGTTTCTTATGCCGTGGTCGCGGCGGTCTCTGTCTTGATCATCGCATGTCCTTGCGCCATGGGCCTTGCCACCCCGACCTCGATCATGGTCGGCACAGGCCGTGCGGCTGAATTGGGCATATTGTTCCGTCGGGGTGATGCTCTGCAGCGCTTGAACGAGGTAACAACTGTTGCTTTTGATAAGACCGGCACACTAACCGAAGGTCACCCGCAGGTCGTCACAATCTACGCGCAAAACCGTCGTGAAGCACTTCGGTTCGCCGCCTCTGTTGAGGCACAATCCGAACATCCAATGGCGCGGGCTATTCTGCGTGAGGCGACGTCAAATGGTGTCCAATTGGCTGCCGCCCAATCATTCAAATCGACCGCAGGGAAAGGTGTCTCTGGCATCGTTGATACCCATCGGGTTTTGGTTGGATCGGAACGGTTCTTGACTGAAAATAACGTCTCGGTGGCTGCGTATTCGGCAAGGGCGGCGTCCCTCGCCCAAGAAGGCCAGACCCCGTTCTTTGTTGCTGTAGATGGCGCGATGGTCGCTCTTATCGGTGTTGAGGACCCGATCAAAGCTGGGGCCAGAGATGCCATTTCGGCTCTTCAAGAACGCGGGATGCGCGTGGCGATGGTCACGGGCGATAACATCGCCACCGCAGAGAGCATCGCGCGGCGGCTCGGCATTGATACGGTCGTTGCCGAAGTGCTTCCTGAAGGCAAAGTCGAAGCGGTCAAAGATCTCCAAGCGAACGGTCCCGTGGCGTTCTTTGGTGATGGGATCAACGACGCACCCGCTTTGGCACAGGCAGATATCGGTGTCGCTATGGGCACGGGGACAGACGTCGCCGTAGAAACAGCGGACGTTGTGCTGATGCGGGGGGACCTCAGCGGTGCTGTTGCATCGGTTCGGATGAGCCGCGCAGTGATGCAAAACATTCGGCAAAACCTCTTTTGGGCATTTGCCTATAACATCGCGTTGATCCCCGTTGCTGCTGGCGTGCTTTATCCCGCATTTGGCATGCTCATGTCGCCCATGCTCGGGGCCAGCGCCATGGCCTTTTCGTCAGTCTTTGTGGTCAGTAACGCGCTACGTCTCCGTAGCTATTCAGCAGGACGGAAAGTGCGCAGATGAATATCAAAGAAGCCTCGGCTAGAACCAACCTTCCCGCGAAAACAATCCGCTATTACGAGGATATCGGCCTCGTTCAGCCAGATCGCAATGCGAACGGCTATCGCGCGTTTGAAGAATCCGACATTCACAAACTTGCGTTTATCGGGCGGGCGCGTGGTCTGGGCTTCACCGTCGAAGAATGCCGCACCTTGCTGCATCTCTACGAAGATACGACGCGCACAAGCGCAGAGGTAAAATCTATTGCGCGCGACCACCTTGCACGGATCGATCAGCGAATTGCCGAAATGAAGGAGATGCGCAAAACCCTAGCTCATCTCGTGTCATGTTGTGCGGGTGATGATCGGCCCAACTGTCCAATCCTCGATAGTCTCGCTGCAGATCAGAGCGTCAAATCAGGGTGACGGTGGACGTCTTTGTAGAGCAGGTATCGGAATGGCTCGTTGCTGGTCGCGACACAAGCCTGCGGGCAAAACGCGCGCAGCCACATGAAATCGCCGGGGCCGACATCAACCCAGCGTTCGTTCAGTAGATACCGCGCTGTGCCTTGTAGAACATAAAGCCCATGTTCCATCACATGCGTTTCCGCAAAGGGGATACGGCCACCTTTGGTAAAGGTCACGATGTTCACGTGCATATCGTGGCGTAGATCGGTTTGATCGACGAACCGCGATGTTCCCCAATCCTTAGTCTCTGACATCCAACTGATCGGAGTGTCATAGTCGCTTGTGATATACGGCATCGGCGCATCATAGCCGTGCGCATGGACATATTGGCGGCGGACCCAGTGGAACCTGAGCGGTCCATCGCCCGCGTTGCGCAAGGTCCAGCGCGTATGGGGCGGAATGTAGGCGTATCCGCCCGCCATCAGAATATGAGTCTGGCCCGCAACGATCAGCTCCATAATACCGTCTGCGATGAACAACACCGCTTCGGCATTTCGGTTCGGCTCTGGCGTGTCGGAGCCACCGTTTAGTCCGACCTCGACTGCATATTGCGCAAAGGTTTCGGCAAAGCCGCTAAGCGGGCGCGCCAAAATCCAGCACCGTGTGTCAATCCACCCAGGCAGAAGGCTGGCGGTAATGTCCCGCATCGTTGCGGCTGGGATCAGCGCGTAGCTCTCGGTGAAATGAGCACCGTTCTGCGCGGGATCATCATCCAGAGAGGGCATTCCACCCAACGGAAAGGCATATGACATCAAAGTACTTTCACCTGTGCGAACCCCACGCCGAAGAAAACGACGTTAGGCCGATAATATCATAAGCGGCTCATTTCCGAGAACTTTTATGGCTCTGCCCAATTTTTACGATGGGTTGTTATGCCAGATGTTCAAACCGCCATTCGACTTCTTGTGTCCAAACCTCACCCGCTTTGACGGTGATCTTTGGGAAGGACGGTTCATGCGGTGCGTTCGGCCAGTACTGCGGTTCAAAGGCGAGAGCGGCGTAATCGGCAAACCCCGCGTTCGATGCCGTGCGGCCATCATAGACCTGAAGCCCAGGCATGTCGGTCGCGATGGTCATCCGAAGATCCCCGCCCTCGAGGGTCACGACATCGCGTAGATCTAGTTTGATCCGCGATAGGCAGAAGTTGTGGTCAATCGGCGGGTTGGCTGGAACGACCTCACGCAGGGTGCGGAAATCGTAATCTGTACCTTCAACTTCGGTCACTTCGGTCGGAATGTTTTCGGCGTCTGTGGGCAGATAGTTCTGCGCTTTGATCTGCAATTTGTGACCCGCAAAGGTCGGATCACCCGTCAAGTTCCAATAGCTGTGATTGCAGATGTTGATCATGCTCAACTCATCCGTCGTCGCAGTGATTTCCATCCGCATAACGTTGTCGGGCAAAATGGCGAAATGGGCCATGACGCGCTGGTTGCCGGGGAAACCAGCTTCGCCATCCGCGCACAGGACGGTCAGCGTGAGGGTATCGGGTGTTTGATCCTCAACAGTCCAAAGTTTGAACTGGCTGCCCCCTTCGGCAGAGTGAAGGATGTTGCGTCCCTCGTTCGGGGTCAGCATGTGCTCGATCCCGCCAAAGGTCGCGCGTGCGCCTTTGATCCGATTGCCAACAGGTGCGATGATCGGGCCGTAGTGCTTCATCGAAGTGAGGTAGTCGTTAATGTCGTCGGACCCGAGGGTGAGGTTATGATCATGACCTTTCAACCGCACGTCCTGAACGATCGCGCCATATGTCAGAATGCTCACCGAAAGATCACCGTTCGAAATGGTGATCCGGTCCACAGTGCGTCCATCAGGAAGAGTGCCGAAAGTCATTGAGCTAGTCCTTTGTAAGCGGCCACGAGGCCAGCAAGAGTTGTGTCGGGCATCTGTAAAACAGGAACCGATTGAGCGGTCAGGGCGCGGGCATATCCGTCAGCGATCACGCCGTCGCCAATCACGGCAACGCGCTGACCGAGCCAATAGGCCCGACTGCCTTTGAGGTCGGCGCCGATCAACAGGCCCAAAATGCGGCTCACAGCGTCACCTTCTGCAATGCGGGCCGACGCGATATGAGACAGGATGCGTTCTGGTCGATCCATTGCTTGGGCCAGACCTTCGTCGAACGCTGCGGTAGACATTGCGCCTGACGCAAAGGCGGCAAAGGTTTCGGGTGTGACAGAGCTCTGAAAACTCACGATTTCGCCTGCGCTGACATGGACCCAGTGCACTTGCGTGGACACCAAACAGATCACACCGTCCCAATCATCCTGACTGGCCAGAAACCCCGCAATCGCTGCCGAGTGGGGGAGTAGATGCGCGGGGCTGTCCTGAACCACAGGCCCGAACTGTCCCGACGGCGGCAACGCCTTGCATGGCACACGGCTCACCGCTGCATCGGGGAGCCCAGCGATCACTTGCGGACCTTGCCAATCGCCGATTAACGCTTCAGGCGTTGTGCCCGTGCGCTGGGCCAAAGGAATGTGATCATTCATCAGCCATGATCGGCCAGATGTCAGGTCAATTGCGATCCAAGTCATGTGTCACCTCTTGCCTTCTTCAACCATGAAACGGCCCAAAGGCAAAGAGGGTAGGCCTCAACCTACTTGCCGCGTGGCGTGATTTTGGGTAGCTCCGCAGACTTTGATGACGTTGGAATACCCTATGACCGCTCCCACACTCGCAATTGACTTTGGAACTTCGAATTCCGCCGTCGCCATTGTTGAAAATGGCGTTCTGCGTCGGCTCCCGATTGAGGATGGCGCGGATACCCTGCCGACTGCGGTGTTCTTTCCAGCTGATCGCGGGGAAATGGTGATAGGGGCCGCTGCGGCAGAGGCGCTGATTGCGGGGGATGAGGGGCGCTATATGCGCGCGCTGAAATCGGTCCTCGGCACATCGCTGTTTCACGAACAGCGCCCGATTGGTGGGCAGCGCCGCACGCTGGCCGACATTGTAACGGCGTTCTTAGTCGAGGTGAAAACCCGTGCCGAGGCGCAGATCGGCCAGACCTGCACGCGCGTTTTGTCTGGGCGTCCCGTCAGGTTCCACTCTGCCGATGCTGAGCGCGATCAAAAGGCCGAGAATGACCTGCGGGCCTGCTATCACGCGGCGGGCTTTACCGACGTTGAGTTTATGTTCGAACCCGAAGCTGCCGCTTGGGCCAGTCGTGCTTTCGGTGGCGTTGGGCAAACGGGGCTGATCGTGGATATCGGCGGCGGCACATCCGACTTTTCCGTGTTCCAGAGCGATGACGATCGGTTGGATATTCTGCACAGCCACGGCATCAGATTGGGCGGTACCGATTTCGACCACGCGATTTCGATGGCCCACGCGATGCCCTATTTCGGATATGGCGGAGAGTTGCGGCGCACCTTTGGCGAAGGTCTACTGCCCGTGCCCAAATCGCTCTACGTTGATCTCTCAACTTGGGCCAAGATCCCGTTTCTCTATACCCGCGAGACGCTTCGTCTGATCGAGGATATGCAGCGTCATGCTGTCGACAGCGACGCGATGGATCGACTTCATGCTGTAATCGAAGACCAGCTTGGCCACGAAATCGCCTTTGCGGTCGAGGCAGGAAAGATCGCCGCCAACTCGGGCGAACGGTCAGCGAAAATTGATCTGGGGTCAGTTGAAAATGGTCTGAATGTCCCAATTTCGGCAGGGTCGATGGGCGACGCTCTGTCCGAATTTCAGATGCAACTGCGCGAGGCGATCTATGCGACGATTTTCGGTGCGGGCCTCACGCCAGACAAAATCACATCCGTGGTATTGGTCGGCGGGTCGAGTCTCATGAACCTTGTTCAATCCGAGGCACGCGCCGCCTGTCCAATGGCACGTATCAACCGAAACGAGGCCTTCACCGCTGTTGTCGACGGTTTGGCGCTCGCTTCGGTTGGCTGATTAGGCCATCACGCGTGTCAGGGCCTGATCGACCGCAGCGGTGATCTGGTCGATATCGTCCGCAGTCGCGATCAATGCGGGCGCGAACAACAGAGTATTGTTGAAGCCCGGCATAGAGCGGTTCGAAGCGCCAATAATCACGCCGTTTTTCAGACAGTCCGCAACGACCGCCATCACACGTTTTTCGTCCATCGGTTCGCGGGTTTCGCGGCTCTTGACCAGTTCCGCACCTTGGAACAGACCCATGCCGCGGACTTCGCCGATGCATTCGTGTTTGTTCATCAGGTCAAGCAGGTTCTGGTGGAGGCGGTTGCCCATCGCTGCAGAATTTTCGCAGAGGTTTTCCTCTTCGATGATGCGCATGTTTTCGAGCGCTGCAACCGGGCCAGCCGTGCAGCCGCCGAAGGTCGAAATATCGCGGAAATAGCCAAGTGGGTCGTCGGCATCTTTGAATTTTTCAAAGACTTCGTTCGTGGTAACGCAGCAAGAGATCGCCGCATAACCAGACGCGAC
The DNA here is from genome assembly GCF_030410045.1 of Marivivens donghaensis. Lineage (NCBI taxonomy): Bacteria > Pseudomonadati > Pseudomonadota > Alphaproteobacteria > Rhodobacterales > Paracoccaceae > Marivivens > Marivivens donghaensis. The sequence continues at coordinate 178,978 of NZ_JAUFRA010000006.1, forward strand.
GCCTTTGGCCATCGTGACGATATCGGGTTTGATGCCGAACTGCTGATAGCCGAACCAAGTCCCCGTGCGACCTAGGCCACAAACAACTTCATCGATGTGCAACAGGATATCGTATTTCTTACAGATTTCCTGAACGCGTTCCCAATACCCTTGTGGAGGCACGATGATGCCGCCACCGGCGGTGATCGGTTCTAGGCAGAGTGCACCGATGGTATCTGGACCTTCGCGCAGTATCACATCTTCAATCGCTTGGGCTGCACGTTCGCCATAACCCTCACCTGGATGATCAGCGCGGTATTCGAGGCAATGCGGAACCTCAACAAAACCAGGTGCAAACGGGCCATACTGCGCGTTGCGTTCTTGCTGGCCACCTGCGGAAAGGCAAGCAATCGTGGTGCCGTGGTAATCGCGGTCACGGTAGAGGATTTTGTTTTTCTTGCCGCCATAGTGTTTGTGCGAAATCTGGCGGACCATCTTAAAGGCTTTCTCGTTCGCCTCGGAACCCGAGTTCGCATAGTAGACGCGGTCCAGACCCGGCATCTTTTCGATCAAGCGCTGTGCGAATTCCGCACCCGGAATGGTCCCCTTAGCGCCGGCGAAGTAGCACATTTTCACCAGCTGATCGCGGACGGCATCAGCAATTTCTGTGCGGCCATAACCGACGTTGACGGTCCATACACCGCCCGACACAGCATCGAGGTGCTCTTTGCCAGTGATGTCCCAAACGCGCATCCCTTTGCCTTCGACGATGATCTGCGGATCGATCGTTTCAAAGGGTTTGTGTTGCGCAAGATGGTGCCACACATGCGCGCGGTCGGATTCGATGACCGAAGCAGGATCGTTATGATATTGAGACATGGAAACCTCCGAAGGCGGGACCATAAAGGTTCCCGATAATTTGATCATATTGATCGGAGGGTGCGCTGGATTTTGGTTTTCGTCAACCTGTTCGAAAAGGACAATCGACTTATTGCGAGACGTTTTCTGAGGCGATTTCCTCGAGTGCATTGCGGGTCATAGACCAACATTGCGGTAGGTCGGACAGCTTGGCGCGCATTTCATCTGCGCGGCCCGATTTTCCCAACACTTCAAGCTCGCGTAGCAAATCGCTGAATTGCAGTGTGCCAAAGAGAGACGCCGATCCAGCCAGTTTGTGAATGTCGCCGATCAGGATGTTGTCGTCGTTGTCGGGTGAAGTTGTGAACTGGTCGACCAAGCTATCGGTTTCGGCCAGGAACGCGTTCAGCAGTTTCGACGATCTTTCAGCGCCAAGGTCGCTCAAGAGGCCGCGCACGGCTTCGGTGTCGAGAAGGGCAGGCAATGCGCGAGGGGCCGCCGATGCAATGATTTCAGGGCTCTTGATGCTCAGAGCTTTGGCGAGCTTTGCACGCGAAATCGGTTTGACCAATACATCGTTCATGCCTGAGTCTTTGAACCGTTCAATGTCCTCTGGCACTGCGTTTGCGGTAAGCGCAACAATACGTGTGTCGCGACAACGTCCGTCACCGTTACGAATGGCTAGGGTGGCCGCGACGCCATCCATCCGCGGCATCGAAATATCCATCAAGATAACATCGTAGTGACGCAGGTTCGCGGCTGCGACGCCCTCTTGGCCGTCGTTGGTGAGGGTCACGCTGTGACCTTCTTTGCGCAACATCTCTTCGACCACTAACTGGTTGATCTGGTTGTCCTCGACCACAAGAATATCGAGCGATTGTTCTGGTTTTGGGCGCGGCGCTGGTTTTGCTTCAACTTCGACAGTTTCGGCAGCGCCTTTGGATAGGATTGGTAGAGGCAGGCGGAACCAGAACAGGCTGCCATCGCCCGGTTCGCTCTCTGCGCCAATGGCCCCATCAAGCGATTCAATCAGACGTTTCGCGATCCCAAGGCCGAGGCCCGTGCCGCCGTACTCGCGCGCATATGTCGTGTCCAGCGTCACGAAGTCATCAAAGATCCGATCAAGATCCTCTTCGTTGATGCCGATGCCGCTGTCGATAATGCGGAATTCGACCACATCACTGTCACCCAGTTTTTCGGCCTCAATGCGAACGACGCCGTCACGGGTGAACTTGATCGCGTTCGAGACGAGGTTCAGCGGCACCTGACGCAACCGTTGTTGGTCGCCCAGAACGGTCGGATTACCGAGCGCTTCGAGATCGATCTCGAGTTCCGTGTGGTTCGCATGTGCAAGGCTGCGCTGGCCGTCCGCGACTTCGCTCACGAGGACAGACAAATTAAACGGCCGCTTCTCAGAACCTGTCCGACCTGCATCAAGCCGCGCGATGTCCAGCACGTCATTCACGTGGTGCAAGAGCAATCGACCAGAAGTTTCGATGATCCGCAGGTAATCACGTTGACGCGGATTGAGTTCGGTTTCCGCGAGCAGCTCCATCGTCCCCAGCATCCCGTTGAGCGGGGTGCGCATTTCGTGGCTCATAACAGCCATGAATTCAGCTTTGGTCCGTTCGCCAGCCAAAGCCTCATCGCGTGCCTTGAGCAGTTCTTGTTCGGCGGCGACCTGAGCGGAGTTGTCGCGAAGGAATGACACGAACAAAATACGGTTCGATGCGGGCGCCCGCGCGATGGAGAATTCACAAGGGAACAGCTCACCGTTTTTGCGTAGGGCTTCCATCTGGATGCGCCCACGACCAACCACATGTGTGCTTCCGTCCCGAAGGTGGCGTTTCATACCCTCAAGGTGTGCTTTGCGGTATTTCAGCGGGATAATCATATCGACCATCGGCGATCCGATGGCTTCGGTCCTGCTATAACCAAAAATGTATTCCGCAGCGCCGTTATATTCGACAATCAACCCAGCCTCATCGATCACGATGACGGCGTCGAGTGTCGAAGACACCATCGCTTCAAGGCGGGCAGAGGTGGTTCGTGTGACTTCGGCGTTGCGTTGCGCGACGCGATACAATTGGAACAGAACGATGGCGAGGATCACGAGCGCCATGACGAGCGCCATGGTCAGCGCCGCTACGCGCATCAAGGTGAGCCAAACCTCGGACCTGCTTCGGTCTGAGACGCCAGCAAAATAGTCGATGCCGATCAATGCAATTTGCCGAACGGCAGTCCCTACAATTTCGACCTGTTTAGATAGTTCTGGCAATTGAGCGCGCAGTTCTTCGTCTGGCCCATCAATCAGCGGGATCATGTCGTTGACGGCTGCGTTTAGCCCCGCAAGGAGGTTAGCAAACGACAGTTCACCTCTCAGCGTTTCGTAGGCTTGACCTGTGCGGAATGTGGCCACGCGGCTGTAAAGGATGTCAAACCGTCGCCGAACATCCCCTAGGTCGCCATCGAGTTGAGCCTCTGTGATTGCAGCGTGGAAGCTGAGATACTCAACTTCCAGCTGGGACAATACCCATTGCACGTTATCGGAACTTGCGGTCGCTTGTTCCTTAATCTTTCGGTTCACCTCGAAGCCGAGGATGGCAATCGCGCCAAAGCACACCAAGAGAACCACACCAAGTATGCCAAAGCGGGCCCATCTTAGGGGCTGTTGTTTGTTGCCTTGAGCCGTCACGAACCATCCGTGTTCTATTTACTCATGACCTAACGGATCACTCCGTTATTTCTATACGATCTAGCTGCCAAATGCTCCGAGAATAAACGACTTCGGTTTGGAATTGGGGAGCCTCATCGTAGGGATATACAATCCAGAGGGGCCCCTTGTCACGAAGTGTCATCACAGAACCGTTATTTTCATAGGCAATCAGCGCAGCTGTGCTGGTTGGATCATCAAGGGGGATTTCGATTGCATAATCGTTAACTGCAGTCGCCTTGATGACAGTTCCTTCAGCTTCAACAGCTTCAAGTAGAGCTGTGAGCGGGACGCCAACGAAAGATTGAACGCCTTCGGTCCAAATTGTTGTTGTCTCGATCGACGTCATGCCGAGCTCTTTGATCATGTCGAGATCAAAAACTGCCGTGTCATTGGCGTTTGTCGAGGCGATTCCACCAGAGACCGTCAGAATGATTTCACTTTTTGGTTGCGCCAAATCTGCAGCGTGAGAGGTGGTTGAAAATGATGCAAAACAAATGGTTGCTACAATTTTTCCTAGTTTTAAAAACGACTGTTCCATTTGCTTTCGAATCTCCTCTGGGTGGATTGGTCTCTTCAGGCTCTGAGATTGCACCTTTTGAAGTAGGTTGCATTCAAGCATAGGGGTATTGGTGTATTCTAAAGTATATATTATGTTGCCGTGAGAACGTTAAAGTATACGTACGCAATTATACGACATCGTCTGGTTGTGCGGTAACCATTCCTTAGTAGCGAAGTTTGATTTCTTCGGGTTGAATGGTGAAATGATGTATAATCAAAATGTACAAGGCGTCGTTAAAGGCGCGAAATTAGGTGGGACAACTCCCTTAGCACAGGGCGGATACTCCACAAAATTGACGGAGCAAACCATGCGGGTACTTATCGCAGACGACCATGATCTGGTTCGAGAGACTGTTGCGGCCTTTTTGATGGCTGAAGGGGTCGTCGAAGTTAAGACGGCTGCGTCATTGGATGAAGCTGTGAAGATCACAGAAGAAACCGGTAGCTTCGATGTGGTTCTCCTCGACTACAACATGCCGGGGATGAACGGCCTCGAAGGTTTGACCAAGATGCGCGCGTCGAATGACGGTCGTCCTGTTGCGATCCTGTCCGGCACCGCGACCCGCGACGTTGCTGACGCCGCTCTAAAGGCTGGCGCGGCAGGGTTTGTTCCGAAAACGCTTGCCTCGAAGTCGATGGTGACAGCGATCCGCTTTATGGCGGCTGGTGAAACCTACGCCCCGTTCGGCTTTATGCAAGAAGCGCCGGCTGCAGGCGACGGTCTGCTGACCAAACGCGAAACTGACGTTTTGCGCGGCATCTGCGAAGGTAAATCGAACAAAGAGATCGCTCGCGACCTCGACCTTCAGGAAGTGACTGTGAAACTCCACGTCAAGACACTGAGCCGCAAGCTCGACGCGCGGAACCGTACGCAGGCAGCGATGATCGCACGCGATCGTAACCTCGTCTAAGAATTTAAACGCCACTCACGGCACAAAAGGGCGGTCCGAGAGGGCCGCCTTTTTTAATCGTCCATGTCGTCGCCAAAGCTTCCGCCTAACTGGTCAAAGAGGGCACTACCGCCGCTCAGTGCGGAGAGGTCTGTAGTGGGTACGCCCTTTTTCGCTTTGACGGGTTTGGGTGCCTCTGGTTGGGGTTCGACCACCTCGGCCTCTTCGACTTCGGTGGTGTCAGATCGCTCCGTTTCATCGGCTTCCGCAAAAGGGTCCCAGTCAACGTCGGACTGACTTGTGTCACCATCGTCGGATGGGAACACGAGTTCTGACGCCGAAAAGGTGTTAGGGGTTGCTGGTGCGAGCGATGTAAAGTTGGACTTATCCAGCGCGTCGCTTTCGTCTTCGGCGAGGGCGGAGACGACTTCGTCCAGAACCTGTTCGTCGGTTGGGGCGTCCACGGCACCATCTAACGAAATGTCATCGGTATCGCCGCTATCCGCTTCGTACTGGTCTTCTTCCTCTTCGGCAGCGTCGTTACCACCGAATTGCAGAAGCATCGTCGCGTCAGACAGATCCAACGACATCATGGAAGATGCCTTTTTGGGTTTGACCTTCGCTGGCGGAGCTTCCTCAGCGACTTCGATTTTCTCAATGGGCTCTTCGATCACTGGCTCAGGTTTTGGCAGCTTTTTCGGGATGAATTTGGCTGGTTTAGTCGGCTCCGCAGTCAAAATTTGCATCCGCACAGCACGCAGCAAGCGTCGCGTTTCACGGTCGGTTGTTCGGTCGTAGAGTTCGGTCAACCGCGCAATGTCAGGGCTATTTGGCTCGGTCGAGATTTTGCGCATGATCGCGCGCACTGCTTTTTTTGCGGCGTTTGAACGCGGAAGGAGGTTTTGTTTCGACATGCGCTGCTCCGGCTTTGGGCAGTTGGCACAGCCCTTGCAGTTTCCGGTCTGATTGGCGGTCTTCGCCCGAGAACCGGATAGCAACTATGACGACAGGATTGAGAGAAGGTTTAGGCATCCACGCGCAAGCATTGGCTTTGCGCGGACAGCGGAACAACGTTTTGGCATCCAACATCGCCAACGCGTCCGTCCCAGGATTCAAAGCCAGAGACTTTGATTTTGAAGCAGAACTATCGCGCCAAACTCAACTGGGCGCTTCGTTGCGGACCTCGTCGTCGCAGCACATGGCTATGCCGACCACTGGGCCTGCGGGCGAAAACGGTTACCGCGTCGCTGTGATGCCGTCGATGGACGGGAATACCGTCGATATGGCGCTGGAACAGATGGAATTCGCGGAAAACACGGTTCGCTATCAAACCAGCCTTGAACTTCTGAACCGTCGGATTTCCGGCCTTATGACTGTGATTAGAGGTGAATGATGAGCGGTCCTAGCAACATTTTTGACCTCGGCAAAACGGCGATGTCTGCACAGATGGTGCGGATGAACACCTTGGCGTCGAACATCGCCAACGCTGGTTCTGTCGCGTCTTCCCCCGAAGAAGCCTACCGTGCGATGCGACCTGTGTTTGAGACAGAATATTCGGGTCGGATTGGCGATCTAGGCACCTTAGCGACCTCGCGCGCTGTGGATGTTGTCCAACTTGACCGTGAGCCAGAGTCTAAATTTCTCCCGGATCACCCGTTGGCCGACGCCAATGGCTTTGTCTACGCCTCAACCGTCAACGTCGAAGAAGAGATGGTCGAGATGATGGAAGCTAGCCGCGCATACCAAAACACCCTCGAAGCAGTGTCGACCATGCGGACGCTCATGTCGCGCACCGTCGCAATGGGCAAATAAGGAAGGGCCGACAAGATGACGACGATTGATGGTTCGAACCCGTTCTACACCGGCAACTTGGGTCAGGTCACAACTGACAAACAGGCCAATTCGTTGGGTCAACAAGAGTTCCTAGTTCTGCTGACCACCCAGCTCCAGAACCAAGACCCGCTGTCCCCGATGGACAACACCGAATTCATTTCACAGATGGCGCAGTTCTCGACCGTTGAGGGCATCGACCGTGTGAACGCGTCGGTCACATCGCTCGGCGATATGCTCGGCGGTAATCGCGTGTCGACGGCGGCTAGCCTACTGGGTCACTCTGTTCTGGTCCCTGGCAACATGGCGCGGGTCGACGATCAGGGTGAAATTCACGGGATGGCTGAACTGTCGTCGAACGTGTCGTCGATGACCGTCACCTACACCGATCCCAACACCAACCAACCGATCCACGTCCAAGAACTGGGCGCGCAGGTCGGTGGCATGATCGAATTCGGCTGGGACGAGGTTCCTGCCGCCATTCAGGCCGTCAACGGACAGGTTCGCGTGTCCATCATGGCCGAAACCGAAAACGGAACGATCAGTGTTCCGGCTTCGGTCTTTGCACGCGTCGACTCCGCTTTGGGCGGACCGTCTAGCGACACCATCACTCTTCTCGTCGAGGATTACGGAGCCCTCGATACGACCGAAGTCACAGCGTTCCGTTAATCCTATAACCGGAGGTTTTTGAAACATGAGTATGACCACCGCCCTGTCCGGCCTGATGGCAGCACAATCGGACATCGCCACCACATCGCACAACATCTCGAACGCGGGAACAAACGCGTTCCGCAAAAGCCGCGCTGAATTTTCGGATGACTACTACTCGGCTCCGATGAACGCGTTCCGCACGGTGACGGGTTCTGGTACCCACCTGTCCCGCGTATCGACCCAGTTCGGTCAAGGTAACTTTGTTGCCACGGGTCAGACCCTCGACATCGCGATCCAGGGCGCGGGCTTCTTTGCGGTATCGCCGCAATTGTCCGACCGTGATGAGGTCGTCGACATCAACTACACCCGTAACGGCGCGTTCTCGATCGATGCGGAGGGTCTGGTTGCGGATAGCTCGGGTCGTGCACTGCTGGCTTACCCTGTAGCCGATGATGGCAGTATTCTTGAGATGTCAGCGCAATCGCTTAGCCCTGTTTCGATCCCGCTGAGCTTTGGTGAAGTTGCTCGCACGACCGAAATTAACCTTGCGGTAAATATGCCTCGCGGTGAAGATATGCTCGGCCAGCAGGACGCAGTTCCAGCGACCAATGCCTTCGACAGCACCAATCCGACGACCTACGCATTCTCGTCGCCGATCCCGATGATGGATGAGAACGGTCAAACGATTGAAGCGCGGGCCTATTTCGTTCGGTCGAAATCCCCAGACGCCACTGATCCGACCACCGAATATCAGATGCATCTGTTCGTGGACGGCAGCGAATACCCGTCGACTGGCGCGACGACACCTGCAACGATGGTCTTTGACGAAGCGGGTGAAGTCGACGCGACGACCCCTCTGACCTTCGCACTTGCTGGCGTTGACTACATCGTAAACACCGATGGTTCGCGTCTGCGCGATCTGCCGTTCTCGGTTGCGAGCGTTCAGGAAAATGGCGTCCGCGAAATCGGTCTGTCCAGCCTCGAAGTTGACGCTGGCGGCGTGATCTGGGGCAGCTACGGTTCGCAGGCGCGTCTTGCACTTGGCCGTATCGCATTGGCTGACTTCGCAAACCCGCAGGGTCTGCGTCAGGGCGGTAACACCAGCTTTGAAGAAACCTCTGACTCGGGTCGTCCGAACTTCTCTGCGGCAGGTGAATCTGGGTTTGGTCGCCTTCAGTCGGGTATGCTCGAACGTTCGAACGTCGACCTGACCGAAGAACTGGTGAACCTGATTTCGGCACAACGGAACTATCAGGCGAACGCAAAAGCGATGGAGACATCGTCCTCGCTGATGCAGACCATCCTGCAAATCCGCAGCTAATTGACCTAAGGAGACGCCGTTATGGATCGTATGGTTCACACCCTTATGAACTCGATGCAGACCGTTCAGGATCTGCAGGCCATTTCGGCGCAAAACCTCGCAAACATGAACGTGCCGGGCTACCGGCGCGATCTTCCTCCCCAAGCCAATTCTTATGTGCTGCGTGACGATCAAAGCTTTGAGGCACGTATGTTTGCCTCTGAGACCGAGTTTGGTAGCTTTGCGAGCGAAGTTGGCTTTATGGACCAAACAGGCGATCCGTTCGACGTGGCGATCATGGAAGACGGCTACTTCTTCGTGAAAGAAGGCAATGGAGAGGTCGGTCTTACCCGTCGCGGCGATTTGCGGACGGACGGTGCTGGCCAGCTGGTGAATGGCGCTGGCGAAATGGTGCTCGACACCAACATGTCGCCAATCACTTTGCCGCCATATCGGACCATGCAAATCACCGAGGTCGGTCAGATTGTGATCGAACCAATTGATGGTGCTCCTGGCGAGACTGTCGAGATTGCGACGATCGGAACCGTGGTTCCTGATCCGAACGCGACAATGGCCAAAGGTTTAGACGGCCTGATCCGAAACCTTGATGGGACGTTGCCGCAGCCGAACCAGATGGCTTCTGTCCGTCAGGGTGTCCTTGAGGGGGCAAACGTGAATGCGACTGAGGAATTGATTTCGTCGATCACCATTCAGCGCGCCTTTGAAATGAACATGCGCATGATCAATACGGCCAAGGAATTGGACGAGGCAGGTACTGAAATTATGCGGGCCCCCGCATAACATTTCTCTGCACTGACATCTGGCACGGCGCTTGCACCATTCAGGGTAAGTGAGCCACCGAGAGGAGCCCAGATGTCTACCAATGCAATGCACGTCGCGAAGACGGGTCTAAACGCCCAACAGACGCGGCTTCAGGTCATTTCGAACAACCTTGCCAACGTTAATACGACGGGATTCAAACGCGACCGCGCGAATTTTGAATCCCTCCTGTATCAAGTGTCGCGCCCTGGCGGTGACCAAACATCGGAAAACACTAACCTGACCTCGGCTCTGGCCATCGGTACAGGTGTTCGTGTTGTCAGCACTGACAAACTCCATACCCAAGGCGCGCTGTCTGATACGGGTAACGCTCTCGACGTTGCGATCAACGGGCAGGGGTTCTTTCAAGTTCTGCTGCCTGATGGCCGCATCGGCTACACCCGCGACGGGACGTTTTCGATGAACCAAGAGGGCACGCTCACCACGGCGAGCGGCTACGTCATTCAGCCTGAAATCCAGATCCCCCAAGGAGCGAACCAGATCAACATTTCGGCGGACGGTATCGTCAGCGTTGTGATGCCGGGTGACACACAGAACCAAGAAATTGGTCAGATCACATTGGGCAACTTCCCGAACCCGCGGGGTCTGGAACCGATCGGCGAAAATTTCTTTGTTGAAACGCTCGCGAGCGGCGCCCCCATCGTGGCCACACCCCAAGCCGAAGGTCTGGGACAGTTGACCCAAGGGATGCTCGAAACGTCAAACGTCAACGTAGTTCAAGAACTCGTCGACATGATCGAGACCCAGCGGGCCTATGAAATCAACTCCAAATCGATCTCTGCGGCAGAAGAGGGCGATTAACGCGCCCTCAGCCTGTCTCACATATTGAACGCTGGCATGACCATTGCGCCAGCCGCGATGCGACGTGCCCACTGATCAACGTCATCTTTGAAGTGCTCGCGTGCGTCTGGCACGGCGACCATAATTGCGTTGACCGCGATTTTTCCAAGGTCCTCTTCGATATCTAGACCGTCGATGTTCACAGGCTCCCAGTTGCGGCCTTCCACGTGGGTAAAGCAGCCTTGGTCGTCGATGCGAATGAACCACTCAAAGCCATAGAGGTCGAATAGGCGGATGTTGTCGCCGACGTTCACGTTGCGACGGTGGATCATGTGCATGCGGATATATTCGCGGGTGGTGTCACGGGTAGCCGCGATGATTTCAGCCGCAATTGACGACCAGCCATCTTCAACGGTGTTGCTGAGGTGATGCCACTCGCCGCCGCTTTCCAGACGGAACGCCAGCATGTCGAGAGCAGCAAGCTCGCCGATCACATAGTTGGTGCCACCGATGTTCAGGCGGGCAACGGGTTCTGGCGCGTCGGTCTTGAGGTAATCGGTCTCTTCCGCTTCCTCTTCTTTCGCGGCCACGTTTTCGCGGTAACGACCGGGGCGCACATTGCCCGAATAGTCACCCGTTGAGAAATCATAGAGCAGGTCTTTGGCTGCATCCGTCAGGACAAAGGTTTTGGCTTCGATGTCACCCAGACCCGCAATGCGCAAAGCGGTCTGTTCAACGGGCGTCGCGGTGTTTTCGCTCGCCATGCGCAGCAAACCTACCAGTGTATGCGATGCCGCACCCGGATCGAATTCGCGAAGCGCGTTGATCAGATCGACAAAATCGCCTGTGGTGTAAAAGCGGGTCGGAACGTTCGGGGTCGGGGACGGCGACTTTGCCGTATCAGTCTTGGTCTGCATGTCTGCTCGTCTTCCATCAAAAAGTGAGAGGTCGACACTAAAACGAAGCAAACAGAGCAGAGTTTAGGGGCGCGACGTCGAAAGTCTGGAACAAAGTCGTTTCAGCATGGTGATGCACTGATCCAATTGCTCGAGACTGATGTATTCGTCAGGCTTATGCGCCTGTGCGATCGACCCGGGCCCGCAGACCACTACATCCATACCGATTGACTGGAATAGCCCCGCCTCGGTTCCAAACGGCACCACATCGCAGCCGTTCGCGCCCGTCAGTTCTGTGATCAGATCACGCGCCGCGTTCTCTGCCATGGGTTCAAGGCCCACAACTTCGGCAATCGTGTGCGTATGCACGCCAGCATCAGGATGCACGGCTTTCATCTGTTTGTTCAGATGCTCGACGTGGGTCGCCAATTCACCCTTAACAAAGTCCGCGTCCGACACCTGAACGGGCCGCATTTCCCACTGCACGGTCGCCTTGCCCGGAATGACGTTATGCGCGACGCCACCGATCAGGCTGCCTGTGTTGATCGTGGTCCATGGCGGGTCAAAACGGCTGTCTTCGGGCGCCTTGGACTTTAGCGCGTCCTTCAGTTCCAGAAGCTTCGATATAAACCGCACCGCATATTCAACGGCATTCACGCCAAGGTCGGGGGCCGAGCCATGCCCTTCGGAGCCGTGGAAATGCGTGGTGTATTCATAGCACCCCTTGTGGCCTTCGATGATCCGCATCTCGGTCGGTTCCCCGACGATCCCGATAGACGGGCGCAGGCCACGTTCGCGCAGCACCTCGACCAAGGCCTGACCGCCAAGGCAGCCAGTTTCCTCGTCATAGGTAAATGCGAAATGGACAGGGCGGGCGGTGGCGTGTTTTGCAAACTCAGGCGCCATCGCGACGGCCGCGGCGATAAACGCCTTCATATCGCAAGTGCCACGTCCAAAGAGCTTCCCATCCCGTTCAACCAATTCAAACGGATCGCTTGTCCAATCCTGATCGGCAACCGGCACGACATCGGTGTGACCCGATAGCACGATCCCGCCGTCCCCTTCTGGCCCGATCGTCGCCCAGAGGTTCGCCTTTTTGCCGGTTTCGTCCTCAAATATCTCAATTCGCGCACCTGCATCCTCGAGCTTGGCCGCGAGGTAGTCGATGCAATGGCGGTTCGGCAGGATCGACGTTGTGTCGAATGCGATGAGGTCCGAAAGGATGGCGCGGGTGGTGTGCAAATCAGTCATGGCGCGACCATGGCAGAACCTTTCGTGACGCGGTAGAAGGAAAGCGACACATTTTCGCCGAGGCTCGAATGATAAAGCTGGACGACCGCGACATCGCCATTCTGCGCATCCTTGCCACCGACGGCAGGATCACAAAAGCGGCGCTGGCAGAAAAGGTCGGCTTGACCCCGACACCTTGCTGGGACCGTTTGAAGAAACTGGAAAAGGCGGGGTTGATCGACGGCTATGGTGCGCGGTTCAATCTGCGCAAACTCGGCCCTTGGGTGACGGTCTTTGTCGTTGTTGAACTGGCAGATCACACCGCTGCATCCTTCCGCACGTTTGAGGCACGGATTGAGGCGCATGACGACATCACCCACTGTTGGGCCTTAGGCGGAGGGTATGATTACCTGATGCAAGTCGCGGCCCGCGATGTGGAAAGCTACCAAATGACAATGGACGATCTGTTAGAGGCGCGGATCGGGATTGCCCGCTATTTCACCTATATCGTGACCAAACAGATCAAGGGCGGGGGCCTCCCACCGTTGCATCTCTTCGCAGACTAAATTGTGGGTCTAGCGCACGTTTTGCAGCTGAATCTTCTGAGGCATCACTGAATTTCTCATCCTGCCTCGGGCAAATCGCGGGCAATATCGCGCGACTCTACCCGATAGGAATGACGATGCTAACGAACGACCAACTGGCCCAATGGGACCGCGAGAACTTTTTCCACCCCTCGACCCACCTGGCCCAACACGCCCGCGGCGAAACCCCGACCCGTATTATTAAAACCGCGAACGGCTGCCACATCGAAGACCGCGACGGCAGAAAGCTCCTTGATGCGTTTGCTGGCCTCTATTGCGTGAACGTTGGCTACGGTCGTCAGGACATCGCCGAAGCGATTGCCGATCAGGCGCGAGAATTGGCTTATTACCACGCCTATGTTGGTCATGGGACTGAGGCGTCGGTTACCCTGTCGAAAATGGTGCTCGACCGTGCGCCCGACCACATGTCCAAGGTTTACTTTGGCCTGTCGGGGTCGGATGCGAACGAGACGAACATCAAACTCGTTTGGTATTACAACAATATCCTCGGTCGCCCCGAAAAGAAAAAGATCATCTCGCGCTGGCGCGGCTATCACGGCTCTGGCCTGATGACGGGGTCGCTGACGGGCCTTGGTCTGTTCCATGCGAAATTTGACCTGCCGCTCGAACAGGTCATCCATACCGAGGCGCCGTATTACTTCCGCCGTCCGGACGTCAACATGACCGAAGAGCAGTTCACGGCACATTGCGCCGCCGAACTCGAAGCGCTGATCGAACGCGAAGGCGCGGACACTATCGCGGCCTTTATCGGTGAACCTGTCATGGGCACAGGCGGCATCGTCCCACCGCCTGCTGGCTATTGGGCTGCTATTCAGGCTGTTCTGGAAAAGCACGACATTCTGCTGATCGCGGACGAGGTCGTCACCGGCTTTGGCCGTTTGGGGTCCATGTTCGGCTCGCACCACTACGACCTGAAACCTGACCTGATCACGATCGCCAAAGGTCTGACGTCTGCTTATGCGCCGCTGTCTGGCTCGATCATCTCGGATCGTATGTGGAAAGTGCTAGAGCAGGGCACCGACGAAAACGGCCCCATCGGTCACGGTTGGACATACTCTGCGCACCCGATTGGCGCGGCTGCAGGTGTAGCTAACCTCAAACTGCTAGATGAATTGAACCTCGTTCAAAACGCGGGCGAAATGGGTGCTTATCTAAATGCCCAGATGAAAGCCGCCGTCGCGGATCACCCGAATGTCGGTGAAGTGCGCGGCGAAGGGATGCTCTGCGCGGTAGAGTTCGTGGCTGACCGTGATAGCCGCACCTTCTACGATCCATCGCAGAAAATCGGCCCGTCGCTCTCTGCGGCGATGGCGTCGCGTGGTGTGATTGCGCGTGCGATGCCCCAAGGCGACATCCTCGGCTACGCGCCGCCGTTCTGCCTGACCAAAGACGAGGCGGATACCATCGTCGCGGCTACCGTCGACTCGATCAAAGAAGTGCTCGGTTAAGACGACACAGGGCCGCAGTTCGCTGCGGCCCTTTTCGTTAAAGCGGGATCGTCATCCCATCAGTCCCGACAAACAGCGGCCCGCTGTAGTGTGGTGTGATCTCTGCGTGCCAATCTTCCAAGGTGAAATCAGGATCGTCGCTCGGGATCAGGTGATTTAGGGCGAGTTGTTTCACCCCTGCCGCCGTCGCGATTTTAGCCACCTCAGCCGCAGGCGAATGTGACCGTTCAAGATGCACCCTCAGACGGTCGTCACCATTCCCAACCCGTTTACACAGGGCATCAATACCCGCGCTCAGCATCGCTTCATGAACGAGGAGGTCGGTATCTTTGGCAAAGTCGATCATCGCGTCGATTGGCGCCGTATCGCCCGAAAGCGTCGCCGATTTCCCGTCACCCGCCAGACGCAGGGCAAAGCTGTCGATCAGCGGTGGGTGCTGATTGCGGATCGCCTCGACCGTTACGCTGCCGATTGTAAACTGCCCCGCATCCAGCAGCCGAAGATCGGCCAAAGGCTCTAGCGCTGGGCGGCCCTCATCCGCGATCCGCAGGGAAATATCGGCCTCCATCGAAGCAAGGAACCCCTGCCAATAGGCCGTCAGACCTGCGGGGCCATAGATCGGCACGGCGCGCTTTAACCCAGCGGTCCACGCCGTGTGCATCAGCGGTCCCAACTCCAGATAATGGTCGGAATGCATATGCGTCACGATAATCGCATCGAGGTCGGTCAGCGCGACACCCGCATCGCAAACCGCCCGCGACACACCAAGGCCCGCATCAACGAGGATCACTTGCCCCGCAAGCCGCACAAAGATCGAGGTCGGCATCGGGGTTCCAGGTCTGATTGCAGGACCGCCCTTAGTCCCGAGGAGAGTGACGCAATTGTCCATGCTATAGCCCTTATGAAAAGGGCGGCCCGAAAGCCGCCCGATATCCTCAGATCGTGTCCTTGTAGTTCACGTTCTTAATGTCATCACCCGGAGCGGATTTTTCGCGCCGCACGATCAAACGGTTGATCGCGTTGATGTAGGCTTTGGCCGACGCAACCACAGTGTCCGTATCTGCCGACTGACCTGTCGCAATACGACCATCCTCTTCGAGCTTGACCGAAACGGTGGCCTGTGCGTCCGTTCCTTTGGTCACAGCGTGCACCTGATACAGGTCCAAACGGCCACCATGCGGGAAAATCGCCTTAACCGCATTGAACGTTGCATCAACCGGACCATCGCCCGTCGCGTGAACCGATTTCTCTTCGCCACCAACCAGCAGGGTCAGGTCAGCGGTCTGCGGACCCTCAGTGCCGCAAACAACGCGGAGCGATTTGAACTTGATGTGGTCCTCGACAGTGTCGTTCTGACGGATCAGAGCCACGATATCGTCGTCGTAGACTTCTTTCTTGCGGTCAGCGAGGTCTTTGAACCGCACGAACAGGTCGTTCAATTGGTTGTCGGCCATATCAAAGCCGAGCGTTTCCAGTTTCGCCCGCAGTGCCGCACGACCAGAGTGTTTGCCCAGCGGCAACGAGGTGCCAGCCAAACCTACGTCCTCTGGGCGCATGATCTCGAACGTTTCTTTGTTCTTCAGCATGCCGTCTTGGTGGATGCCAGATTCATGCGCAAAGGCGTTCTTACCAACGATCGCTTTGTTGAACTGCACAGGGAAACCCGACGCGGTCGCAACGCGGCGCGAGATATTCATGATCTTCGTGGTATCAACACCTGTGGTGTAAGGCATGATGTCGTTGCGTACTTTGAGCGCCATGACGACTTCTTCCAACGCGGTGTTACCTGCGCGTTCGCCCAGACCGTTGACGGTGCATTCGATCTGACGCGCACCACCAGCCACAGCCGCCAGCGCGTTCGCCGTCGCCATGCCGAGGTCGTTGTGGCAGTGCGTCGCAAAGATCACGTCATCTGCACCCGGAACGGTCTCGATCAAGCGTTTGATCAGGTCCGCGCTTTCCATCGGGGCGGTGTAGCCCACGGTGTCAGGGATGTTGATCGTGGTCGCGCCCGCTTTGATCGCGATTTCGATCACGCGGCAGAGGTAATCCCACTCGGTGCGGGTCGCATCCATCGGGGACCACTGGACGTTGTCACAGAGGTTCCGCGCATGGCTGACCGTTTCGTGGATCTTATCCGCCATCTCATCCATGGTCAGGTTCGGGATCGCACGGTGCAACGGCGAGGTGCCGATGAACGTGTGAATACGGCCCGAGCCTGCGTGCTTGATCGCTTCAGCGCAGCGATCAATGTCTTTAAAGTTCGCACGTGCCAGACCGCAGATCGTCGAATTCTTGGAACGCTGAGCGATTTCGGAAACGGCGCGGAAGTCACCCTCGGATGCGATGGGGAAGCCAGCTTCGATAATATCGACACCCATATCGTCAAGCAGCTCTGCGATTTCGAGCTTTTCTTCGTGGGTCATGGTGGCGCCGGGCGACTGTTCGCCGTCACGCAGGGTTGTGTCGAAAATCAACACGCGGTCTTTGGTCATGTCATAATTCCTTGTCTGTCCTTAGCTTTTTGTCCCGACGCTAAGACACCCCTGAGCGGTCGCGCCGGAAGGCACGCTCAGAGGCTGCTAAGGAGTAGAAGGGCGCACGAGGACGACGCACCGCAAATGCGGGCAGTCTGAGTGATATGATCCAAGCGCGTCATGGGGCGGGACTATACCCATGATTCCCGCGAGGGAAAGAGCGTTTTTGCCCGTTTTTGCTCTGGCTCATTGAATGCCCGCGTTTTGGTCGGGGAAAACTGGACAGTGGGGCAGGGTAGACTAGTTCTGGCGCATGAAACGAAACCTGATCATTGGCGCCTCAGGAGGCATAGGCCGCGCGTTTTGCGATGTAGTTGATGGCGAGGTCATCAGACTATCGCGTCGTGACAATGGTCTGGACGTGACCGACCCTGCTTCGGTTGATCGTGTTCTGGGTGCCATTGAGGGGCCGTTTGATCGTGTGATCATCGCCGTGGGTATCCTCGCCCCCAACGGTGCCGCGCCAGAAAAATCCCTGTCGGCCATTGATGCGCAGACGATGGCGCAGGTCTTTGCGGTGAATACGATTGGCGTGGCGTTGATCCTTCAGCACGTTCCCCGACTGCTTGCCCCATCGGGACGGGTCGGTGTCCTCTCTGCGCGGGTTGGGTCGATTGGGGACAACGGATTGGGCGGCTGGCATTCCTACCGCGCATCGAAGGCCGCCGTGAACCAGATCATTCGTGGCACGGCGTTGGAACTGAAACGAACGCACAAAGGTTCAGTCGTCCTCGCCCTTCACCCTGGGACCGTCGATACGCCGTTCACTGCGGGCTATGCCGCAAAGAAACTGTCGCCGACGGATTCTGCCACCGCACTACTCTCCGTCCTCGACGGGGCAGGGGCAGACCAAACAGGGTCGTTCTACGATTTCAACGGGGCAACCGTGCCGTGGTAAAGCTCGTCCTCGTTCTAGGTGACCAACTTTCGCCGACCCTCTCCGCCCTGCGCGAAGCAGATAAGTCCCGCGATGTCGTCGTCATGGCCGAAGTCATGGGCGAGGCAACCTACGTCCCCCATCACCCCAAAAAGATCGCCCTGATCTTTGCCGCAATGCGCAAGTTTGCGGATCACCTGAGGGCCGAGGGCTGGCAGGTGGACTACACCACTCTGGATGATCCCGAAAACGCGGGCAGCATCGCTGGGGAACTTCTGCGGCGCGCCTCTGAACATAACGCTGCCGAAGTGATCGCGACACAATCGGGCGAATGGCGGCTGATCTCAGCACTCGAAGATCTGCCAATCCCCGTGCACCAGTTCCCTGATGACCGTTTTATCGCCTCTCATCGCGATTTCGAGGATTGGGCCGAGGGCCGCAAGGCGCTGCGGATGGAGTATTTCTACCGCGATATGCGCCGCAAAACGGGGCTGTTGATGGACGGCAACCAGCCGGCGGGCGGTCAATGGAACTACGACCACGACAACCGCAAACCCGCGCCCGATGCCGTCGATTTCAGTGGACCGTTGCGGTTTGAACCCGATGCAATCACGGCAGAGGTTCTGGACCTTGTCGAAGATCGCTTTGGTCAGAACTTTGGCGATCTACGCCCGTTTTGGTTCGCGACCGACGCCCAGCAGGCCCAAACCCAACTCGATCACTGGATCGCGCGGGGTCTGCCGAAATTCGGCGACTTTCAGGACGCCATGCTGACGGGGCAAAAGTTCCTCTGGCACTCGATCATCTCGATGTATCTCAACATCGGCCTCTTGGACCCGCTTGAGGTCTGCAGACAAGCCGAAGCCGCCTATCGCAGCGGCACCGCGCCGCTCAACGCGGTGGAGGGGTTCATTCGTCAGGTCATCGGCTGGCGGGAATACGTACGGAGCATCTATTTCCTGCACGGCCCCAACTACATGACCCGCAACGCGCTTGGCCATGATCGTAAACTGCCGTGGCTCTACTGGGGTGGCGAGACAAAGATGCACTGCATGTCTCAGGCCGTCGAACAAACCCGAACAGAGGCCTACGCCCACCATATCCAACGGCTCATGGTGACAGGCAACTTTGCGCTCTTAGCGGGGGTCGATCCACATCAACTGCATGAATGGTATCTGGCCGTTTATGCCGACGCCTTTGAATGGGTCGAGGCCCCGAACACCATCGGGATGAGCCAGTTCGCCGACGGTGGAGTAATCGCGTCCAAACCCTACGTCAGCAGCGGCGCCTATATCGACCGAATGTCGGACTACTGCGGGTCCTGCCACTACAAGGTCAAAGACAAAACAGGCGACACCGCTTGTCCGTTCAACTTGCTATATTGGCATTTCCTCATTCGTCACCGCGACCGTTTTGCGGGCAATGCACGGATGGGGAACATGTATCGCACGTGGGACCGAATGGACGACACGCGCAAAGAAACCGTTCTAGCTGATGCGAAAACGTGGCTCGCCCGACTGGACGCGGGCGAGGTCGTTTAGTTCGCGGGCGCTTCGGGGGCTGCGTCTGGGGTGGCCTCTGGCGCACCTGTCGCAACATCACCTGCAGGGGCGGCATCATCGCGGGTCACGTAGAGGTCTTGATCCCAGTTACCGCTTTCGATCTGTCCCGAGGCATAGCGCATCGTGCCATCCCCTTGACGGCGACCCGCAACAAAGGTGCCCTGATAGATATCGCCGTTCGAGTAGGTCGCGACCCCTTGGCCCGAAATCTCGCCGTTCTGCCATTCACCCTCGTAGGTAAAGCTCTCGTCGGCTTCGGTGGCGGGGTTGTCGGGGATGGTGATCTTGCCCTGTCCATGACGTTGGCCGTTCTCAAAGTGACCAAAGTAGACGGACCCGTCGGCATAGGTTGCGGTGCCAATCCCATGGCGCTGACCGTTTGCCCATTCACCGTCGTAGGAATAGCCGTCTCCATAGCGCATTACGCCGCGACCGTGGTTTTTTGCGTTCTTGAATTCGCCCTCATAGACGAGGCCAGAGGCGTAGGTGGCGATGCCCGTTCCCTCGATCACGCCATCAACCCAGCCGCCAACATAGGTCGAGCTGTCTGGATAGGTGATTTTGCCTTCGCCATTGGGTAGGTCGTTTGCGAACTGCCCTTCGTAGACAGAACCGTCTGGATAGAGCACTTTGCCCTGACCAGACATCGCGCCACCTTCCCAGCCGCCGACATAGACGTAGCCGTCCGTTCCGCGGAACGTGCCCTGACCGTGGCGGCGGTCATCGTGGAAACCGCCCTGATAAATATCACCGTTGGCGTAAGTCACAGTGCCCGTGCCTTCGCGGTGGCCTGCGACCAGATCGCCCTCGTAAATGTCGCCGTTCGGCTGGACTAGTCGACCGATGCCCTCGATCTGACCAGCGACCCATTTGCCTTCGTAGATGGTGCCGTCCTGCATCAGCAGCTTACCGTCACCTTCGCGGTCATCGCGGGCCAACTGGCCCTCATAGATCGTGCCGTCGGGATAAGTGATCGTGCCAGAGCCTTCTTTGACGCCGTTCACCCACTGGCCCGCATAGCTGTAACCATTCGGGCTGCGCATGGTGCCTGTGCCGTGGTGCATCGCGTTACGGAATTCGCCTTCGTAGATGACACCGTTTGCATAAGTGGCGATGCCGCTGCCGGTGATGTTGCCATCCACCCAGTCGCCTTCATAGACGCCACCATCGGCAAAGGTGATCTTGCCTGTGCCGCTCGGCTTACCTTCGGCGAATTCGCCCTCGTAGACAGAACCATTGGGGAAGCGCGCAACGCCATTGCCTTGGATGCGGCCTTCGACCCAATCGCCGTTGTATTCATAGCCATTGGGCAGGCGATACATCCCTGTCCCGTGCTGTTTGCCGTTCAGGAATTCGCCTTCGTAGACGCCGCCATCCTCGTATTGTTTGGTCTGAACGTCCTGCGCCACGGCCCCTGTCATCGACAGAACCAAAACTGCACCGCCCCATAGCGCCCGATTGCGAGTCATCGTTAACTTTCCCTATTCCAGCCCGCGCGATGCTAATAGAGCCCGCCCGCCGATACAACGGTCTAGGGGGGATTGGGCCGCAATCCGCTTTCCCTTAGCGTGGGTTCTGGTAAACCTGTCGTGAGTTAGCGCACAGGACACCGATGACCGATACATTCCGCATCACGATGGCCCAATTGAACCCCACCGTTGGGGATGTCGAAGGCAACGCCGCCAAGGCCAAAACCGTTTGGGATACCGCCCGCGCGGCTGGATCGCAGATGGTCGCACTGCCTGAGATGTTCATCGCGGGCTATTCGACCCAAGACCTCGTGATGAAACCAGCGTTCCAGCAGGCCTGCTATGACCGCATTGTCGCCCTCGCTGCGGAATGTGCGGATGGCCCGATGATCGGGATCGGTGGGCCACTGGCGGAAAACGGACGGCTCTATAACGCCTATTTCATCCTCAAGGACGGTAAGATCGCGGCGCGCCAGCTGAAACACTTCCTGCCCAACTACAACGTCTTTGACGAAGTGCGTCAGTTCAATCGTGGCGCCATTCAGGGCCCCTATGATGCTGGCCCCCTGCGGATCGGATCGCCGATTTGCGAGGATGCTTGGTTCCCCGATGTGGCCGAAGCCATGGTCGAAAGCGGGGCCGAACTCCTCGTCGTACCGAACGGATCGCCCTATTACCGTGGAAAATTCGACCGCCGTATAAACACGATGGTTGCTCGTGTGATCGAAAACGATGTGCCGATGGTCTACGTGAACACCGTCGGCGGTCAGGATGATCAGGCCTTCGACGGCGGATCGTTTGTGCTGAACCGTCACGGCAAACTCGCCGTGCAGCTGCCCCTCTTTGAAGAGGCCGTGGCCCACGTCGATTTCCACCGCACCGATGATGGCTGGGAAGCCGCCGAAGGCCCCAAGGCCACCTTTGGCGATGCGTGGGAACAGGACTATCACGCAATGGTCACGACGCTCCGCGATTACATGCGGAAAACGGGGTTCAAAAAGGTGCTGCTTGGCCTTTCGGGCGGGATCGACTCTGCCATCGTCGCGACCATCGCTGTTGACGCGATTGGTGCCGAAAACGTGCGCTGCGTGATGCTGCCGTCTGAATACACCTCGCAAGGATCGCTCGACGATGCCGAAGACATCGCGAACCGTCTGGGTGTCCACTATGACTATGTGCCGATCAAACAGGGTCGCGATGCGATCACCGAAACGCTGGCTCCACTTTTTGCGGGCCGCGACGCTGACCTGACCGAAGAAAACATCCAGTCGCGTTTGCGCGGACTTCTCCTCATGGCGTTGTCGAACAAATTCGGGGAAATGCTGCTGACGACGGGCAACAAATCCGAGGTCGCCGTGGGCTATGCCACGATCTATGGCGATATGAACGGCGGCTATAACCCGATCAAAGACCTCTATAAAACGCGCGTCTTTGAGACCTGCCGCTGGCGCAACGCCAACCACCGCCCGTGGATGGATGGCCCCGCAGGCGAGGTGATCCCCGTTTCAATCATCGACAAACCGCCAAGCGCCGAACTCCGTCCCGACCAAAAGGACGAAGACAGCCTGCCGCCCTACGACATCCTCGATGCGATCCTCGAAGGATTGGTCGATGACGAAGCCAGCGTTGCCGACCTCGTCGCCAAAGGCTTTGACCGTGATGTGGTCAAGAAAGTAGAGCATCTGCTCTACATCAGCGAATACAAACGTTTCCAATCGGCACCGGGTACGCGCCTGACGAAACGGGCGTTCTGGCTGGACCGCCGCTACCCCATCGCAAACCGTTTCCGCGATAACGCATAATTACGTCGCTTTCCGTCCTGCATGTCGGAAAGCGAACAGACCCCAGACCGTTCGCGCCTAAATGACCGTCCATTCAGTATAGGAATGGACGACCATGATCACTGTGCACACGGTGCCCGACGCTTTTTCAATCGAAGACTGCGACCGCATTCTCGATCTGGTGCGCTCTGCGCCTGCGAAGGACGCGAAACTTGTCGGGCGTGAACAGAACCACAACCTGCGCCGCGCTGATCTCGTTTGGCTCGATGATGTTGAGGGCGCGGATTGGGTGATGAATCGCATCATCGATGTCGTGCGTGTGGCCAATCGGGATGCCTATGGCTTTGATCTCACCGACTTTTCCGAAAGCCCGCAGGTCGCTCGCTATGGTGCCGAACGCGAAGGGCATTTCACATGGCATTCCGATATCGGCGACGGCCGCGTGGCGTCCAAACGCAAGCTGACCATGGTCGCGCAACTGTCCGAACCCGAGGATTACGAGGGCGGCGCGCTAGAGGTCATGCCGTCAAACGCCGTGATCACCGCGAATAAGGCACGCGGCACCGTCACGATGTTCCCGTCGTATCTGCTACACCGCGTAACACCCGTCACCATTGGTGAACGCTACTCGCTCACCATCTGGGCGCACGGACCCGCGTTCCGCTAATTAATCGAGGGGTTGGCCCAGCGCGGCCAGCCCCGCATTCACCCGCGAGGTTTCTTCAGCCGTCAAAGTGCGGGCGCGGGGATAGCGCGGTGCCTCGCGATCATTCAGGATCGGCCCCCAATTGTGGGTCGTATCAAAGAAGTGATCAGCACCTTCGTCGCCAAACACCCGCAGATATCCCTGAACAACCACGTCCAGATACGACAACAGGATCGGGCGTGTGACAGGTTCGAGGTAATGCGCAGCGTCGACCTCATACACGGCTGTAGATTGCACCGCGTCGTCGATCAAATGGGTCACGTCGCGGCGCAGATATCCGCTTTCCCGTTCATCCAGCGCTGCCCAATCCGCATTCGGAACCGCCGCCGTCACGCCGAGCAAGGTCGTGCGGTCACAGGGTTCCACGGATAAGAACGCAGGCTCTTGGATTTGCGTATGCCGCCACACGCGACGCCATCCTCGCAGCTTGGCGGGTTTGGGGTCGGGATAGGTATGGGTGGTCAGGTTTACGAGGCTGCCATAGCCGAAAAAGCGCGGGTGGGTCATGCGAATATCCGTCGTCATCGTCCCCGCACACTTATCGCGTTCGAGTGAGAGAGGCGAGGGGCTACTGCGACTCACTCTTGAGGATGCCGCGGTAGGTATAGCTCGGTTTGATCGCGCCAGCGGGTTCGTCGACAAAGTTGGGGTCTTGGGGCAGACAACCCGCACCACAAACCTGATAGGCCATCATCTCAGAGCTATCGATATACCATAGCCGTCCACCAGGTGTGGCGACCCAGCCGTCGATACCAGAGTCCTCGTCTGATTCCATATCGGTCGAGGACGGCAGTTCGGAATTGTAGTCGGGGTTATACGTGCTGTGCGTGTGAAACGAGGCGATCACATCCATCTTGGCTGGCCAAGTCGGCAGATAGCAGGCCGCTTCTTCACCGCGATTGATCCGTGTGGTCATTAGCTCGCCATCGGGCCCATAGCCCAAATACCCGCATAACTCGCGGTTCGCGGCAAATGACTGCTCTTGGATTTTTTCAAAGATTTTGATGACGAACGCGAATTCCGCACCATCAGGTGCTTCGGCATGGGCGGTCATACTGGTCGCGCATAGGATGCATGCGGCTGCTTTTAAAAATCTCATGGGCGCGAGCATCCCCGCACCCATGATTCCAATCAAGTCCGAATAAACGGTAGATTAGAGAATGGTGATGTTGATCGCGGATTCGCGTCCATCACGGCCAGCCTGAAGTTCGAATTCGACTTTCTGGTTTTCGTTCAGACCAGTGAGGCCCGAGCGCTCTACTGCCGAAATGTGAACGAAAATGTCTTTTGCGCCGCCATCAGGGGCGATAAAGCCGTAGCCTTTGGTGGTGTTGAACCATTTCACGGTGCCGGTAGCCATCGTGATGTCTCCTGTTTTAGTAACCCGCTCGCGGAATTGCAGCGGAGCCGGCTCGTCAGAACGTGATCGAAGAACTGAGCCGGATTCGGAGACAGTGTCGATAAGTAGTAACTCGCGTCCTTTATGATGGGGTCCTCTCCTTAAATAATCAAGCTTTGCGTGAGGCCCACTTGACAGTTGGAGCAGTCTAGCAACATGTAGCGCAGCTTTGTCCGTCATGGTCGTATTTCATGTCCAAACAGTCCCCCTGAGTCTGATCGCAAATCGCTTGCCGCCGGCGGGGCGGTATTCCTTGTTTGGATGCGATCATGGCACCTTTGCTTACGTCTTCTGGTGATTTGGCGGCTGACCGCCGTTTATCTTATGCCGACGCTCTCTTGGCGGAGGGCGATGCGCGCGCGGCGGCTGACCTGATGCGCGAAACCATGCCGACAGTCCCAATGTGGACGGCGGGATGGATGCGTTTGGGCGAAATGGCCGATGCGGCGGGTGATGCGACCTTGGCCCAAGAGGCCTACGCCCAAGCCCTCGCCACTGACCCGTCTGACCGTTTCGGCGCGACGTTGCGGTTGGATTTGCACCGCGCGGTCCCTCTGGCAGAACGTGTTCCTGCGGCGCATGTCGAGGCCCTCTTTGACGACTATGCGCCTCGGTTCGAGGCCTCTCTTGTTGGGGCGCTGGGCTATTGCGGGCCAGACCGCATTGCAGAGGCGCTGTCGGGTCCGCTTGGCCGCGTGCTCGACCTTGGCTGCGGGACGGGACTGATGGGCGCTGCGATTGCGGGGCGCTACGACTGGATAGGGGGCTACGACCTCTCCGCGCGGATGCTAGCCCAGGCCAAAGACAAAGCGATCTATGACCACCTCGAACAGCGCGACCTCGCCACATTGATGGTCGATAGTAGCCGCTATGACACGATCATCGCGGCGGACGTGTTCATTTATATCGGCACGCTGGAACGCATCTTCGGCTGGGTCGCGGCATCCCTGACCAACACAGGACGCTTTGCCTTTACCGTCGAAGTTCACGACGGGGAGGGCGTCATGCTCCAACCATCTCACCGCTATGCCCATTCGGAACAGTATATCCGCTCGCTCTTAGATGTTGCGGGCTTCAGGGATGTTCAATTGTCCCAAACCACCCTTCGCCAAGATCGCGGAGAACCGATTGCTGCGCTCATCGTGACGGCTCACGCGCCGCTACGAACATCCGACCGCGAAGGTGAGGCAGAGGAAACCATGGCCTAAGGGCTTGCATCTTTGTCTCACAAACATATATGATTTTTGAGATGTATGAATGGAGGCACCGATGGCTGGCCTGAAAATGACCTGTTTCGATTGTGGACAGGTGAACCGCGTTCCCGACGACAAACTGACCGCTGGCCCGAAATGTGCCACCTGCGGGACCAAACTCATGTCGAACAAAGCGATCGAGATCGACCTCAAGACGCTTCAAAAAGCCGCCAAAACCGATGACGTCCCATTGGTCGTCGATTTCTGGGCACCATGGTGCGGGCCCTGCCGCATGATGGCACCAGAGTTTTCAAAGGCCGCTTCTGAATTGTCAGGCAAGGCGCGACTGGTGAAGGTCAACACCGAGATGCACCAAACCGCGAGCCCGAAATTCGGGATCCGCGGCATTCCCACGATGGTGAAATTCGCCAAGGGCAAAGAGGTCAAACGCCAGTCGGGTGCCGTTCCAGCATCCGCCATTATTACGTGGGCGTCGACCTAAGGTCTGATTGGCAGATCAGAGAGTTGTATTCAGGCGGCGTTCGGCATGGTCGGTCGCCAGCCACACCAATGGAATCGCAATGCCTGCGATCATGTAGAGCGCAAACGAAGCCATCAGGCTCAGGTCCAAGAATACGAGACCTGCACAGGCAGCGAGCAGGCCGATAAAACTTCCAGCGATAAAAGCGACAAACGCCATTTGAGTACCTCAACACACGGGGATCAGCAGCGATCCGACACTCAGGCTTAACGCCGTCAAAGTTGGTGCGTCTTGTTGGCTTATTCCTCTGTTTACCGACCCTATCCTTTGGAGCACGTCTCAACGTGACACCTGTTGCAGGAACATGACACATCTGTGTTCGAATCCTGAAAGGCGGGGCTGAAGCGCCTGAATTTCGGGCAATTTCGATTCGTTTTGGATCATTCGGTTGATAGAAATTTTCTATCAAATGACGGCTTATCGATATTGTTTTCCGTGATCACTTCAACGAGTGTCTGGTAAACTTTCGGAGCCCGCTATGACACAAGCCCAGCCCACGCCAGAGGCGATAGTCGAAACCATCGCCCGCCATCTTCACCTCGAAGGCCCGCTTTTGCCGATCCTGCATGATTTGCAGCATGAATTCGGCTTCATCCCTGAAACTGCCGTTCCCCTGATCGCTGCCGAACTGAACATCGGTCGCGCCGAAGTGCATGGCGTCGTCAGCTTTTACCACGATTTCCGTGATGCCCCTGCGGGCAAGCACGTCGTGAAAATCTGCCGCGCTGAGGCGTGCCAGTCGGTTGGCGCAAATGCCCTGTCCGATCACGCTCTGGCAAAATTGGGCGGCGACTGGCACATGACGACGCCGAACGGCAATATCACGATTGAACCTGTGTATTGCCTTGGCCTCTGCGCCTGTGGCCCCGCTGTTCTGGTCGATGATCAGCTCGAAGGTCGCGTTGATGCGGCTCGTATGGACGAAATCCTGGCGGAGTGCGGCGCATGAAAATCTATATTCCTCGTGACGCAGCCGCCAAAGCTCTCGGCGCTGAACGTATCGTCAAAGCAGTAGAGGCAGAGATCAAAGAGCGCGGCATCGACGCGCAGATTATCCGCAATGGCTCCCGCGGGATGATCTGGCTCGAACCGCTGGTCGAGGTTGAAACCGCCGAAGGTCGTGTGGGCTATGGCCCTGTGACCGTTGCTGACGTCAAAGCGATCTTTGAAGGTGACAGCGATAAGGCGCTGGGCGATGTGGAACAGATCCCGTTCTTTGCCGCGCAAACCCGCCTGACCTTTGCTCGCGTTGGTAAAATCGACCCGCTGTCCCTGTCCGACTACGAAGCCCACGGTGGCCTCGTCGGTCTGCGCCGCGCAATCGCCATGTCCGCCGAGGCGATGGTTGACGAAGTGAAAACCTCTGGCCTGCGTGGTCGCGGTGGCGCTGGCTTCCCGACAGGGATCAAATGGGACACCGTGCGCATGGCGCAGGGCGAAAAGAAATACATCGTCTGTAACGCCGACGAAGGCGACAGCGGTACCTTTGCGGACCGTATGGTCATGGAAGGCGACCCCTTCACCCTGATCGAAGGCATGATCATCGCGGGTCTCGCGACGCATGCGACCAAAGGGTTCGTCTACATTCGTTCGGAATACCCTGACGCCATCGAACAGATGGAAGCTGCCTGTGCGATTGCCCGTGATGCGGGCGTTCTGGGCCATGTACTGAACTCTGGCCACCAGTTCGACATCGAAATCCGTGTGGGCGCTGGCGCTTATGTCTGTGGCGAGGAAACCTCGCTCCTCAACAGCCTTGAGGGCAAGCGCGGCACCGTTCGCGCGAAACCGCCGCTCCCTGCTCTGCAAGGCTTCATGGGCCGTCCGACCGTTGTGAACAACGTCATTTCTTTGGCGACTGTTCCTGTGATCTTTGAAAAGGGTGCGCAGCACTATGCGGACTTCGGCCTTGGTCGTTCGAAAGGCACCATGCCGATCCAGATCGCAGGCAACGTGAAATTCGGCGGTCTGTTTGAAACTGCGTTCGGTATGCCACTCGGCGATCTCGTGAATAAAATCGGTGGCGGCACAGCCTCTGGTCGTCCGGTTAAAGCCGTTCAGGTTGGTGGCCCGCTCGGCGCCTATATGCCTGTGTCCAAATTCGACACGCCCTTTGGCTATGAGGACTTCGACCAGAAAGGCGGCCTGATCGGTCACGCTGGTATCGTGGTGTTCGACGACACTGCTGATATGCTCGGCATGGCGCGGTTCGCGATGGAGTTCTGCGCGGTTGAAAGCTGCGGTAAATGCACCCCCTGCCGTATCGGTGCGGTGCGCGGCGTAGAAACCATCGACCGTATTGCGGCGGGCGATAACGCGGCCGTCGAAATCCTGACTGATCTTTGTGAGACAATGAAAGACGGGTCGCTCTGCGCGCTCGGCGGGTTCACCCCGTTCCCCGTCATGTCTGCACTGCAAAATTTCCCTGAAGAATTCTCGACCGCGAAGGAGGCCGCAGAATGAAGGACTTTATTATCCCGTGGACCGATGATCGCGATCTCGGCACCCCCGCTGTAAAATCTGACAAGACCGTCACCATCACCGTCGACGGTTTCGAAGTCACCGTTCCGGAAGGCACCAGCGTTATGCGTGCCTCTGCGATCGCTGGCATCGACATTCCGAAACTCTGCGCGACTGACAGCGTTGAGGCGTTCGGCTCGTGCCGTCTGTGCGTTGTGGAAATCGAAGGTCGTCGCGGCACGCCCGCGTCCTGCACGACACCTGTTGCAGCTGGCATGGTCGTTCACACCCAATCGTCCAAGGTTCAGAAAATCCGCAAAGGCGTGATGGAGCTCTACATCTCCGACCACCCGCTGGACTGTCTGACCTGTGGCGCGAACGGCGACTGCGAACTCCAAGACATGGCGGGCGCTGTTGGCCTGCGTGATGTGCGCTATGAAGCGGTCGAAACCCACTTCAAAGCCAAAAACACCAGCGGCGAAGCCAACCCGCAGTGGCTGCCCAAAGACGACAGCAACCCGTATTTCACCTACGATCCGTCGAAGTGTATCGTGTGCTCGCGTTGTGTGCGTGCCTGTGAAGAAGTGCAGGGCACTTTTGCTCTCACCATCGAAGGCCGTGGTTTCGACAGCCGCGTGTCCGCTGGCGCGTTGAACGACACCTTCCTGTCGTCGGACTGTGTATCCTGTGGTGCCTGCGTTCAGGCCTGCCCGACCGCGACCCTTCAAGAAAAATCCGTGATCGAAATGGGCACACCGACCCGTTCGGTCATCACGACTTGCGCCTATTGCGGCGTGGGCTGTTCGTTCAAGGCAGAGATGCGCGGTGACGAACTCGTCCGCATGACGCCATATAAGAACGGCAAAGCGAACCGTGGTCACTCCTGCGTTAAGGGCCGTTTTGCTTACGGCTACGCCACGCACCAAGACCGCATTCTCAACCCGATGATCCGTGACACGATTGATGAACCGTGGCGCGAAGTGTCGTGGGACGAGGCGCTGACTTTTGCCGCGACCCGTCTGCGCGGTCTGCAAGAGAAATACGGTCAGAAGTCCATCGGCGTGATCACCTCGTCGCGCTGCACGAACGAAGAGACCTTCCTCGTTCAGAAACTGACCCGTGCTGTGTTCGGCAACAACAACACCGACACCTGCGCCCGCGTCTGCCACTCGCCGACTGGCTACGGTCTGGGTCAGACCTATGGCACTTCGGCTGGCACACAGGACTTTGACTCGGTCGAAGAAACCGATTGTGCGCTGATCATTGGTGCGAACCCGACCGACGGTCACCCTGTTTTCGCGTCGCGCCTGAAAAAGCGTATCCGTCAGGGTGCAAAGCTGATCGTGATCGACCCGCGTCGCACGGACATGGTGAAATCGAACCACATCAAGGCCGACCACCACCTCGCACTGCGTCCGGGCACCAACGTGGCGATTGTCACTGCGCTGGCGCATACCATCGTGACCGAGGGTCTGATCGACGAAGACTACGTCAAGACCCGTTGCGATTGGGACGAATACCTTGCCTATGCAGAGTTCGTCAGCGATCCGCGCCATTCGCCCGAAGCCGTCGAAATGCTGACAGGCGTGCCTGCGGCAGAGGTTCGTGCAGCGGCCCGCACCTATGCAACGGCTGGCAAGTCCGCGATCTACTACGGCCTCGGCGTGACCGAACACAGCCAAGGCTCGACCACCGTCATCGGTATCGCCAACCTCGCGATGCTGACTGGTAACGTCGGTATCAACGGTGCTGGTGTGAACCCGCTGCGTGGTCAGAACAACGTTCAAGGTTCCTGCGATATGGGGTCGTTCCCGCACGAACTGCCGGGCTACCGCCACGTGAAGAACGCCGACGTGCGTGAGATATTTGAAAAGGCATGGGGCGTTGCGATTGATCCTGAACCGGGTCTGCGTATTCCCAACATGCTCGACGCGGCGGTCGATGGTACCTTCAAGGGCCTCTACTGTCAGGGCGAGGACATCCTTCAGTCCGACCCCGATACCAAACACGTTGCCGCTGGCCTTGCCGCGATGGAATGCGTGATCGTCCATGACCTGTTCCTGAACGAAACCGCAAACTACGCACACGTCTTCCTGCCGGGTTCTACTTTCTTGGAAAAAGAGGGCACCTTTACCAACGCTGAACGCCGCATCAACCGCGTGCGCAAGGTGATGGCACCGAAGAACGGCTATGCCGACTGGGAAGTCACCCAGATGTTGGCGAACGCGATGGGCGCAGGTTGGACCTACACCCACCCAAGCCAGATCATGGACGAAATCGCAGCGACCACCCCGTCGTTTGCGAATGTGAGCTACGATTTGCTTGAAGAACGCGGTTCGATCCAATGGCCGTGCAACGACAAGTCGCCTGATGGCACGCCTCTGATGCACGTCGATGGCTTTGTCCGTGGTAAGGGCCGCTTGATTGTCACCGAATACGTGGCGACTGACGAAAAAACAGGTCCGCGCTTCCCGCTCTTGCTGACCACAGGTCGTATCCTGTCGCAGTATAACGTGGGCGCTCAGACCCGTCGGACCGCGAACGTTGTCTGGCATGATCAGGACGTTCTGGAAATTCACCCGCATGACGCAGAAGTCCGCGGCGTGAAGGACGGTGATTTCATCAAGCTCGCATCGCGGTCTGGTGAAACGACGCTGAAAGCGCAGATCACGGATCGTGTCTCACCAGGTGTGGTCTACACGACCTTCCACCACCCAGATACGCAGGCGAACGTGATCACCACGGACTTTAGTGACTGGGCGACCAACTGTCCTGAATACAAGGTCACTGCCGTTCAGGTCAGCCCGTCGAACGGTCCGTCCGAGTGGCAAGAGGACTACAACGCGCAGGCCACCGCTTCGCGGCGTATCCTTCCGGCGGCAGAGTGAGCGCGGCGAAATCCATCGCTGGACAGAGCTGGCGGGGCGGGGTGCAGGAAATGCACCGCGCCTTGCCCGAAGAAGTGCCTGTGGCCATCGTCTTTAACGGCACAACGCAGGCCGTGATGATGGCGACGCCCGACGCGCTGGACGCCTTTGGGATCGGCTTTGCCCTGACCGAAGGCACCGTCACCACCGCCGATGAGATCGAGAGCCTAGAGGTCATCGAACATGATCAAGGGTTCGAGGTGCGGATGTGGATCGCGGATGCCGCCGCCAAACGGATGGAGGATCGACGTCGGTCGATGATTGGTCCGGTGGGTTGCGGCCTTTGCGGGATCGATAGCCTTGAGCAGGCGATGCGAAAGTTGACAACTGTCAACATTAACAAGACGTTAACCTATTCTGAGGTCAACGCAGCGACCGAAACCCTCCGCCAGCACCAGCCCTTGCATGACCAGA
Organism: Marivivens donghaensis; assembly: GCF_030410045.1. Lineage (NCBI taxonomy): Bacteria > Pseudomonadati > Pseudomonadota > Alphaproteobacteria > Rhodobacterales > Paracoccaceae > Marivivens > Marivivens donghaensis. The sequence continues at coordinate 211,425 of NZ_JAUFRA010000006.1, forward strand.
CACGCGCCGTTCATGCAGCGGGGTTCTGGTGCGATGGCATAGTTGCCGTGACCGAAGATGTGGGCCGTCACAATGCCCTCGACAAACTGATCGGCACCTTGGTGCAGCGCGGTATCGATCCTGCGACGGGCGCGATTGTTCTCACCTCGCGGGTGTCGGTCGATATGGTCCAGAAAACCGTGATCGCTGGTGCGCCGATCCTGATCGCTGTGTCTGCACCGACCGTGCAAGCGGTCGAGATCGCCGATGCCGCCAACCTGACCATTGCCGCGCTGGCGCGTGGCGATGGATTTGATGTCTTTACCCATCCTGAACGGATTATCCCCGATGAAGTCTGAAAAAATGGTCTACATGGCGAACCAAATCGCCACCTTCTTTTCTTCCCAGCCTGGCGATGACAAAGCGGACCGCGTTGCCGCGCATATCAAAGATTTTTGGGAGCCGCGTATGCGGGGCCAGTTGAAATCGCATCTCGATGCTGGCGGCGAAGGTCTGTCGCCTTTGGCGCTGGACGGCGCAAAGATCGCGACGGCAGAGTAAACTGACCCGTTGAACGTTTTTGTATACCGAGGTATACAAAGCGCAAGCCTTTCGACTCTCCGAACTTTTGGCGTGCGCTCCTGTGTCTGCAAAAACGATCTTTTCCAATGCTTTACCGATTTCGCTGTCGTTGACGATCGGCGGGATCGGGGGTGGGTTGTTCTACTATTTCCACCTGCCTCTGCCGTGGATGCTCGGCGCGATGATAGCGACCTTCGCGGTCGTTATGGGCGGTGCAAAGCTAAAGGCACCTGCAATGTTGCGGCCGATCGTGATCTCGGTGATCGGGGTCATGCTGGGGTCCGGATTTGACAGCGGCATCCTAGCTGACGCACGCGCTTGGGCGGTGTCGTTGGCCTTTCTCGGGTTCTACCTAGCGGTCGCGTCGGCCATCGTGGTTCCGTTCTACACGCACATTGGTAAGTTCGACCGCACCACCGCGTTTTTCGCCGCGATGCCCGGTGGTGTGAACGACATGATGCTCATCGGTGAGGCGATGGGGGCCGACCCGCGCAAGATCATCCTCGCTCATGCGGCACGAATTCTAGTGACGATTGCGGTGATCGCGTTCTGGTTCCGTGTGGTTCTGGGTCTAAAGGTTGCCGGCTTTGCCATCGAACCTGTTTCGCTAGGTATGGTCGATGTTGCGATCCTGACGGCCTGTGCTGTGGCGGGCGTCTATCTGGGTGGTTGGCTGCGTTTGCCCGCCGCGCAACTGGTTGGGCCGATGATCCTGTCAGCGATTGTGCATATCGCGGGTCTGACCCATTCCGCGCCGCCGCCCGTTCTGGTAATCGTCGCGCAGGTGGTTTTGGGCACCGTGTTGGGCTGCCGCTTTGTTGGGGCGCCAAAACCGATGGTGGTGCGGTCGCTTGTTCTGAGCCTCGGCGCGACGCTGCTGACCTTGACCTTGACCCTCGTCTTTGCAGTTCTGTTCCATGGGTTGTTCGGCCAAACTGCAGAGCAGGTGATCCTCGCCTATGCGCCCGGTGGATTGACCGAAATGAGCCTTGTCGCGCTGTCGATGAACGCGGAGGTGGCCTATATCTCGGTGCACCACCTCGCACGGATCGCACTGGTGATCGCCTTCGCGCCTGTCGTGATGAAGTGGCTCTTGCGCCGCGGTTAACAAATCCGCGGCAGCTGTTCGCCCACCAACATATCGACAATCCGACTGCCGCCAAAAGCCGTGCGCATGGTGACCATCGGCGCACCCTCTTTGGCCTGACCGATGATGGTTGCGCCTTTGCCCGTGTCAACGGATCGCATCGCAGCCAGTGCGGCATCCGCATGTTCGGCAGGGACAAAGAGGACGAGCGTTCCCTCATTCGCCAAATACAGCGGATCAAGCCCGAGGATCTCGCAGGTGCCTTTGACCTCTGCCCGAAGGGGGAGAGCGGCCTCGTCGATCTCAATCGCGCAGCCCGCAGCCTCGGCCATTTCGTTGAGCGCAGAGGCAATCCCGCCGCGCGTCGCGTCACGGCAGGCACGGACGGGAACGGCAGTGCAGGTGGCCTCCATCAGGTGGCCCAGTGCGGCGCAATCGGATTTCAGGTCAGAGGACAGCATCATATCACCCCGCGCGGCGAGGATCGTCGCCCCATGATCGCCGAGCACGCCGTTCACGATGGCAACGTCGCCCGCTTGGATCATGTCCGCCCGCAGATCACGGCCCGCGGGGATCACGCCGACGCCAGAGGTGGTGATGAACACCTTGTCGGCGGACCCACGCCCGACCACCTTTGTGTCGCCCGTGACGATCTTTACGCCTGCCTTGTCCGCCTCGGCCTTCATGCTGGCGACGATACGGCGGAGGAGGGCGATTTCGGTGCCTTCCTCGATGATGAATGCCGCAGAGAGCCAGAGCGGTTTCGCTCCACCAACGGCCAAATCGTTGACCGTGCCGCAGACCGCGATTTTGCCGATGTCGCCGCCGGGGAATTCGACGGGTGTCACCACGTAACTGTCAGTCGTAAATGCCAGTTGCGCACCAGTTTCAAGAAGCGCCTCATGGGTCAGACGGGCCTGATCCTCGCGACTGGTGGGTTCAAAGACCGAGGTGAAAACCTCTGCGATCAGGTCGCGCATGGCTTTGCCGCCACCACCGTGGGACAGCGTTACTTTGTCGTCGCGTAGGGTCATTCGGCAGGCTCCGCAGCGCGGCGTCCGCCGTATTGCCAATAGGCGGCACAGGCGCCCTCGGAACTGACCATCAGCGCGCCCAGTGGCATTTCGGGCGTGCAGCCCTTGCCAAACTGCGGGCAAGCGGTGGGCTTCATTCGGCCTGTCATAACGGCCCCACATTCGCAGCCGTCGGGTTCTTGGACCACACGGGGGCCAGCGGCGTAGCCGATGCCAAACTTTTCTTCAGCGTCAAACGCTTTGTAGCTGTCACGGATTTTGAGGCCTGAGGCGTCGATTTCACCCAGCCCGCGCCATTCAAACGAAGGGCGGCGTTCGTAAACATCGTTGATAGCGGCGATTGAAATTGGGTTGCCATGTTCGGGCACGATGCGCGCGTATTGGTTTTCCACCTCGGCACGCCCATCGCGTATCTGAGTGAGGACCATCAGCACCGATTGCAGAAGGTCCAGCGGTTCAAACCCAGCGACGACAATTGGTTTGCCGTAGTCACGAGCGATAAAGTCATAGGGATGCACGCCGATCACCATCGACACGTGACCCGGCCCGACAAACCCGTCGAGCATCATGTAAGGGTCATCCAGCAGCGCCTTGATCGGTTCGGGCACGGTGATGTGGTTACAGAACACAGAAAAATTCGTCAGCCCATCACGCGCGGCCTGTTGGATCGACAGCGCGGTCGAGGGCGTCGTTGTTTCGAACCCAAGGCCAAAGAAAACGACCTCTTTGTCAGGATTCCGGCGGGCCAGTTCCAATGCGTCCAACGGAGAATAGACCATGCGGATATCGGCCCCGTCCGCCTTGGCTTGAAGGAGGGACTTTTTAGTGCCCGGCACGCGCATCGCATCGCCAAAGGTCGTGAAAATCACGTTCGGTTTTTCAGCGATCTGCACGCATTCATCGACGCGGGACATTGGTAGCACGCAAACAGGGCAGCCCGGACCGTGGATAAACTCGATGCCTTCGGGTGTCAGGCGATCCAGCCCGTAGCGGAAAATCGCGTGGGTGTGGCCGCCGCAGATTTCCATGATGTGCACGGGTTTTTCTTTGGTCGCGCCGATCTGTTTGGTGACCTTTTCGATCTCGGCCAAGAGGGCTTTTGCAGCCGTGGGGTCGCGGAATTCTTCGACGTATCTCATTTCGTTTCCTCCAGCGCCTTCGCACCCTCGGCCATCGCCTCAAGCGTCTCTTGTGCCTCGCCCAACCCGCGCAACGCGTCTAGCGTTTTGGCGGCTTCGTCTTCGTCGATAATCGCCATGGCAAAGCCGACGTGGATCAGGGTGTATTGGCCGATCAGGTCGTCAGGGTTGCCTGTTAGGACAGGCGCATAGGACACTTCGCGTTTGACGCCAGACACATCTGCCATTGCCATCATGCGTGTTGGGTCGGTGATGGCCACGATCTGGCCGGGGATACCTAGGCACATGGCTTAATCCTCTTCTGCGTTGATGCGGCGGGGTGGCGTGATGCCGTAACGGTCGAGTTTGGCGCGCAGGCCAACACGTGACAGACCCAGTTCGGTCGCCGCACGGCTTTTATTCCACTTCAGACGGGTGAGGGTTTCGCGCAAAATCCGCATTTCGATCAGTTCAACGCGGTCTTTGAGCGTGCCTTCAGAGGTCAGCACCTCTTCGGCGCGACGATCCGCGCCATCCTCTGACGGATCAGCCTGAAGGATATGACGCGAGATCAGTTCAGGGCCGAGCACGGGTTCTTGCGCAAAGATCAACATGCGCGTGACTTCGTTTTCGAGTTCCTTGAGGTTGCCGGGCCAATCGTAGTTTTCCAGAAATTCCAGAGCGGTATCCGCAAGACCATGCACAGGTTTGCCGTGCGATTGCGCTGCCTCAAACAAGAGGTGCTGCGCCAAAACGGCGATGTCACCGACCCGTGCCCGCAGAGGTGGGATCGACAGTTCAGTGACGGCCAGCGCGTAGAAGAGGTCCGAACGGAACAGCCCATCCGCCACCCGCGCCCGCAGGTCACAATGGGCGCCCGTGAGCAACCGCATGTTCGTCGACAGCGTTTCGTGCCCGCCGATGGGTTGGAAGCTGCCTTCGGTCACGACCCGCAACAGCGACAGTTGAAGTTCGGGCGACAGGGTTTCGACGCCGTTGAGGAAGAGCGTGCCACGATCTGCTTTTTGCAGGAGGCCGATCTTGTTCGACTGAAGGCTGGGGATCGCGCCGCGTTTCGCGCCGAACAGCTCTAGCTCGACCATCTCTGACGACATGCCCGCGCAGTTCAGTTCAAAGAACGACCGATCAGAGCGGAGCGAGGTATAGTGCATCGCCCGTGCGATCTGGGTTTTGCCGACGCCTGCCTCGCCTGTCAGCAAGACAGGCACGTCAAACGACGCGTGTTGACGGGCGGCAGTCAGAACGGGGTTAAGCGGCGAATTGGGCGACCGCAGGACGTTTTCAAAACCCAGCCCCTCGCGCAGTGCCTTGCGCTGTTTTTCGAGCTTCGTCTCCATCGTTTGACCGAGGTATTTCTGCTCGAGCGACATACGGTCGTTTTCGCGGGACAACTGGAAAAGATGGCTCGCGTTTTTGGCGGTCATCAACAGCTGGTCGGGGTGCCACGGTTTGGTAACGAACTGATAAATGCCTGCCTCGTTAATGGCGGCGATCATGTCGTTTGTCTCGGTATAGCCCGTGATGATGATCCGCACGGTTTCGGGCCAGCGGTTGCGGACCTCAGACAGAAATTCGACGCCAGTTTTGCCCGGCATCCGCTGGTCGCAAAAGATAACTTGGACGTAGTTGTCCTCCATCAGGGACATTGCTTCATCAGCATTGGCGGCGGTCAGACAGTCAAAGTCGTCCTCAAGCGCCATCCGCATAGAGGCAAGGCTGTGCGCCTCATCATCAATCAAGAGAACCGTGGGCAGGGTCATTCTGCGGCCCTCGGTTCGGATTTCGCCGCGAGCCGCGCGGTCAGCCAGCCGATCCACTGATCCATGCCTTCGCCCGTGCGCGCCGAAACGCGGAGGATTTCGATGGTTGGGTTCACGCGGCGCAGGTTTTCCTCGTAAAGGTCGAGGTCCACGTCGCAATGCGGGGCGAGGTCGATTTTGTTCAGGATCGCCACGCGGGCTGCGGTGAACATATCGGGATATTTCAGCGGTTTATCTTCACCTTCGGTGACCGAGAGGATCGCGACCTTGCAGTCCTCGCCCAGATCGAAAGAGGCGGGGCAAACGAGGTTTCCGACGTTTTCGATAAAGAGGAACGAGCCTGTCGCGAGGTTCAGGTGTTCCATCGCGTGGCCGACCATATGGCCATCGAGGTGGCAGCCCTTGCCCGTGTTAACTTGGATCGCGGGGGCGCCTGTTGCGCGGATGCGGTCGGCGTCGTTGGCGGTCTGCTGGTCGCCTTCAATCACCGCAAGGGGCGCGTTACCCAAGGCATCGATGGTTTTGCACAGAAGGGTGGTTTTACCCGACCCCGGTGAGGACACCAGATTGATCGCAAAGCACCCAAGACCCGCCAAGGCCGCACGGTTTTCATCGGCGTAACGGTCATTTTTGGCCAGGATATCCGTCTCGATCTCGATCAGGCGTTCTTGGGACATGCCAGGCACTTCGACGCCCGCAGGGCCGTGGCCAAAGTGGATATCGCCGTGATCGTGGTGGTGATGCCCATGACCGTGATGATGGTGGTGGCCGTGATCATGATGGTGGTGATCTTCGAGCTTTGCATCACCGCAACCGCAAACTGTGCACATTATTCCACCTCCAAATCTTTGATCCGCATTTCGTCGCCCCCTTGGGGCATCAATTTCCCGCCGCCACAGTCAGGGCAGGGGTCCAGTCTATTGTCGATCTCGACCTCTTTCATGCAGTCGTAGCAGAGCGCCCGACCGGGGAGGTCAATCATAATAAGTTCCGCGTTTTCCGCGACGGACCCGCGCATCACCACGTCAAAGGCAAAGCTCAACGCGTCTTTTTCCACGCCTGCAAAGCGACCGATTTCCACGCGCACCTTGGTCACGGGGCGGTCTGTCGCGTTTTCGATCACGCTGCGGATGCCTTCGCAGAGGGACATTTCATGCATGATCGGCCTCTTGAACGGTGACGGGGATACAGGGATCCAGAATATCCAAAAGCAACGACGCAAGGCCAGCATCGGTTAAGGACGCGAGCGATCTGTCCAAGACGCCACCTTTGGCAAGTAGGTGATCCGTCGGGGTAATCCGTGTCAGATCGGTGACATGCCCGTTCGACATGCCGATCCGCAGGCCATAGTCGCCACGTGGGGCGCTGACGATGGTGCCAAAGGCGGTGCGGCGCGGGGATGGATACGGGCGGGTTAGATCAATCACGCGGCCCATTGTACGCCAAAGCGGGCCGTAGCCGTAGCTTTCCGCGATTTGGATCATCAGGGGGTGATCGGCGTGACGACCCGCGACTGAGTTTTCGACTGGAGCCTTTTTGAACATGGTGTCCACGCTGACCAAAGGCACGGGGCCCGTGTCGGCCACGCGGTTTGCAAAGGTGGTCTGGATCGTTGAAAAGAGCGGGGCAATGCCATCGCCCGAGGTCAAAAACGCCCGAAAATCAGCGAGCCGCCGTGGCACGCCGTTCGGGCCAAAGCCCGCGCGGATCACGGCCGCTGCATCGCTCTGCCAGCCTTGGGGCAGCGTCGGCGAGCCGATGTTTAGCCGCGATGGCAGCGCGATGAACAATTTCAGGGCGTGGTCGCGGATGGCCTCTTGGTGAGCGGCCTGCATTAAGTCGGGCGTTGTCGGAAGCCCGAGGGCCAACCGTGCGCCAAGCTCTTGCGCCCCACGGCAGAGGTTGAACAGACGCGGCAAGGTTTCTGCCGCATCCAGCGCTGTGCGCCCGCGCAACAATTCACCTACCGGAAGCTCCGGCGTTGTGGTGACTATATATCGTGCGCGGGTCTGGATCATTATTCGGCCTCGGTCGCCATATCTGACGCCATGCCAGCGGTGATCACCTTGCGGCGGGACGGAGCCATGTCGATTTCAGGTTCCTCGGCCTCTGGCGGTTTCAGTTCTGCCTCGCGCGCGGCGCGGATATCTTCGCGGCAGTCCGTCTCTGCGCGGTTCTCTTCTTTGAAGAGCTCTGTCAGGACAGCGCGGGCCACATCGACCGCTTGGGCTTGAGTGTTGAAATCCCCCATCGGAGAGAACAGCGAACAGGCCTTATAGCCGCCCGATTGTTCGCGAACGTTATGGATGAATTCGTAATTGCCCGATGGAAACGCGATGGTTTCCTTAGCGCCGACGGTGAGGGTCGACCAATCCTCGCCCTCGGCAGGCAAGAGGAACAGGTTCATGAACCACGGGGTGATTAGCACGCCCAAGGGACGGCCCTCATAGCGGTGGAACCCGACGGCCTGCACATGCAGCACCTTGTTCACCAAAGGCACGTCGCGCATTTTCGCATGCCAGATTTCGCGGAAATCCGCTTCGAGCCCGGCAGAGACGGCGGCCATGTCATTGGCGTCTTTGACGCTCTCTGCACCAGGGTCTTCGAGGACCATGAACTGTTCCTTGGGGGCGGAACAGTTGGGACAGGACCAATCATGCGGCAGGTCGATAAAGGCTGTGCCGGGTTCGATCTGACGGTAATCGTCGCCATCCGCTGGGTCATAGGGGGTCCAGCAGATTTTACATTCCATGATCGCGGCGCGGCTTATCTTGTCCATCGCGCCGAGGAATGATCCCTCGAACCCGCTCATGCCAGTGTCTCCATCACGTCGCGGATGCGGGCGTCGCTGTCGCGGAGGTCCTCGTCTGCGGCGAGCGCGACTTCGGGCATGTCGGTGACTTCGAACGTGTCGAGGATCAGCGTGTCCATGGAGTTAAAGAACTGTACCCGCCAGACCTTGCTCAACGCGGTCGCGGTGACGCGGCAGTTGCCGTAGCCACGGGACAGAATCGTCACGGCCCCTTCGCCGAGGGCAGCATCCAACCACTCCAGATCGCCTTCGGTGTGGGGCAGGAGGGTGAGGTTGATCACATGCGGGATTTGGCCCTTTTGGTAGCTCGCCGATTTGTCCATCAGTTCAGCCAGTAGCGCAGGCGCGTTGGCGATGGTTGATGGTTTCGGGGCTGCGGTCAAAAGCGCGGGTTTGTGTGGGGTGTGGGCGCGCTCAATGGCGATCGCGGGAATGGGGGCGACCTCTACACGGTCGACGCCTTCGCCTGCGATGAGCCATACCCCTGCAAAGAACGACTCCTGCGCACGGATCGCGGGGATACCACGAATGCGGAGCGAGACTTCACCTTCGCCCAAGGTGTCGGCCATGAACGCGCGGTTCGCCTGATCAAGATGCGATAGGTCGTGGCTGCGGCTTTGCCCGTCAATCGCACAATCAGCACATGATTTGGCGATGTCGTGCATCAGCGCGGTGCCAGCTGCAACGCGGGTTGGATCGTCGATCTCTGGCGTGTGCGGGCAATAGGTCCGCATGTCCTGCGGCATGACGGTGTACTGTAGCTCGTCATCCTCAGCCAAAGGCTGGGAGCCAGGGCCAAAGCCGGTCGGGGGCATTACGAAATTCGACATGATCAGGCTCCTTCAGGGTGCAGCGCAAGGATTTGGGGAATGCGGGACATGTAGTCGTCCCAGTCGCGGACCTTTGGGATCGAACCCAAGACCACGCCTTCGCGGTAAAAAACGAGCGCGGGTGTTTTGAACACGCCTGCGGCCTCTTTGGCGGCGTCCTCGAATTCGGTCGCGACGACGGCGCAGTCAAACGCGCCTTGGAAGGTCATTTTCAGTTCGGGCAGAACTACGGCCACGTCGGTGGTTTCGAGGTTGCGGACGGGATCACCCGTGATGAACACGCAATGCACGCCTTCGCCCCGTGTGTATTCGGTCAGGTCGTGGGTCGTGTTCAGGACGGGGTAGCCAAATTCGGAGGTCATTCGGTCGATTAACGGATGGGTCATTGCGGCCTCATGCAGTCGATTTGCCATCCGCGAGTGCGGCAGCAAGGTGAGGGGGGAGTTGCGGTTCACGGGCGTTCAGGTCGGCAAAGGCTTCACCCAGATCGCCGCCCTGCATGATGGAGCGCAGCCCATTCAGTGCAGCGGTGATTTTTTCGGCCTCGTCGGCAGAGATGATGTCGCGGGCTGCACCGAGAAACGTTAGGAGCCACGTGCCAGCAGGGACATCACCGACCAGCGACAGGTCGATCAATTCGATCCGTTCGCCGTCCGTGCAAGTCGCGGCGATGCCTTCGGTGCCGATGACTTTCATCGGGACGCCGACGCACATTATTCGACCTCCGCAGGGAGGAAGCGTTCGTCGCCATAGCGATAGGCTTCGTCCTCGGACGGGCGGCCATCTTCATAGGCGGAACGCAGGATGGATTTATCCGCGAGGAGCGATTTGTCGCCTTCGCCACGGGTCGGAACGATCTGCAGTTTGGCGAGCTTATCGAGCGCCACTCTGATCGCGGGTTCGATCTGTGCGGCAACAATGTCGCGGAGCCCGCCGCCGTAGTCCTCTAGTTCTTCGGGTTGGCAACCGATCAGCAAAAGGTCGGGCGGGCAGTAGCCCATCAACCGCGCGGTCGCGATTACATCCTGAAAACCCGTCTGGTGCAGCGACATTTTTTTCGCGCCCATAAAGGCGGGAACTTCGTCGCCTTCGACGATCTTCATCGTGCCGGGTTCGAGGCCGTAATCGACCGCATCAAAGACGATCAGAACGTCGGCTTCCTCGAGGAAGGGCAAAAGGTAGAGGCCTTGCGTGCCGCCATCCAAGAGGCGCACGTTGTCAGGAAAGGCCCACTGATCTGCCATACGTTCGACGCAGCGGACGCCAAAGCCTTCGTCGGCCCACAGAACGTTACCGATGCCTAGAATGAGCACACGTTGTGCCATCCAACCCTCCCTGATGATGTCCCCTCTAGCCGGAATCATGGTTACCGACTGTTCGCCTAAGTGAGAGTAATGCTTTCAATTTGCGGCGGTGAGAGAAAAGACATTCTCGGATATTTCGTTTTAAGTAACTGTTTTATTGTTAAATTTCTGTATGCCGTAGGATGCTATGCTGCAGCATAGTGAAAAGTAAATTATCGAACATATGTATATTTGGAAATGAAATATTCACAAAAAAACGGGCGCCGAAGCGCCCGTTTTTTGTCCTGAATAAGGATGGGATTATTCTGGACGGTCGTCTTTGAAGGTCCGCGTGCCAGAGATCATGGTGGAGACCATCGACTGACGCGACAGGATGTCTTCGCGGATTGCGGCGTAGATGTGGATGATCATGAAGATCACGATGAACCACATGCCCAAATGGTGGACCGAATGCAGGATCTGTGTGTTCCCGACCCAACCGATCAACCAGCCCATCAGGTTGTGCGAGAGTGAACCCGCCTGCGCACCTTCTGCGTAGAGCGCCCAGCCTGTCAGGATCATGAACGTGATCCCGAGCGTCATGAAAAAGAACATGGCGATCTGTGCCAGAGGGTTGTGGCCGACGTACTTCTTTGGCTCTGCTTCGAGGAAGAGATACCATTTGAGTTCGAACACGACCTCTTTCCACCAGCGTTTGTTCAGGATGGGAACGTAGAACAATTGCTTTGCGTGGTGGTTGCCGACAAATGCCCAATAGATGCGGGCAAAGAACCCGACCGTTAGGATTTGCGCGGCGGCAAAGTGGCCAAAGCGGATGTAGCCCATGACGAACTGATGGGTGGCCTCAGCAAAGGTCATGGTAGGCAGGGGCGAGGCGATAAACCAGCCTGTTCCGATCAGAACCATGATGCAGAGCGCATTGACCCAGTGCCACAGACGCACAGGCCATTCGTAGACAAAGACCGATGTTCTGCGGCGGATGCTGTCGATGTCCTGCGCGGTTGCGTCCCCCGTCAGGCGGGACGCTTCCAGAGGTTCGACCTCCATGTTTGGTGTGTGAATTGACTGATCAGCCATGGATCACTCCTTCCGAAGGTAGGAGCGAACACCGTAGAGAACCGCAGCCAATGCAATCACACCCAGCCCGTGAAGGGGCGACAGGGTCCAATGCGCGATACCGTCGCCAAGTGCGGCATCGTGGCCCGTATGCGCCACCGCTGTGGTGGCACTCAGGGTGAGAAGTGCAGTCGCGAGTTTTTTCATTGTCCGATCCTCCCTTTAGCGGACTTTGACGGTGGTGAGTTCCTCACCATCGGGCGACATAACGTGGGTCGAACACGCAAGACATGGGTCAAAGCTGTGCAGAGTGCGCAGGATTTCGACTGGCTCTTCGGGACGTTCCATTTTGGTGTTCATCAGAGCGGCCTCAAAGGCGCCGATGTTGCCTTGGGTGTCACGCGGCGAACCGTTCCAAGTGGTTGGAACAACGCACTGGTAGTTTTCGATGCGACCATCTTTGACTTTGATCCAGTGACCCAGCGCACCACGTGGTGCTTCGGTCATGCCAACGCCCATGGCTTCTTTGGGCCATGTCGACGGGTCCCATTTCGCCACGTTCGCAGTGCTTTCGTCGCCGTTTTTGATATTGGTGACGAGTTTGTCGAAGAAGTGCTTCTGCAAGCGGCCACAGTATTCCGACTCCAGCGCCCGCGCAGCGGTACGGCCAAGGGTCGAGAAGATCGCAGGCAGCGGCAGGTCCATCGTGCGCAGCAGGCCATCAACTTGGTTTTTGATGTCCTCATGGCCTTTGGCGTAGCCGACGACGTAGCGGGCCAGCGGGCCAACTTCCATCGCGTGACCTTTCCAACGCGGCGCTTTGATCCACGAATATTTCGCAGCTTCGTCGAGTTCTTGGATGTTGGTGCGTGTGCCTTTGGCGTTCGGGCCGAGTTCGTATTTCGGCTCAGTTACGCCATCCCATGGATGAAGACCCATGCCCGGTTCTGCGTATTCGTACCACGAGTGGTCAACGAATTCCTGAACCTGTTCTGGGTCGCGCACGTCTACATCATGAACGACCGACAGGTCGCCATTGATGATCGCGCCGCGCGGCAGGTGAAGCTGATCCGCAGAGAAATCGTTCGGATGCTCTGGGATGTCACCATAGGCAAGACAGGCTTGCGACGACAGACCGCCACCGTAGAGCCAGTTTTTGTAGAAGCCACCGATGGCAACAACGTCAGGCAGGTAAACGTTTTTGTTGAACTCGATGCACTTGTCGATGATCGACGACACGAGGTTCAGACGTTCCATGTTGATCGCGCCGACAGCGCCCGTCGAGTGGACGTTGATCGGGCACGGAACACCACCAACGAGCCAGTTCGGGTGCGGGTTCTTACCGCCAAAGATCGTGTGAATTTTCACGATTTCTTTTTGCAGGTCGAGCGCTTCGAGGTAGTGGGTGGTTGCCATAAGGTCTGCTTCGGGCGGCAGTTTATAGGCAGGGTTGTCCCAATAGCCGTTCTTAAAGATGCCGAGCTGACCAGATTCCACGAATTGTTTGAGACGGTTCTGAACATCGCGGAAATAGCCTGGGCTCGACAGCGGGTGGTTCGGCGACACCATCTGTTGCAGTTCCGAGGTCGCCTTGGGGTCAGCTCGCAGAGCATTGACAGGGTTCACCCAGTCCAGCGCGTGCAGGTGGTAGAAGTGCACGATGTGGTCGTGGATCTGCAGGTTCAACTGCATGATGTTACGAATGGAGTTCGCGTTGTCAGGGATGGTGATCCCCAGCGCGTCCTCTACCGCACGGACCGAGGTCAGCGCGTGGGTGCCTGTGCAGACGCCGCAAATCCGTTCGGTGAACGCCCAAGCATCACGCGGGTCGCGACCCTTGAGGATCACTTCTAGACCGCGCCACATGGTGCCTGTGGAAACCGCGTTGCGGATGATGCCTTCGTCGTCCACGTTCACTTCGCAGCGCATGTGGCCTTCGATGCGGGTCACAGGGTCGACGACGATACGTTTGCCCGATGTGTCGAGGTCAAAGCCGTTAGGGGTGGTGACCATGGCTTATGCCTCCTCTTTCTTGTCTTGAGTCTTGCGCTGCGCGGCCTTGAGCGCGGATACGGCCGCATGGGCCGCAACGCCCGCGCCAACAACGCCAGCGGCGGTCATGCCGATTTTGTCTGCGTTGGCTTCGATCCCGAACTGGGTCAGATCGGTGACGCGGTTGTAGAACGAGCCCTGATCCCAGAACCCATCCTCGGAACAACCGATACAGCCGTGACCCGATTGGATCGGGAACGAGACACCTTCGTTCCAACGCACGGTCGAACAGGCGTTGTAGGTGGTCGGGCCTTTGCAGCCCATCTTGTAAAGGCAGAAGCCCTTGCGTGCGTTGTCATCGTCCCAATGTTCGACGAACTGACCCGCATCAAAATGCGGACGGCGGTAGCATTTGTCGTGGATACGCTGGCCGTAGAACATCGCCGGACGACCTTGGCGGTCGAGCTCGGGCAGACGGTCGAAGGTCAGCATATAGGTGATGACGCCCGTCATGACTTCGGCGATGGGCGGACAGCCCGGAACCTTGATGATCGGTTTGTCGGTGATCACCTTGTGAACGGGTGTGGCCTGCGTCGGGTTAGGTTTTGCCGCCTGAACACAGCCGTAGGACGCGCAAGCACCCCAAGAGATAACCGCTTTCGCGTGTTGGGCTGCATGTTTCAACTGCTCGACGAAGGGCTTGCCGCCGACGATGCAGAACATACCGTCCTCGTTCAGGGGCGGGTTGCCCTCAACGGCGAGGATGTAGTTGCCTTTGTATTTCTCAATCGTTTCTTCCAACGCGGCTTCGGCGTGGTGGCCTGCGGCAGCCATCAGCGTTTCCGAATAGTCGAGAGAGATCATCGACAGAACGACGTCTTTGGCCAGCGGGTGCGCGCCACGGATAAAGGATTCCGAACAGCAGGTGCACTCTAGGCCATTGACCCAGATCACAGGCGTGCGCGGTTTGGTTTCCATGGCGTGCGCGATCTGCGGCACGAACGACGGACCAAGGCCAAGTGCCGAGGCCGTCAGCGAGCAATATTTCATAAAGGAGCGGCGGGTGATCCCCTGCTTCCGCATCACTTCATAAAAGGTTTCGATTTGCGACAAATGACCCTCCCTCTTTGAATTCTGGCCCGTGCGAAAGACGCAATTCGGGCATTGTCCGTTTAGGATCGGGTGGATCAGGGTCAGAAGGTAGGCAGTGAGTGCAAAATTCGCATACAGTGGAATACTGCATTCATTTCATGTGGTTAGTGTGATTTCTCTGCGATCGCGTCCGGTATGGCGATAACCGCCTAATCGTATATGTGGTCAGATGCTTTGCGCTGCTGCGATCATCGCCTGACCCAAGGCGAGTCCCCCATCGTTGGCGGGAATCTCACGATGGACGAGGGTGGGAATGCCCTCCAGCCGTGCCTTGGTCATCGTGAAAAGCGCAACGTTTTGATAGCATCCACCAGAGAGCGCGACTGCCTCGACATTACCCTGTTCAAACAGGTCACGGGCGACATCGGCAAAGGCATTTGCGAGGCCGCGGTGGAAGTGGGTGGCGATCTGAGAGTGGGGCGCGCCGCGGCGCAGGTCGTCATGGATTTGACCCCAGATCGGTGAGGGATCGATCTGGCCGTTCTCAACACCGAACGCATAGGCCCCGTCGATTGTGGGGTCGACTAAGGCTTCTAAGGCCATCGCCGCCTCGCCCTCGTAACTTTGCGCCATCGGGCAGAGGCCCACAACCGCAGCGACAGCGTCAAAGAGCCGTCCTGCGCTCGACGACATTGGGGCGTTCAGTCCTTTGGAGACAGCGTGGCGGAGGATGTCGCGGGGGGCGTCGGGGAACAGTTCATCGGCCCAATCGCTCAGCCCTGCCTGATCCAGTCGGGCCATCGCGTTGCGCCAAGGTTCGCGGGCGGCCCGATCACCACCAGCCAGCGGGGCAGGGGTAAGGCCACCCACCCGCGTGGCCGCGCGATAATCACCGAGGAGAACCTCGCCCCCCCACAGCGTGCCATCAGGCCCCAATCCCGTGCCGTCCAATATGATCCCCGCCGCGGGCCCACCCGACAGCGGCCAGCCGTTTTCAGCGAGGCAGGACGCGAGGTGGGCATGGTGGTGCCAAGCCTCGACCACGGGCAGTCCGAGCGTTTGCCCGTAGCGCGTCGCACGATACCTAGGGTGGGCATCGACGGCGACAACGGTCGGTTTGTGGTCGAACAGGGCGGAATAGTCCGTGACGGCTTTCTCGAATTCCTCTGCACATAAGACATCGTCTAGGTCACCGAGGTGATGTCCGAGCAGGGCCTCTCTGTTCTTCGTCAGACAAATTGCGCCTTTCATCTGCCCCCCAAGCGCGAGGACTTGCGGCGCGTCCTCAAACCCTTCTGGCAACGGGATCGTGCTAGGCACACGGCCCCGCGCACGGCGCAAAATCATCGGTGGAGTGGCGCGTTCCACGCTGTCGTCCAGTCGGCGGGCAATGTCGCGATCATGCATCAAGAACGCATCGGCAAAGCGGCTCAGCTTTTCGCGGGCCTCATCATTGCCGATCACCTGCGGTTCGCCCGAGAGGTTGCCCGAGGTCATCACCAGCGGTCGGCCCACGGCCTCGATCAACAGATGATGAAGCGGCGTGTAGGGCAGCATCCAGCCCAGTTGGTTTTGCTGCGGGGCGAGGGTGTCAGGCAGGGCGTCGGCCTTGGGCAGCAGAACAATCGGTGCAGCAGGGTCGGTCAAAAGCGCGAGGTCGGCGTCGGTGACACGAGCGTAACGGTGAATGGTGTCGAGCGTCGCCATCAGCGCCAAAGGCTTTGTCGGACGGTGTTTCCGCGTGCGTAGGGTATCGATCGCGGTGGGGTTCGTGGCGTCACAACAGAGGTGGAACCCACCCAGCCCTTTGATCGCTACGATCTGCCCAGCCAAGATACGCTCCGCCGTGGCTGGGATCGCGTCACCATCGGGCTCTGCCCAGATACGCGGGCCGCAAATAGGGCAGGCGATGGGTTGCGCGTGAAACCGACGGTCAGCGGGGTCTGCATATTCGGCGGCGCAGTCGGGGCACATGGTAAAGGGTGCCATCGTGGTCTGGGCGCGGTCGTAGGGCAGCGCGTTCAGAATGGTGAAACGCGGCCCGCAGTGCGTGCAGTTGGTAAAGGCGTATCCCGCCCTGCGACCGTCCCCGTGGATTTCGTCACAGCACGCGGGACAGGTGGCGGCATCGGGGGTGACGCGGGTCTCTGCGCCCTTTGCCCCACTGGCCGCGATGGTAAAGCCTATGGGCGCATCATAGTCCGCCTCAGTGACTTCGACCTGATCGATGCGGGACAGGGGCGGCTTTTCTGCGGTGATCGCAGTGATGAATTCGTCAGGGGCGGTGTCGCAGAGGATCAGAACACCCTCAGCGTCGTTCAGGACTTCGCCGTTCAGGCCGAACCGTTGGGCGAGTTGCCAAATGTGGGGGCGAAATCCGACGCCTTGGACCTGCCCGCGGACACGGATGCGCCAGCCCATCAATGCACCGTGCAAACCATGCAGGGATCGAAACTACGGACGATGTGTTGGACCGCGATCGGGGTTTCTTCGCCGTCGCGGACAGGCGCACCGACCAAGGCGGCCTCGACAGGACCAGCGTTCCCTTCCTGATCACGTGGGCTAAAGTTCCACGTGGTCGGCGCGATGATCTGGTAGCCTGTGATCTTCCCGCCGTCGAAGTTCACCCAATGGCCCAAGGCACCACGTGCTGCCTCAACCAGACCTTCGCCTGTGCCTGAGGCGGGCATGTCCCAGTGCCCCATAAACCGATCCTTGGGGTCGATCTGAGCCGCCAAATCTTCGAGAAGCATTTGCGTGCGGGCGATCTCGATCAGTCGCCCTGCGACACGGGCAAAGGCCGAGGGGTGCGCTGCCAGATCACGGGCCAATGGGTTCGCGTCGATAATCTGTCGCGCCAACGCACCTGTTTCAACGGTTTGGCCGTTTAGACGTGGGGCCTTGCACCAGCTATACGCCGTGTCGCGCATATCCTCGTCTGGTTCGGTTGTGCTATCGCGGGGATGCGCCGTATCGCCAAGCATCCATGCGTGGCTGAGGTCTTCGGTGATCTGTGTGGTGTCGACGGGGCTAAGGGTGCCATTCCAAACGCCCGCCTTGAACGCCCGACGATCTGGCAGTGGGTAGGCGCCAAAGGACATGAACCGCCCCGGACCGTAGCCCATATCATCCAGCCCAACCGCCTGCGCGATCCTGATAAAAAGGCCAGCATCCCCTGTGGTCCAATTCAGCAGGTCGTCCTTACGGCTCAGCGCGGCAAAGGTTTCGACAGGGGCACCAAAGAGCGTCGTTTCCAGATGACGCCGGAAGCTCCGCAGCGCGGTCTGGATGCGCACCTTATCCGATGTGGTCGGCGTCTTTGTCACGCCAGCGGGCTGGATGGCGAGCGTATGGGGCCACTTCCCACCCAATAGCCCGACGATGTGCAAAAGCTCTGCCCGCGCGGTCACGGCATCGCGGGCGGCTGAGCCTTCCATTGCGGTGAACCGTGCGACCGCCTGATCATGCCAAGGTTCGGCGCTATACACGGGGCGGGCAAAGTCGGGCATGTAAAAGAGGTTAAAGTGCGTCACATGATCGGCGAGGTTTTCAACCGCATGTAAGATCGCGGCGATCAGCATCCCTTGGGCTGGCATCACAGCCCCTGACGCATCGGCGAGGGCTAAGGCCGCCGCCGCCGATTGGCTGATCGAACAAATCCCGCAAATCCGTGGCGTGATCGTCAGCGCATCGCGTGGGTCTTTGCCCAAGAGCATCATTTCAAACCCACGGAACAGGGGCGAGTTCGTGTAGGCCGCAGCGACAGCACCGTCCCGCACGTCCAAACGAATTTCGAGGTCCCCTTCGACGCGGTTAAACGGGCCGACGATCAGGCTGCGGTCTGTCATTTCTTGGGCGTCCTGATGGTGGGTGGGATGGTCACGCGGTCGCTTGTCGCGTTGGTGCCAATCCTGTCTGGTGTTGCGGCCTTGGACAGAGAGGCCAGCGCCATGAACCACGCCTTGGGCATGTCGGACGGGAGGCCAACGGGAATGCCCGCGATCTTTGGCGTCTCGGTAAAGCTGTGGCGGGGTTCTTCGAATTCGGGCGCGGTGCAGGCGATGCAGGGATAGCCCCCGCGCGTGCACGATCCAGCTCCGTTCCACGGACGGATGTTGCAGTCACCGACGGCTTGGGTGCCAATGCAGCCCAAATGCTCCATCATGCAGCCGATCTGGCTGAGTTCCTTGGCCGAGGCTTTGTATTCGTAGAATTCGTTCTTTGTGCAGCCATGGTGGACAAGGTGATCGGCAAAGAACCTTGGCCGCGCATAGCTGTCTAGATCAGCAGGCGTGAGCGCGTCATCGGCCAGCATCAACAACGTCTCAGTCACCCAGTCCGGATGCATAGGGCAGCCTGAGATATTGATCACGGGCAGGCCACCTTTGCCGACAAAGCCCGACGGAAGGATGCCGCCCGCATGCGTGCCATCGAACTGCAACCCGACCGCATCCGACGGGTTCCCGCCTGCAGTCGTCACGCCACCAAAGGCCGCACAGCTACCCACGGCGATCACATGCCGCGCGAGAGGGGCGAGCGATTGGACCCAGTCCATCATGCTACGGCCTGTGCCCGATAGCATTTGATACCGCCCTGTGTTGCGCGGACCACGTGCGATGGCGCCCTCAATGCAGAGGATATCGAGCGGGATCTCCTCCGCTCCAACCTGCGCCAAGAGGCGGCGCACCTCGTCGCCAGAGGCGACAGAGAGGGCAGGGTGCCAGATAAAGCTGATGCCCGCGCCACCCAATAGATCGAACACATTCGGGTTTTCAGCGCAGAGGAGCGACATCGTGCAGCCACCGCAGCCCGACGCCTGAAGCCAGAGAACGTTCATTCCCCACCTCGTTTCAGTGACAGTCGGAAACAGGCACCGCGTTCAGATGGACAGAGTTGCAACTGCCCCCCGTGTTCCTCTGCGATCTTGTGAGAGATCGACAGGCCGAGGCCTGTTCCTTTGCCCACGGGTTTGGTGGTGAAGAACGGGTCAAAGATGGACCCTGCGATGTCGGGACCGATCCCAGGACCATTGTCCGCGACCTGAACAAAGACGTGATCGCCGTCTTGGCCCAAGGTGATCTGGATCTGCGGGTCCTTTGTGCCTTCAACCGCATCGAGCGCATTTTGAACGAGGTTCATTATGACCTGCTGAACGTGACCGACGCGCCCGTTCGCCGAGAGGGTCAGGGGCGCATTGGTGACAATCGGTGCAGGGGTTTTCATCCCGCGCACGACCCAATGGGTTGCCACGCGTGTTGTTTCAACCAAATCGAAATTGGCAAATTCGCCCGTGCCATCTGCGGATAGCCTGCGTAGATCCTCAACAATGTCGCGGACCCGTTCGGACCCGTCCCGCGCTCCGTCAATCGCGGTACGCATATTCGCCAGTTCGCGGTCGAGCCGCAGTTCCTTGCGCAACTCAATTAGCTCTGCCCGCGATGCCCCCGCCTGCACCTGTTCGAAATAGGTCACAAACCGCGCCACGTATTTTTCTAAGGCATGGGTGTTGGCGTAGATGAACGAAATCGGGTTGTTGAGTTCGTGCGCAACGCCTGCGAGCAACCGACCCAGCGACGCCAGCTTTTCGTTGCGAACGAGGTGGGCTTGGGCCTCTTGCAATGCACGGTGGCTTTCGGCGAGTTCGGAATAGGCCTGACGCAGTTCGCCCACAGGGCGCCCGATCAGCACCGCGCCAAGGCTTTTGCCGCGTTCCCCAATGCGAGGGGTGATCGACAGATCAATAGGGGTCGGACCGGCAGAGGTGGGCAGTTCAGCCTCAAACCGAACGGATTTTCGGTTTTGCACGACCTTTTGCACGGCCTCATGCAGTGCGGCATCTGACGTGAGATCAGCCAAGGGGCGGCCCCGCACACTGGCAGGGTCAAGGCCCAAGAGCATTTGGAACGACCCCGCCGCCTGTTCGATCAACCCGTCCCGATCGACAACGATCAAAACGTCCGACACCGAGGCAAAAACCGAGGCCATAAAGCCGCGCATTTCATCAAGTTCGGCGTTCCGAACCTCTAGCTCGCTCTGGTAACTGACCAGCTCTGCGTAGGTTTTATCGACGGCCCGCAGCACATCGACCCATGCCTCATCGGACACGGGCGTTTGTCCACCGCTCAGGTCATGGGTGTCGATCACGCGAGGCTCCTCTTTGGGATAGCTTAGCGAGTTTGCAGGCCACGTCAAAGGAGAGCCCGCGTGAATTCATAGACTTATGGTCGAATAGGGTACGTCTCTGCAAAGTGACCATGCAGAGACGTGGATACGTGATCAGGCAGTGATCAGAAGTCCGCAGTAACACCCGGCAGGTTCAGTGCCTTGATCAGGTCGCGCAATTCCTGACGGGCCGCGAGGTTCGAGATGTTCAACTGCGTGACGCCAACATCCTTAAGGTCGAGGAGCGTCAGGCCACGCGGGAACAATTCGCGGAAGATAACGCGCTCGTTGAACCCAGGGGCGACACGGAACCCAATCCGACGTGACAGTTTGTTCAGCGCGGATTCCATCTTTTGTTTGTTGACCATCGCCTGTGCGCCCAAACGGTTCCGCACCACGACCCAGTCAATCGGCTGGAGGCCTGCCTGAGCACGCAACTGACGCGCGCTCCATACCATTTCGGAATAGACGGAAGGGCCAGTGATGTTCTCACCATCGCTGTCGATATGGGCGAGAAGGTCGAAATCAACAAAGCTGTCGTTCAGCGGTGTGATCAACGTATCAGCGAGCGAATGTGCCACTTGGCTCAGGCGGGTGTGCGAACCGGGGCAGTCGATAAGGATGAAATCGCTTTCGGGTTCCAGCGCGGCCACGGCTGCGGACAGACGATGGTCAAATGCGTTTTCACCGGGCTGCAGGTCGGCCTGATCCACCTCAGGAAGGTCGCGGTACACAGGAATGGCGAGGTTCAGACCTTCGGCGTCCGAATATGCCTTACGGTTATCCAGATACCGCGCCAGCGACTTCTGCCGCATATCGAGGTCGAGCACACCAATCCGGTGTCCCATCCGCGCCAAAGCCGTTGCCACATGCATCGACACGGTCGATTTGCCCGCGCCACCTTTTTCGTTACCGACGACGATAATATGCGCCACGCCCGATCCCCAGTGCTGTTCGTTGGTCGCACTATATGGCGCGAAACCGCCAAGGAAAAGATGTGCCGCCTGTGATGCCGCAATTACTTAATCCTTGACGTATAACGGCTAAGGGTCCATATGCCGCCACTGATGACCGTCCCGTCCGCGTGAGACGTGCGCTGAGATGTGCGCAAGACGTCATCAACCTACAGGTTCCCACTTTCACGCAAGGGGCCGCGTAGATCCGGCAGTTCGACATCCGGTCGAACGGCGAGCGATCCGCGCAACTCTTGCAGTTTCCGGCGCTGGGCCGGACCAATGCGTTGCCCGTTGGGCTGCGCGGAACAGGATTTTTATGGACTTCGATATGCTGGGGCTCGCCCCCCGCCTTGTGACTAAACTTGCCGAGCTTGGCATCACTGACCCGACCCCGATCCAAGCGCAGGCGATCCCGCACGCGATGAACGGTCGCGACGTTATGGGCCTTGCGCAAACGGGCACAGGTAAAACCGCTGCTTTCGGTCTGCCGATGCTCGATGCGCTGATGAAAAACGGTGAAAAGCCTTCGCCGAAAACCACGCGTGCGCTGATCCTCGCGCCGACCCGTGAGCTTGCGAAACAGATTGCGGATAGCTTGTCTGCGTTTTCTTCTGGCTCGCACCTCAAAACCGTTCTGGTCGTCGGTGGCGCAGGCATCACGGGCCAAAGCCGCCGTTTGGAAAAAGGTACCTCGATCCTCGTCGCGACCCCCGGTCGGTTGCTCGACTTGATCGACCGTGGTGCTGTGCGCCTTGATGAGACGCAGTTCCTCGTGTTGGACGAGGCTGACCAGATGCTCGACCTCGGCTTCATTCACGCGCTGCGCAAAATCGCGACGCTGATCCCCAAAGAGCGTCAGACCATGCTGTTCTCGGCGACCATGCCGAAACAGATGGCTGAATTGGCCGAAAGCTACTTGTCCAACCCGATCCGCGTTCAAGTGAACCCTCCGGGTCAGGCGGCTGAGAAAATCGAACAATGCATCCACTTTGTTGCGAAGGCTGCAAAGACGGACCTTTTGGTTGAATTGCTCGACGGACACCGTGACGAACTGGCACTGGTGTTTGGCCGTACCAAGCACGGGATGGAGAAACTGTCGCGCGTTCTCGAAAACAAGGGCTTTGCCGTTGCTGCGATCCACGGGAACAAATCCCAAGGACAACGCGACCGCGCAATCAAAGACTTCAAAGAGGGCAAGGTGCGCGTTCTCGTGGCAACCGACGTTGCGGCCCGTGGCATCGACATTCCGGGCGTGCGTCACGTGTATAACTACGAGCTGCCGAACGTGCCTGATCAATACGTCCACCGTATTGGCCGTACCGCGCGCGCAGGTGCGGACGGTTGCGCCGTTGCGTTCTGTGCACCTGACGAAATGTCGGATCTGCGCGACATTGAAAAGACGCTCAAAACGACGATCCCTGTCGCCTCTGGCCGTCCGTGGGAAGTCCTCGGCAACGAGCCGAAACGCAAACCCGCTGGCAATGGCCGTGGTGGTCCGCGTCGCTTTGGCAACAAAGGCAGCGGTGGTGCTGGCAAACCCAAAGGGGATCGTCCCGCATTCGGCAAACCCGCAGGTGACCGTCCGTCGTTTGCTAAGCCAGCAGGGGGCGGCCAGCGTCGCCGCAAACCCCAAGGCAATCGCGCCGCAGGATAAAATGACAAACGCGGGCCCTCGGGTCCGCGTTTTTCGTTTCACTAACTGGCCACCCGATCGCCCAAACAAAAACGCCGCGCAAAATGCGCGGCGTTTCCGTAAACCGTGGGTTTGGGATTAGAAGCCCAGACCTGCGTATTTGTTTTTGAACTTCGATACGCGACCACCTTGGTCGAGCAGACGCGAAGTACCGCCAGTCCATGCAGGGTGCACGGTCGGGTCGATGTCGAGTGCCATCGTGTCGCCCTCTTTGCCCCAAGTGGAGCGCATGGTGATAACGGTGCCGTCGGTCATTTTCACTTCGATGAAGTGGTAGTCGGGATGGATGTCTTTTTTCATTATCCGTCTCCTTACGCGTCAGCGCCGCTGTTGAGCGGTTTGTAGTTGGTGACTTCTGCGATACGTGCGGATTTACCACGACGTGCGCGCAGGTAGTACAGTTTCGAGCGACGGACTTTACCGCGACGTACAACTTCGATCGAGTCGATGTTGGTCGAGAAGAGCGGGAATACGCGCTCTACGCCTTCGCCGAAGGAAATTTTGCGAACGGTGAACGAGCCAGCGATGCCCTTGCCGTTTTTACGGCTGATGCAGATGCCTTCGTACATCTGAACACGGGTGCGGGTGCCTTCGGTCACTTTGTAGCCTACGCGAACGGTGTCGCCGGCTTTGAAATCGGGAATGGTTTTCCCGAGGGAGGCGATTTGTTCCGCCTCGAGCTGTGCGATCAGATCCATCTGACCTTCTCCTATGATGCTTGTGGTGGTCCCACAAAGTTAATGCGTCCTCAGAGCTCTTGGTCTTCTTTCGGGTCCGCCGTAGCGCCCGCCAGAGTTCAGGTCGACTTTACTTATTCACCGATGCTGCGAGCCGTGGTGGCTGCCGAAGAAAACGCGCCAAAGCAATAGCAACACGGGCCTACGGAATCGCACGGACCCCTAGACAGGGCGCGTATAGGGGATTGGGGGGTGTTGGGCAAGGATTGAGTTTGCCAGAAACAACGCTTCTATGTCGAAATCTCTGCTATCACTTGCTTGATCATCTTTTGTAGTAACCGCTCACGATGCTTTTTGTGTTTGATCCAAACTAGATACCGCATACGAGTTTGTCGGTATTGCTCAAACATTACAACGATAATTGAGAGTGATTGACTTATCTCAATTGGGCCTTGATCCGTAATGAATTCTACCTCGCGAGCTATCTTCTTTAGCTCTTTAGGCAGCTGGCTTGCTATTTCGTTGGCATCTTGTTCGGTCAGTTCAAACTCTAAATCATGCGCAACGTTGTTGCGCTTTTTTGAGACCAACCGCACAGCGTCAATAAAATTCTTAGGCGCGAGGCCTAGCGCAGAAATTAAGTCTAACCGTGAGCTGAAACTCATTCTACTTAGTCGAATTTCGTTTGGGTTTGCCAGCTCTTGTTCTAAGAATTTTAAAGCAACAAATTCCAAGTAGATTTTTGCTTGAACTAACTTGTGCCAGTCCTCGCCTTGTCTCATCCGTTTTTTAAATTCGGGGATAGAGAAACTTGGTGTCGCTTCTGCATTCTGTTGTGTTTCTAAAGCTTCATCGTGTTTTTGGAGTTCTACTTTCCAGTCCGGTTCATCATCCTGACTCAATAAATCATCCTCATAAATCCTGGGGAAACCATAGGTGTAGAGTCAACCCTAAGATGTGGCGCCTAAATTGAGTAGCCCCCCCCGATACCTCTCCCACATATCAGGCCGACGTTCCTTCGTAAGCTCCTCGGCCTGTTCCTTTCGCCATGCTTCGATATTCGCGTGGTGGCCGGACATGAGGACTTCGGGGATTTCGCGGCCGCGCCATTCGGCGGGGCGGGTGTATTGGGGGTGTTCCAAGAGCCCGTTGGAGTGGCTTTCGTCCACCACGCTTTCGGCGTTCCCCAGCACACCCGGCAGCAGGCGCACAGTGGCGTCGAGCATGGCTTGAGCGGCGAGTTCACCGCCCGTTAGGACGAAATCGCCGAGCGAGACTTCTTGGATGTTGTAGGCGTCGATCACGCGCTGGTCGATGCCCTCAAAACGGCCACAGATCATGGTGATCCCGTCGTAGGACGCCCACTCCCGCGCCATCGCCTGATCGAACCGCTTCCCACGCGGGGAGAGGTAGACAAGAGGCATGCGGCCACGGGCATTGCGGCCCGCTTCTTGGATCGCGGGGTCGAGGACATCGGCGCGGATCACCATTCCCGCGCCACCGCCCGCAGGGGTGTCGTCGACGTTCTTGTGTTTGCCGATCCCGTAGTCACGCAGGTTGATCGTCCGTAGCGCCCAGAGGTTTTCCCGCAGCGCCTTGCCCGTCAGGCTATCGCCGAGCACCCCCGGAAAAGCATCGGGCATCAGCGTGATGATCTGCGCGGTCCACGTCCCCACCCACTCCGGCTGTTCGGTCAGCAGGTCGGTCGGTTTCAGGGTCGGGCGCATCACCTTGCGGCCAATGCTGCGGGGGGTATCGGGTGTATCAGTCATGCGGCTGTCTTAGGGCAATTGGCTGGGTTTGGGAACGTCCCCCGTGCGCCACCCGCCCAAGTTCGACTGTTTGGCGAGCGCGTCTTTGGCATCGACCAGCGCGGTGTCGGTGAGGTCAGAGCGGTTGAGCGTCAGGAACTCGCGCCACAGGGTATTCGACGGCCCTTCGTTGCCTTTGCCCACGGGGGTAAAGCCGTCGGTTGGGATGCCGAACAGGTCGAGGAGCGCACCACCGGGGCCGAACGGATGGAGCGCTGAGGTTTCCAACGGCAGCGTTTGCGTCGGGCCGCATTGGGTCGCGATGGCCGAAATGATCGGGGTAAAGTCGGCGGCCTTGGCATATTTCGCGGCAAAGGCATCGGGGTCGAGCGTCAGGCGCTGGCCTTTGAGGTGGTGACGATAGGCAGAGTAGAGCCACGGTTCGGGATCGCGTGTGGTCACGACGATCTCGACCTCGGCGCTAAAAAGATCACGCAAGTAGCCTGTGACATAGGTCAGGATAACGGGCGCGGCCTGATAGGTTTGCACCTTGGGCCAACCGGGGAGGTGGCCGCAGAGCGCCTCGCAGGAAATCAGGATATCGCGGCTGTCGTCGGGCGTGTCAGCAAAGACCTCATCAAGGCGATCCGCCAGATCGATCAGAGTCAGAGGATTGCCGCTGCGCGAATAGCTGTGGGTCAGTTGGGTGACGGGCTTGAGGTGGCGGAGCATGAACAGATGCACATGCGGCGCCAGCTTTTCGCGGTTGGTCCAAAAGAAATGCTGGATAGAGCTGGTGCCAGTCTTGTGAAAGCCCGGGTGCAGCAAAATCCGACGTTTAGGCATCGGGGAAGAGCCCTTCGGGTGGGTCAGCGACGATACGGCCCGCGGCGATGTCGACGGTGGGCACCGCGGCTTTGGTAAACGGCAACAGCACGGTGTCGCGGTAGCCCATCTTGGTCACTTCCAAGAGGTCCGTTGCGCCATGGTTCACGACCGTTTTTACAGTGCCAAGGTTATTGCCGCCCGTATCAAAGACCGAAAGGCCGATCAGGTCGTTGTAATAGTATTCGTCATCAGGAAGGTCGGGCATGACATCGCGCGATGCGAAGAGTTCAGTGCCCTTGAGCGCATCTGCGTCCTCTTTGGTGACGATCCCGTCCATATGTGCTGTGAGGCCGTTGTTGGTGATGCCCGTCAGGACAACAACAGGGAAGCTACGACCGTCCTTTGTATAAAGAGGCGTGTAGTCGGCGATGGCTTCGGGGTCAGAGCAATACGACTTCAGGCGCACTTCGCCACGGACACCAAAGGCACCTGCGATAGAACCTACGACAACGCGATCTTCGGGCATGTCGATCCTCTTACCTTACCAGCATATCAGGGAGAGCTTGCCGTTGTTCCCAACCAGCGCGCTCGAGTTCTGGAGTTTCATGTTCTTCTTCGGGATAGCCGATACAGAAGTAGCCGATCAATTTCCAGCCGTCCGGAACATCAAGGTCGCGTGCCAAACGGTCAGGATCGAGGATGGACACCCATCCCATGCCGACCCCATGCGCCTTGAGCATGAGCCAGAACTGCATGACGGCGGAAACGCAGGAGTAGGCCTTCATTTCGGGCATAGTGCCTGCGCCGAGGCCCTTGCCCTTGGTCGTGCCAGCGTCACACCAAACGGACATCTGAACGGGGGACAAATCCATGCCAGACAGCTTTAGCCCCGAATAAATTCTCGCATCGTCGCCACTGTAACCCGCCAGCGCATCGGCATTCGCCTCAAGGAAATTCTCACGCGCGGCGGCGCGACCTTCTGCGCTGTTCACCATCACGATCCGCCACGGTTCGGACAAACCAACAGACGGGGCGAGCGAAAAACTACGCAGGCAACGGTCGACGATTTCGGGATCAATGGCGTCAGGTTTGAACCGACGGACATCGCGGCGCATGCGGATCAGTGACCAGAGGTCACTTTGAAAGTTGGGTGAGAACCCAGTCATGCGCGATGGCTCCTTTGTGCGGCATTGCCCGTCGTTATGCTGGCAAGGTCAGACAAAATAGCCCCAAAGACAAGGGGGACTGCTCGGCCCCGAAAGGCCGAGCAGAACGTTTATTATTCTTCAGCGGCTTCTTCTGCCGGTGCAGCAGCTTCGGCAGCTTTTGCAGCCTTAGCAGCAGCGCGCTCTTGAGCAGCTTTACCCGGAACAGCTTTGTTCGGGTTGTTGCGGACTTTTTTCGCAACGAGGCCAGCAGCTTCGAGGAAACGTGCAACACGGTCGGTCGGCTGAGCGCCCTGAGCGAGCCAGAACTGAACGCGCTCTACGTTCAGTTTTACGCGGTCTTCGCTGTCTTTTGCGAGAAGCGGGTTGTAGGTGCCCAGTTTCTCTTTGAAGCGACCGTCACGCGGCATGCGCGAGTCTGCAGCAACGATTGCGTAGTGAGGGCGTTTTTTCGAACCACCGCGAGCGAGACGGATTTTCATAGCCATGGGTTGATCTCCTTGAATGGCGTGGTGACGGGCGGGCCGTCAGGATTGGTGTTGTTTGTGGTGTTGAATCACTTCCTGAATAACGAAATTCAGGAATTTCTTGGCGAACTCAGGATCCAGATCGGCCTGTTCCGCAAGGTCGGTCAACCGCTTGATCTGTGCCTCTTCGCGCACGGGATCAGACGGAGGAAGTTCGTTTTCCGCTTTCAGCTTCCCAACGGCTTGGGTGTGCTTAAAGCGTTCGGCCAGCGTAAAGACGAGGATCGCGTCCAAACGGTCGATGGACTCGCGGTGGCCTTTGAGGATCGCTGCTGCTTTTTGAACGGCGTCGGTCATTCTGTCCTCTTACGCTGGAATATCGGGCGAATAGCGGTAGGTGATGCAGCCGCCGAAATCAGCGGTCTCGTCACGCACCGCGCCCAGCTTTTCAGCCAGACGGATCGCACGGGTGTTGTCGGGGTGGATGTAGCTTACCAGTGTCGGCCAGCTCAGCGCGTTAAACGCGTTGTTGCGGGCAGAGCGGGCGGCTTCATAGGCGTAACCTTGGCCCTCGTATTCTTCGAGGAAGAGGAAACCAACTTCGGGCTCGGGATCGCCGAATTCATGGTCGAGCATCACAAAGCCCAAGGTCACGAAATCGCTGTTACGCTCTACGGTCCAGAGGCCAGCGCCACGCAGAACCCAACCCGCGATCAGCTGGTTGAAATCGAGCCATGCTTGGTCGCGGTCCATTGGGCCGTCAACAAATTTGCCGCGCTCGGTGCAGACGATTTTCGCGTAGTCCTCAAAATCGGTGATGCGCGGCGCGCGCAGGGTCACACGATCAAGGATGATACGGGGCAGGGCGCCGCGAATACGGTCGGTTGCAACGGCTGCTTGGCCTTCAGGGGCGTTTTCCCATGCACGTGTCATTGAACAGCCTCCGGTTTCGGGTGGCGATAGACCCAGCACGGTTGATCGGGTTTCGGCTGTGGTGCGGTTTCATCCAGCACAGCGCCCAGCTTTTCCGCGAGGTTCGCGGAGCGGGTGTTGCCGATGCCGACGTAGCTAACGATGGTGTCCCACTTCAGAACGTTCCACGCGTGATGAATCGCTGCGCGAGCGGCCTCAGTGGCGATGCCTGTGCCTTCGATCGACGGGTCCCAAACGGTCCAGCCAATTTCAGTTTCTGGCCAATCGGCAGGGAACCACGGTCCGATCATGCCCAGCGGTGTGTCGTCGCCCTTACGGGTTACGATCCACATGCCGTATCCGTGGATTTGCCAATGGCCAATCTCAGCCGCGAAAGCACGCCATGCCTTGCCCAGATCATGCGGTCCACCCACGCCTGCTGCGCGGTCAGACATAAAAAAGGCGCATGCGGCCTCCATGTCCGAAGCCTTCGGCTCGCGCAGGATAAGACGTTGGGTTTCGAGCGTTTGCATGGCTTACTTCTTTTTCCCCATGCCCAGACCCGATAGGCCACCCGGCAAACCGCCGAGGCCACCAAGGCCACCAAGACCCGGAAGTTTGCCACCCGGCAACTGGCTTCCCAGTGCCTTGGCTGCTTGTTCCATGGCTTTGGGGTCGTCCATGTTCGGCATGTCAGGCATACCGCCTTTGCCGAACATCTGCTTAACGGCTGCTTTGAGAGCGCCGCCTTTGCCCATTTTGCCCATCTTCTTCATGACGTCGGCCATCTGCTTCTGCTGCTTGAGCAGCTTGTTCAGTTCCGACACCTCGAGGCCAGCACCCGCAGCAACCCGCTTTTTACGGCTGGCTTGCATCACATCAGGGTTAGCGCGTTCGAGTTTGGTCATAGAGTTGATCAGCGCGATCTGGCGGCGCAGCATGATGTCGTCGAAACCAGCTTCTTTGATCTTGCCAGCGTGTTTCGCCATGCCGGGCATCATACCCATCAGGCTTTCCATACCGCCCATCTTGAGCATCTGGTCCAGCTGCATCTTCAGGTCGTTCATGTTGAAGCGGCCCTTCTGGAAGCGCTTCATCATACGTTCGGCTTGTTCGACCTCGAGCGTTGCTTGAGCCTTTTCGACCAGTGCAACGATGTCACCCATGCCGAGGATACGGCCAGCAACGCGTTCCGCCTCGAAGGTCTCAATGGCGTCCATCTTTTCGCCCAGACCGACAAAGCGGATGGGCTTACCCGTGATGGCGCGCATCGACAGCGCAGCACCGCCGCGACCGTCACCGTCCATACGGGTGAGGACAACGCCAGTGACGCCGATCTTAGCGTCAAACTCGGTTGCAACGTTCACCGCGTCCTGACCCGTCAGGCCGTCGACGACCAAGAGCGTTTCGCGCGGGTTCACGGCATCACGAACGTCAGCAGCCTGCTGGATCAGTTCTTCATCGATGTGCAGTCGGCCTGCGGTGTCGAGCATATAGACGTCATAGCCACCGAGGCTCGCCTGTGTTTTGGCGCGCTTTGCGATGGTGACGGGATCTTCGCCTTTGACGATCGGGAGTGTGTCTACACCGATCTGCTGGCCGAGGATTTGAAGCTGTTCCATAGCCGCAGGACGGTTGACGTCGAGCGAGGCCATCAGGATGCGCTTGCCTTCGCGTTCTTTCAAACGCTTTGCGAGTTTCGCGGTGGTGGTGGTTTTACCCGAACCCTGCAGACCGACCATCAGGATCGGGGCAGGCGGGTTGTCGATCTTCAGGCGGTCGGCTTCTTCGCCACCCGACAGAACCGCGATCAGTTCGTCATGTACGATCTTTACGACCTGCTGACCCGGAGTGATCGATTTTGTTACCGCAGAGCCAGTGGCCTTTGCCTCGACCGCTTTAACAAAGCTGCGAACAACGGGCAGGGAAACGTCAGCCTCGAGGAGTGCAACGCGCACTTCACGAAGCGCGGTTTTAACATCGTCTGCGGACAGGGCACCCTGTTTCGTCAGACGGTCAAACACTCCGCCAAGGCGTTCGGATAGATTTTCAAACATGCCATGGCCCTCCAGCGACCCGTTAAACATCTGGTCGCTACATAGGCATCGACCGCTCAAACCACAATCGCGCCCATGGGCGCAACGCGCTGATGGACGGCGATCCCCCCGAATAGGGAAGGGACCGGAAGACTCGGCTTCCGGGAAATTTGGCCTGCGTTTACGCGCGTGGAACCAGTGAGTCAAGCACGCCTTGCCCTTGCGCCTTTCGGTTCAGTGGCTAGATTGACGTGGTCGATTTAAGGATTTCCACGATGGATCATTGGGATGAGGTGCGCACGGCCTATCAGGTGGCGCGTTTGGGCACAGTCAGCGGCGCGGCCGAAGTGTTGGGTGTTCACCACGCAACAGTGATCCGTCACATCGACGCTCTCGAAGGGCGTCTGGGCGTGAAATTGTTCCAGAGACACGCTCGGGGCTACACACCCACTGAGGCAGGGCAGGACCTGTTAAAGGTCGCAAAGGCAGCGGACGATCAGTTTAATCAGCTAGGTGCGCGGTTAAAGGGGCACGGGGATGGTGTGACGGGCGATCTGACGGTGACGTCGCTCGCGTCGTTCTCGACGATGCTCACGCCTGTGATGGTGAAATTCCAGAAGCAGAACCCAGAGGTAAAGATCCGCTACCTCACAGGCGACCGTCTGTTCCGTCTCGAATATGGTGAGGCGCATGTCGCGATCCGTGCCGGTGCCGCGCCTGACCAGCCTGACAACGTGGTCCAGCCCTTTATCAAACAGACCGTCGCGATGGTCGCGGCCCAAAGCTACATCGACCGCATGGGGATGCCAGAGAACGACGCGGACCTCGCAAAGCACGAGTTCGTTAGCCATGACGACTCTGACAGCCGTGCGCCGTTCCACCGTTGGCTTCTTGCGAACGTGCCGTCGTCGCAAATCGTTTATCGCACGATGGACAACCGCTCGATGCGGGACGCCATCGCGGCGGGGGCAGGGATCGGGTTCCTTCCGTCCTACGAATTTGGCTTGATGCCAGGTGTCCAGCAGGTCATGCCGCCGCGCGAAGAATGGTCAACCAGCCTCTGGCTGGTCACGCACGTTGATCTGCATCGGACGCCAAAGGTGCAGACCTTCCTCAAGTTCCTCAAGGAAGAGGCAAAGTCGTGGGTCGATTGATCCGCCCCCATCTAGCGGGACATTTGGCGATGTTGGTGTTCTCTGCCTCAGTGGCGGGGAGCTTTTCGCTCGGCGCCTCCGTTGCCAATGACATTTCGCCTGTCGCGCTGAACACCGTTCGGTTCTGGGTCGCCGTCGCCATCCTCGGTATCGTGATGAAGCTGACAGGGAAGGGAAGTCGCCAGACGTTCAAAGCCCCGTGGCGTTACGCGATTTTGGGCGGGCTTTATGCCTGCTACTTTGTCCTGATGTTCATGGCGCTCAAATCCACGTCGCCTGTGAACCTATCGGTGGTGTTCACGCTGACGCCTGTCATGGCGGGCGGCTTTGGGTATTTCCTGCTGCGACAAGTCATGTCCCCTCGCATCGCGCTGGCCCTCGCCATTGGCGGTGCGGGTGCGGTCTGGGTGATCTTCCGTGGCGACCTCAGTGCATTCCTTGCGTTCGAGGTCGGTAGCGGTGAGGCGCTCTATTTCTGGGGCTGCGCGGCGCATGCGATCTATACGCCGCTCGCGCGGAGGCTCAATCGCGGCACGCATGTCATTCCCTACACCTTCGGCACATTGGTCGCGGCGGCGATCTGGATCACGGGGTATGGTTGGCGTGATCTGTTGGTGACGGATTGGGTAAACCTTCCGAACCTCGTTTGGATCACGATCCTTTATATCGCGGTCTTTGCGACCTCGGTGTCATCGCTGCTGCTGCTCTTCGCGACCCAACGCCTGCCTTCGTCCAAGGTCATGGCCTACACATACCTTGTGCCGACATGGGTGATAGCGTGGGAATACATCCGGCATGCCTACGTCCCGCCAGGGATCGTGCTGGTTGGCGTGGCAATGACGCTTATCGCTCTGCTTCTTCTTCTGCGAGAATGACGCCCTCAGAGGCGAGGAATTGTTCGAACGCATCGAGATCAACGCCATCCATCTGACCAAAGCCTTGCATCCAAACGCTTGCTTCACGCAGGGCGTCGGGTTCCAGTTTGCACCATTTCACCCGTCCGCGTTTCTCCTGAGAGATCAGTCCAGCGTCAGCCAGAACGGCAAGATGCTTTGAAATCGCGGCAAGCGACACGGCGAATGGTTCGGCCACATCGGTTACTGCCATATCATCCTCCAGCAGCATCGACAGGATCGCGCGGCGGGTGGGGTCGGCCAAGGCCATAAAGACGGTATCAAGTGTAGCTGCCATATCCGCCGATTAAGCCGCCTTCATAACAAAGGTCAACCGATTGGTTGAATATAAAGAATGGGTGGTTTCGGGGTTAAATGGGCTGTGGGCGGAATCGTTGGCGGGGAAGCGGTGAAAGTTTTTTCGTTAATTAACAATGCATTACGTCGAACGATTTGTCACATCACGGCTTATTGACTCATTGGTCCTAAGGCCATAGCTAGTCCCCAACCTTCTGAGGGGATTTTCGTGTGACTGATCCGAACGATCTTGACCGCCTAAAGGCGCTAGAAAGCCGGATCAAAGAGGTGAAAGCCAAAGCGCCCGAAGTGAACCACATGAAGAAAGACTACTCTCAAGCGCAGCATGCGTGGCGGATGGTCACCGAGCTTGTAGCTGGTCTTCTGATCGGCTTCGTCATCGGATACGGGTTAGATTACGCCTTTGGCACCATGCCTGTGTTTCTGGTGATATTCATTTTTCTGGGCTTTGCGGCCGGTGTTAAAACCGTGATCGGCTCTGCTCAGGAACTACAGAGGAAACTGCTGGAGCAACCTTCCAGCAAAGATGGGGATCACTGACGTGGCGACTGAAGCGCATGGCGAAGGCACAGGCCTTGTTTTCCACCCGCTGGACCAGTTCAAGGTAACTCCGCTGTTCGGGGATGGCCCCGTTCACTGGTACACCATCACCAACGCAACGTTGTGGATGGCCCTCGCTGTTCTGGCGATTGTTGCGATGTTCGTCATCGGTAGCCGCGGTCGCGCAATCGTGCCGTCGCGCGGTCAGTCGATCGCAGAGCTGTTCTACGGCTTCGTTTACAAGATGGTTGAAGACATCACCGGCCACGACGGTGTGAAGTACTTCCCGTACATCTTCTCGCTCTTCTGCTTCATCTTCTTTGCGAACTTCCTCGGCCTTCTGCCGCTGTCGTTCTCGCCCACCTCGCACATCGCAGTAACTGCTGTTCTCGGCTTCGGCGTGTTCATCATCGTAACCATGATTGGTTTCGTGAAGAACGGCATCGGCTTCCTCGGCATGTTCTGGCTGAAAGACGCACCGCTCGCGCTGCGCCCGATCATCGCGATCATCGAGGTTATCTCTTATTTCGTCCGTCCCGTTAGCCACTCCATCCGTCTTGCAG
The DNA here is from genome assembly GCF_030410045.1 of Marivivens donghaensis. Classification (NCBI taxonomy): domain Bacteria; kingdom Pseudomonadati; phylum Pseudomonadota; class Alphaproteobacteria; order Rhodobacterales; family Paracoccaceae; genus Marivivens; species Marivivens donghaensis. The sequence continues at coordinate 246,208 of NZ_JAUFRA010000006.1, forward strand.
GTAACATCACTGCAGGCCACGCGATGATCAAAGTGTTCGCAGGCTTTGCTGCGATCGCTGCTGTGGCTCCTGTGTCTGTTGTGGCTATCGCAGCAGTCTACGGTCTCGAAGTTCTCGTAGCCGGTATTCAGGCTTACGTGTTCACCATTCTGACCTGCATCTACCTCAAAGATGCGCTGCACCCAGCGCACTAAGAGACGCAGGACTGAATTCCTATCCAGCCAATTCCATCGTAAGGAGATACAATCATGGAAGGCAATATCGCACAACTCGGTCAGTTCATCGGCGCAGGCCTTGGCGCAATCGGTTCCGGCCTTGCTGCTATCGGTGTAGGCAACGTTGCTGCCAACTACCTGTCGGGCGCTCTGCGTAACCCGTCGGCTGCTGCTTCGCAGACCGCTACCCTCTTCATCGGTCTGGCATTCGCAGAAGCACTGGGGATCTTCTCGTTCCTCGTTGCTCTGCTGCTGATGTTCGCAGTCTAATCACCTGACGCATCCTTACGGTCGGGCGGCGCGGGACTAACCCCGCGCCCCCGATGACACCCAAGGGTCCGACGGAGAGAGACGAGATGGCAGACGAACACAACACGGTCGAGCATGTCGCTGATGCTGCGGAACACGCAGTCGACATGGCTCATGGTGCCGAAGCTGGCGGTGCAGCAATGCCCCAGCTCGACCCTACGACCTTTTCCAACCAGATTTTCTGGCTTCTGGTCACGCTCGTCGTGATCTATTTGCTCCTGTCCAAAATTGCCCTGCCGCGCATCGCTGCGGTTCTGGCAGAACGGTCGGGAACCATCACCAACGATCTCGCTGCAGCTGAAGAGCTGAAAGCGAAAGCTGTTGCAGCTGAAGAAGCTTACAACAAAGCACTTGCTGACGCTCGTTCCGAGGCAGCTCGTATCGTTGATGAGACTAAGGCAGAGATCCAATCGCAGCTGAACGCCGAACTGGCTAAAGCAGACGACGAGATCGCAGCCAAAACTGCCGAGGGCGAAAAAGCCATCGCGGCAATTCGTGATAACGCGCTTTCCAGCGTGACCGATGTAGCAACGGAAACTGCCGCTGCTTTGGTCGCTGCGCTGGGTGGCCAAGCTGACGACAAAGCTATCGCTGCTGCTGTCGCCGCTCAGATGAAGGGCTGAGATTATGAAGAAGCTTCTGATCCCCGCATTCATCCTGATGGCTCAGCCTGCGCTGGCATCGTCCAAGAACCCGTTCGCGGCTGAATTCTGGTCGCTGCACAACACTGACTTCATCGTTCTGTTGGCGTTCCTCGTCTTCGTTGGTGTCCTTCTCAAACTGAAGGTTCCGTCGAAGGTTGGCGAAATGCTCGACGGTCGCGCGGCATCTATCCGGTCTGACCTGGAAGAAGCCAAATCGATCCGCGAAGAAGCACAGACCCTGCTGGCCTCGTTCGAGCGCAAGCAGAAAAAAGTGCAGGAGCAAGCAGACCGCATCGTGGCAACAGCTAAAGAAGAAGCTGAAGCCGCTGCAGTTCAGGCCAAAGCAGACATCGCAGCTTCTGTTGCACGCCGTCTTGCTGCCGCCCAAGACCAGATCGCAAGCGCTGAAGCGTCTGCAGTCAAAGAGGTCAAGGACCGCGCAGTTATGGTCGCTGTCTCTGCAGCCAAAGAAGTGGTCGCTAAACAGATGACCGCAGCTTCGGCGAACAAACTGATCGACGACGCAATCGCGACTGTGGAAGCAAAGCTCCACTAACGCCCGCCGTCATCACCTGAATAGAACCCCGTCTGCGCTGCAGGCGGGGTTTTGTTTTTGCGGCAATGCTTTGGAAACGAAAAAGGCCGCCCGTTTCGGGGCGGCCTCGATCTCTTCTGATGGTGGATCAGTTCGTCGGGATGATGATAATCTCAACACGACGGTTCTGTGCGCGACCCTGCGGTGTCAGGTTGTCCGCGACAGGCTGGTTCTCACCACGGCCTGCGGATTGGATGCGCATCGCTGGAACACCTGCGTTGATCAGGACCGAGGTCACAGCCTGCGCACGGCGCAGCGACAGGTCTTGGTTATAGGCAGCGGAGCCAGTGTTGTCGGTGTGGCCGATAACCTGAACGATGGTGTTTGGATAGGCATTGATCGACCGTGCAACGGTGTAGAGGTCGTTTTGTAGGCCACCTGTCAGGGTCGCACTGTCGGTCGCAAAGAGGATATCCTGCGGCATGGTGACGATCAGCTGGTTGCCCGTGTTCACGATGCTGGACTGGTTACCCAGTTGCTGACGCAGTTCAGCTTCCTGAAGGTCGAGCTGACGCCCGCCTACGGCACCAAGGCCACCACCAATAGCAGCGCCAATGATCGCATTGCGGCGGCGCTCTGCGGTATCGTTACCGCCAGTCGACGCACCAAGGAGCGCACCAATACCAGCACCAACAACCGCACCCGTCTGCGTGTTGCGGTTCGGGTTTGATGGGTCGGTCATTTCACATGCAGCCGTGCCGAAAAGCGCGAAAGCTGCCACAGCGAGCGAAGAACGAGCAAGAATCATAAGTCTATCCAGTTTTATTGTACGACGCAGAAGGTTGCGCCTATTGCCCTTTGATATGCCTCAAACGCGATTGATATCCAATAACGCAACAATAACGGGCAAAATTTCGCCCATTGGATTTTGGTTTATGCGGCAATCCTGTTCTTGCCTGATCGGATTGCGGCGGGCATACCCACGCTATGGTTAAGCAGCTTGATTATCATACCATCCGCGAGATTTTCACCCGCTTTCAGCAGGCCGAGGCCGAGCCGAAAGGGGAGCTAGATCACGTCAACGCCTATACGCTGGTCGTGGCTGTCGCGCTCTCTGCGCAGGCCACCGATAAGGGCGTGAACCGCGCCACTGCCGAATTGTTCAAAATTGCGGATACCCCGCAAAAGATGTTGGACCTTGGTGAAGAGGGTTTGATCGAGCACATCAAAACCATCGGCCTGTTCCGCAATAAGGCTAAGAACGTCATCAAACTCAGCCGTATTCTTGTTGATGATTACGGCGGCGAGGTCCCGAATTCCCGTGCGGCGCTCGAAAGCCTCCCTGGGGTCGGGCGCAAGACGGCGAATGTGGTTTTGAATATGTGGTGGCAGTATCCAGCGCAGGCTGTTGATACCCACATCTTTCGGTTCGGGAACCGATCGGGCGTGGCCGTGGGTAAGGATGTCGTCGCCGTTGAGCGTGCGATCGAGGATCACATCCCCGCCGATTTCCAGCTTCACGCTCATCACTGGATGATTTTGCACGGGCGGTATACATGCCTTGCCCGTAACCCGAAATGCGCGACCTGTGTGATCCGCGATCTCTGTCTGTTTGAGGAAAAGAACCTATGAAGAAGTTTCAAGTCGTCGGTATCGGCAATGCAATGGTCGACGTGCTGACCCAAGAGACCGAAGCGTTTCTGTCCGAGGCGGGCATCGAAAAAGGCATCATGCAGTTGATCGACATGGACCGCGCGGTTGACCTCTACAGCCGTATCGGCGCGGCCAAGGAAATCTCGGGCGGCTCTGCGGCGAATACGATTGCGGGGATCGCGCACCTTGGTGGGCGGACGGCCTATGTCGGTAAGGTTAAGGACGATCAGCTTGGCGCGATTTTCGCCCACGACCTGCGGGCGCAGGGTGCGGTCTATGAAACCAAGCTCGCCCCCAAAGACGCAGCCCAAGAAACCGGTCGTTGCATTGTCGTCGTAACCCCCGATGGTGAGCGGTCGATGAACACTTATCTGGGCGTGACAGAGTTCCTCGAACCGTCCGACATCGACGTTGATATGATGGCCGATGCAGAGTGGATTTACCTCGAAGGTTACCGCTTTGACGGACCTGAAAGCCACGCCGCCTTCGCGAAAGCGATCAATGCGTGCAAGGGCCACGGCGGTAAGGTGTCGATTACCCTCTCCGACCCGTTCTGCGTTGAACGCCACCGCGATGCGTTCCGTATGATGATCCGCGAAGACGTGGACCTGCTGTTCTGCAACCGCGCTGAAATGCTGTCGATGTATCAGACCGAGGATTTCGACGCAGCCTTGGCTCAGGCCGCGAAAGAAGTCTCCATCGTCGCCTGCACAGACAGCGATAATGGTGCGCACATCCTGTCAGGCGGTCAGCGTTGGCATGCGCCTGCGGTTCCGACCCAGATCGTTGACGCGACGGGTGCGGGCGATCTCTTTGCGGGTGCGTTCCTCTGGGGCCTGACCAACGGTTATGACTTAGAGACCTGTGGCCGTATGGGCTGTGTCGCGGCAAGCGAAGTCATCAGCCATATCGGCGCACGTGCGGAAAGCGACCTGAAGGCCTTGTTCGCGCAACACGGTCTGATCTGATTTCAATATGGCGCTAGAGCGGAGAGGACTCCGTTCTAGCCAAACACTCGGCAAAGTCGTCCCTGCGGCATAGCTCTGTTCCTTCGGTCATGCAGGCCGCAGAAGCGGCGGCAGAACCGTGGGCGAGGGCGGTTTGTAGATCGTTGCCCTGTGCCAAAGCCCATGTGAAACCACCGACAAAGCTGTCACCCGCGCCGACCTTTGATTTAACGGTCACGTTGACGGCGGGACAGAACCAACGGTTTGTCCCGTCCGAGAGGATGTTGCCATCCGCCCCACGCGCGATAATCACAATCTCTGCGGCTCCCTTGGCCACCAGACCAGACGCAAAATCAGCCGTGTCCGTGCGGGTGGTGAGGGGCGTGGCGCTGTTCTCTTGGGCTTCGACTTGATCCATGCGCAGCACGTGGGGGCGGATGGCGTGACCTTCGGCCAAATGCGACAGGGCCGCGCCTGAGGTGTCGACGACAACCTGCACGCCGCGCCCTGCGAGGTCCGCGCAGAGTTGAGAATAGAGCGAGGCCGTAGTTCCTGATGGTCCAGACCCCGACAAAACTACATACCCACCTTTGGGCGCATTGGCGCAGATGGCCGCGCTGGCGGATGCGACGTCCGCGTCGCTCCAATTCGGGCCGGGCAGCATAAAACGGAACTGGTTGTTGATGGACAGATCGGTGACGGCGAGGCTCTGCCGTGTGTCGCCGGGTGCGGCGTGGGCAATAATGGGGATGCCAGCCGCGTCCAACAGTCGACGCAGATGCGCGCCTGTATCGCCTCCCAAGGCCACAAACGCCGTTGCCTGCCCACCCAGTTGAATAATCGCACGGGCCACGTTGATGCCACCACCACCTGGATCAATCTGCGGATCAGAGCAGCGCAGTTTGTGCCCCGCCGTGACCTGCGGCGCAGTGGTTGCGATATCCAGCGCGGGGTTGAGCGTGACAGTGAGAATTTCAGGCATCATGGTCGCCATCAGAGCGTTTCGTTAGCCCTAACATAGAGTGCTGTCGGCAACCACGCCACTGACATGCATCAAATGGTCGAAAATTGCGCATCGTTCATGCCAGACCACGGGGGCTGAAACCACAGCCGATATGGACAAAAGCGGGCCAATATGAAACAGGCGAGGGGAACAGGAGATACACATGACCACAACCCGTTTCGCCCCTTCGCCCACTGGCTGGATGCACATTGGTAACCTGCGCGCTGCGCTGATGAACTTCTGCATTGCCCGACAGCAAGGCGGCACGTTTATCCTGCGGATCGACGACACCGATCAGGAACGGTCAAAGCCGGAGTATGTGGACGGTATCTTGGATGCGCTGGCTTGGCTGGGCATCACCTACGACCGCATCGAATATCAGTCCAAGCGTTTGGAACGCTACGAGGCCGCTAAGGCGCAGCTCATCGAAATGGGCCGCCTCTATGAGTGCTTTGAAACGCCGACCGAACTGGACCTGAAACGTAAAAAGCAGCTGAACATGGGCAAGCCGCCGGTCTATGACCGTTCGGCGCTGGACCTGTCTGAGGCTGACAAAGACCGTCTGCGCGAAGAGCGTGGCGGGTCGCACTGGCGCTTTAAGCTCGACTGGGAGCGCATCGAATGGACCGATGGTATCCTTGGCGATATCTCGATTGATGCGGCATCGGTATCTGACCCCGTTCTGATCAAGGAAAGCGGTCAGTTCCTCTATACCCTCGCGTCCGTTGTGGATGATGTCGATATGGGCATCACCAACGTTGTGCGCGGCTCTGACCACGTGACTAACACCGCAACGCAAATCCAGATGATCCGTGCGCTTGGCGGCACGGTTCCGCAGTTCGCCCACCACTCGCTGCTCACGGGTCCGCAAGGCGAGGCTCTGTCGAAGCGTCTGGGCACGCTGTCGCTCAAAGACCTCAAGGCCAAAGGTATTGAGCCGATGTCCGTGATGAGCCTGATGGCGCGTCTGGGCTCTGCTGATCCGGTCGAACTGCGTGATACGGTTCAAGAGATCATCGACGGCTTTGAGCTGGGTAAATTCGGCGTTGCGCCGACCAAATTCGATGTCCTCGACCTCGAACCGCTCACCGCTCGTATCAATGCTGCAAAACCCTTCGATGCGGTCAAGGACGAGGTTCTAGCACTGGGCGTTCCTGCGCATCTGGCCGAAACCTTCTGGACCGTAGTTCGTGAGAACATCACCTTTATGAGCGATATGGCGGAATGGTGGACCCTGTTCCGCGATGGCGCACCTGCTTTGGTTGATGACGAAGACCGCGAAATGATCGAGACAGCGTTCAGCCTCTTGGGTGAGCCAGCCTACACCGCAGACACATGGGCTGAATGGACCAACGCTGTGAAAGAAGCCACCGGTCGCAAGGGCAAGGGCCTGTTCATGCCGCTCCGTAAGGCGGTCACCGGTCGCGCTAGCGGTCCAGACATGAGCAACGTCATGCAGCTGATGCAGGTAAAACCGCGCTTCTGATTGGGTTTAGCGGCGGAGCGCTCCTGCCATAGAGAGCGTGACGCCCGCTAAGGCGATCAACAACCACAACGATCCGTTCAGTGATGTGACCTCGGCCACGAAACCGATCAACGGCGGCCCGATTAGGATGCCGCCGTAGGTCAGGGTGGCCACGCTCGCGATGGCACGGCCTGCGGGCACGTCGGGGTCATTAGCGGCACGCGAAAACGCCAATGGGATGATCATCGCATAGCCGATGCCAAAAGCGGCAAAGCCGAACAAAGCGACGGGTAGGGACGGTGCCACGAGGACCAGTAGCCCGCCGATCATCGCGCTGGCTGCCGAAACTCGGGTAGTGTGCACAGGTCCTAATTGAGCGACAAGGATCGGTCCCGCGAGGCGTGTTGCGACCATCAGGGTCGAAAATACCGTGTACCCCAGCGCGGCTTGAGCCTGATCGACGCCTTTCGCAGCGGTCAGGATGAGTGCCGACCAATCGACCATCGCGCCTTCGCCGATGGCCGACGACAGACCGACGATCCCCACCATCAACAGCGGGCCTTTGGGCAACGCAAAGAGCGGGCCGTGCTCTGCCGTTCCTGTGACGCTGCTCCACGGGATAAAAGCGAAAAGTGCGACAAAACCGGTGATCCCCAGACCGCCGAGCCAGAAGTGCAGCGCGACGCTGGCGCCCCAGTTGATCGCAATAAACCCAGAGCCCGCACCGATCCCCGCGCCGAGCGAAAACGCGGCGTGGAAGCTCGACATGACGGGACGTGCCATGTGCCGCTCAACCTCCGCCGCCCAAGCGTTCATGGCAACGTCTTGCCCCCCGTGAGCCATGCCGAACAGGGCAAGGATCGGGGCGAGAACCCAGACGTTAGGGGCGAGAGGCAGACAGAGGAACGCAACGATGTAGAGCGCACCATAGAGCATCGTTGCATTACGCGCGCCGCGCAGGTCCGCAGTCCGTCCAGCAAGCGGGAAGCCGACAATTGCACCCGCCGCCAAACACAACAGGAGCAAGCCCAAGTTGGCAGGGGAAAGCGTGAAACGGTCTGCAAAAGCAGGGATACGCGAGGCCCAAAGCCCGAACAGGGCCCCATTAAAGAAAAACACTGAAGCAACAGCGCGCCAAGGGCCTGAGAGTCGGATCACTTGCGTCTCCTAAAACGATTTCGGAAAATCTAGCCGCGCCGAATGTCCTGCACAATGAAAAACGGCTCACCGCGAGGGCGAGCCGTTCTTTGATCCAACTGACGCTGTCAATCAGTTGTTCATGTTGCCGTGGCCCATATTGCTGTGGTCCATTTGACCTTGGTTCATCTGGCCGCCCTGTGGCTGACGTTCGAGGTCGACAGGGATATCGACGGTGATTTCGCCCGCTTCACGGAACACGAGGGTGACGGTGACGGTATCGCCTTGTTCCATCGCACCCTTGAGGCCCATGAACATCACGTGGTCAGCACCACGTTGCAGAACGTGTTCGCCGCCAGCAGGGATCGGGAAGCCACCTTCGACCTGACGCATCTTAGCGATGCCGTCTTCCATGATGTGGGTGTGCAGTTCGACCTTTGCCGAAATGTCTGAACGGGCGTCGATGAGTTGGTCATCGGTGTCGCCTGTGTTGGTGATCACCATGAAGGCAGCGCCAGCCATAGCCGACATGCCAGACGACCGCGCATAGGCGTCGTTAACGGTGATGATGCTCTCAGCCGAAGCAGCGGTTGCGAAAAGGGTAGCGGCAACCGCTGCCAGTTTAACGGATTTCAAAAACATTGGTTTGTCCTGTGATGTGTAGATGTATGATGTTGGGGATCAAACGATCACAGGCGGTCCTCTGGCCGAGGGTGTTAAGCGCTGCGCTTCGGCTGCATGGATGTCATGGACCGGAAGAAGGGTTAGAGCACGGCCAATGACGATCCGCTGAGGCAGATCCGGTGTCGCCAGCGCGACAATCACATTCAGGGCACAGTCTGGACAGATATGACGCGGACCGACGGGTTTCCCATCCGCATCAACGGCGACTTCGACAGCGACCTCACCAATACACAACACAGTCGTGCCAACGGCGCCTGTCTGCCCACGCAATATCGCCATTTCCTGCGAGGTGACGGTCACCAGCAGGGCAAGCGCGATAGCAATGAGCGATCTGAGCCAAACCATGGGGCAACCATTATCACCGCCGATCAGGCGGGAAAAGGGTCAGCGCGTCGCAGGGATTGGAAACGAAAAAGCCCAGACAGTGATGTCTGGGCTTTGACGAATTCGGTAGTCAGTCAGATTAAGCAGATGCTTTAACGACTTCTTTTTTGATTTTGAGTGCTTCGCTCGACAGCTCGGCGTCTTTCGCCTTGAGGAGGAACGCATCAAAACCACCGCGGTGGTCAACAGTACGCAGCGCAGCGGACGAAATCCGCAGGCGGAACGAACGGCCCAGTACGTCAGAGATCAGAGTGACGTCCTGAAGGTTCGGCAAGAACCGGCGACGGGTGCGGTTTTTAGCGTGGCTGACGTTGTTGCCCGACATCGGGCCTTTGCCAGTGAGTTCGCATTTACGCGACATGGGTATATCCTTATTTATTGGTTCCAGCCACCAGGGCCAGTTTGTTAAACGGGCAATAGCCCAACTGGCCCCACACCTCGTGGAACCAGTTATGAGCGCTGACAATAGGTCGATTCCGCGAAACGGTCAAGCCTGCAATGATGCTGACCGCTGTTTTGCCCATGCGGCGGCCTCTGGAAACCTGTCTTTGCCGCGTTGTGACAGTCGGTCGAGGTAGAATGGCACGTCGCGGCGCAATTCGCGATGCATCTTGGTCAGCACCATCGGGTCAGGCGGATCAGAGAGAAGCGCCCGCACCGTGGCCCCGTACCGACCGCCCCGCGTGATGACTTGGGTCGCTGGGTGTCCGCCGAACGCCAGCCGTGCAATCCGAAGGGCAGGAAAGATCATCTGGAGCCGCTCTGCGTGCCACAGGTCCAGTCGGTTCATCGGGTCGACCGCGATGATCCCCTTTAGGGTCGGCACGGCTCTGGGCTCTAGCGCACCGAGCCTCTGGTCATAGTTACCAGCCTCAGCGCGATAGCGTTTGTCGAACGGCACATCGTCAGGATGGATGGACCATTGGGGCGAAACAGAGAGCACCCGCGTCGCGCCAATCGCGCGAGCAAAGCGGAGGGCACCATAGGCCCCCATCGAAAACCCGACCGCAGCCACATCGCGATACGGTTTCGCCACGGCCTCTAATACCCGCTCGGCGGCGGTGGTTTCCGCGTTGATGAACCAATCGTTGACCGACGTGCGGACGGAAATTTGGTCATAGCCGCGCCGATCATAGACGTTGATCATATTGGGCGGCTTAAAGCCTGTACGGCCAATTTCGCGGCTGTCAAAGGACACGAGCAGTTTGTCGTGGCCCCGCGCAAAATGGGTCAGGCGCAAACGGGCGCCATCGAAAATTCGGATGCCTTCGTCGGCCTCAGCCACCTGTGAACCCGTCCAAGACCCGCGCAGCGGCTTGGGTCGGGGTGGTTTCGCCGCGCTGCAACTGGTCCTCGGCCTGCGCCAGTCGTGCCGCCAAGGCTGGATCGCGTTGGAGCCGTTCGAGGAGTTGCAATCGCACTTCTTCGTGGAACCAATACCGCGCTTGTTCTGCGCGGCGTGCATCCCAATGCCCCTCATCACGGCGCCATTTGGCGAGCGTGGTCATTTCTTCCCATGCCTTGGCAATGCCATCGCCCGAATAGGCGGACACGGTCATAGCCTTGGGGAAATCGGCGGGATCTTGGGGGCGTTTGCGCAGGAGGCGCAGGGCACCCGCATAGTCCGCACAGGTGCGGGTTGCTTGTGGTTTGAGGTCGCCATCCGCCTTGTTCACAAGGATCAGATCGGCAATCTCCATGATGCCGCGTTTGACACCCTGCAGTTCGTCGCCACCCGCGGGGGCCAGAAGCAGGGTAAAGATATCGCACATCTCGGCGACCATCGTCTCGGACTGACCGACGCCGACGGTTTCAATCAGAACCACGTCAAATCCCGCCGCCTCGCAAAGCGCGATAGCCTCACGCGTGCGACGCGCCACGCCGCCCATTTGCGCCTGCGATGGCGAAGGGCGGATAAAGGCGTTGGGATCGCGGCTTAGCTGCTCCATCCGCGTTTTGTCGCCAAGGATCGAACCGCCAGACCGTGCCGAGGACGGATCAACGGCAAGCACGGCAACGCGCAAGCCAGAGCTGGTGAGCGCAAGGCCGAACGCTTCGATGAACGTGGATTTCCCGACGCCAGGGGTGCCAGACAGACCGATCCGCAGCGCCTGTCTATCCGTGCCGAGCGCATCGAGGAGGTCCAGCGCAAGCGCGCGGTGATCGGCGCGACCGCTCTCAACGAGGGTGATCGCGCGGGCAAGAGCACGGCGGTCGCCTTGTTTCAGGGCTGCGGCGGTTGCGGGAATATCGAATGGTTTTGCCATACAAACTGTTTAGCGGATGGCACGAGCCTGTCCAGTGCGGCGGTGGGACGCGGGGTGAATTGGCAAAAGTAGGTGGCGCGGTTATTCCGCTGCCACCGTGTCGAGCGATTGCCCCATGACCGTTTGTGCTGCGTCGATCAGAGCGCCAGCCACCACATCACATTCTTCGAGCGTCAGGCGGGCAGGGAGGCGCACGTCACAGGCATTCATTAGCATCGCGCGGGTTTGTGGCAGGTTGGGTGTTTCGCCCAAGAACTGCCAGTTCCAAAATGCACGCGCGTTGTCTTGGCTACGACCAAAGACTTGTACTTTGATCCCACGTTCCGCGGCGGCGGCAGCAAATGCTTTGACAGCGTTGTCGCCCATGCCAACGAGGTTGAACTGGATCGAGTCCGGTGCGCGGTCTTCGGCGGCGAGTTTGTCGGGCACTGAAATCCAAGGCGAGGCGTTCAGCTGCGCTGCCACATGGTCATGGTTGCGACGACCGTCAGTGATGCGGCGGTTGATCTCTGGGATCTGGGCACGAACGATGGCGGCAGAGAGGTTGTTGAGGCGCACGTTGTAGAGCGGCAGTTGGTTCTGCCAGCGTTCAAACGCCTCTTTGAGGCCCATGTTTTTGTTCCAGTTGTGCTCGTACGCACCAGACATGATGACCGCGCGGGCAATCAGGTCGGCGTCGTCGGTGACGAGAATGCCGCCTTCGCCAGAGTTGAGCATTTTGTAGCTCTGGAAGCTGAAACAGCCGATCTGACCGATGGTGCCGATGTTTTTGCCGTGCCATTTGGTGCCGAGGCTGTGGGCGGCGTCTTCGACAACGGGGATACCTGCGGCGTCACAGGCCTCCATAATTGCGTCCATGTCAGAGGTGTGGCCGCGCATATGGCTGATGATGACCGCATCCACATCGGGAAGCTTGGCGCGGAAATCGTTCATGTCGATGCGGTAGTTGTCGGCACATTCACACAGCACGGGAATACAGTCGGCATGTACGATCGAGGATGGCACAGCGGCGAATGTGAAAGCTGGAATCAGGACTTTTGCGTCGCGGGGCAGGCCGAGCGCCTTGAGCGAGAGGAACAGAGCCGCAGAGCAGGACGACACAGCCAGCGCGTATTTAGAGCCGAGGAATGCTGCGAATTCTTGCTCCAGAAGGTGAACGGGGGAACCCTCGTTTGTGTAGCGGAACAGATCGCCAGAGGTCAGGAGACGTTCGACTTCGGCCAATGCAGAGGCTGGGATTGCTTCGGCGTCATAAACATTCGGCGGCAATGTGGTCATTTTGGGATTCCCGAAAACTCATTTCGGAAATCCTTAACACATGGATTGTTACAATTCTACGAATGTCTGCCTTAAAGGCGATTAAATGCCGAGTTTGTCGCGCAGACGGAACCATGCCATGGCGAGGGTCAAAAGCGGACCTTGGGCCAGATGGCCTGCGGGGTAGGGGCCTTGGGGGATGGTGCTAAAGGTGTCAAAGCGTTCGGCCTGACCCGCGACCGCTTCGGCCATGAGTTTCCCTGCAAGCCCCGCCAAAGCGACGCCGTGACCAGAGTAGCCAGAGACCGACAGGACATTCGGCGCAACGCGGCGCACGACAGGCAAACGTCTGACCGAAATGCCGAGCGAGCCACCCCACGTATGCGTAAAGGGCACGTGGCGGATTTGCGGGAACATTTCGCCCATGCGTTTGTGCAGTTTGCTGCCGATATCGTCGGGGAACTGCCGCGTGTAGTTGGCACGGCCACCGAACAACAAACGGCGATCCTCGGTCAAGCGGAAATAGTTCACCACGTTCGATGAATCGCAGGCGGCGATGTCTTCGCCCAGAACCGTATCGGCCAAATCACCCAAGGGTTCGGTAACACCGATAAAGCTATTCACGGTCATCACGCGCGCGTCGTTTCCACGATCAAGGCCACGCATATAACCATTGCCCGCAAGGATCACATGATCCGCCGTGACGGTTCCATTTTCGCAATGAACGACTGGCTTTGCGCCATGCTGAATGCGCTTTGCCTCGGTCATTTCATAGATTTGGGCACCTGCGGCCTCTGCCTCGCGGGCGAGGGCGAGGACATAGCGGAGCGGGTGCACATGGCCCGCGCGACGGTTGATGGTGCCGCCCGCGTAGAGTTTGGAATTGACCAAACGGCGGAACGCCTTTTCGTTCAGGACCGTCGTTTCATGACCCGGATAGTGTTTGTCCATCAGGTCGTAGATGCGGCGCTCCATCTCGACATCTTTGGCGTCAAAGCTGCCGTGCGCGATCCCGTGGCGAAAATTCGCTTCTGGGGCGTAGGTGGTGCAGAAATCTTTGACCATGTCGGTGGCTTCGTGCGCCAGCTTCCACAGGTCTTGGGCCAGAGGCTGGCCGATCCGCGCACCCAGCCAGATTTGGCTTTTGTTGTAATCGCTGCCAACCTGCCCGCCATTTCGACCCGAAGCCCCCCAACCCGCGCGATGCGCATCAAGGACGATCACCGACAGCCCCCGTTTGCGCAATTCCCACGCCGCATGAAGGCCAGTGTAGCCCGCACCGACGATCACAACATCCGCCTTTTGATCCCCTGTCAGGGATGGGCGCCGCGGAGGAAGTGGTGTGGTCGCCGCATACCAAGAGGGCGGGAATTCACCGCGCGTGTCATTGCAGTAGAGCGGGTTCATTCGTCACTCTTGGGTTCGATGGCGACCGTGAATTGGGTTTTCTTTACGGGCTGCGCGACCTCGACCTTATCTTCGCGAAAGGCCGAAATGCCGTTGAGGGAGGGGCTGTTTTTCATGCTCAGCCGTCCTGCGGATTTCTGAGCCTTCCCCCCATGCGAAAACATCCCCGCCGACCGTGGTCCAGTTGGTTTTTCCATCTTTGTCGGGCGGCGGGTTGGTTTCATCAGACGTTCAACAGCAAATGTTCACGTTCCCACGGGCTGATCACCTGTAGGAATTCTTCGTATTCGGCGCGTTTCACGATGGAATACACGCGGGCGAATTCTGGGCCAAGGATGTCGTGCAGCGTGGTTGCCTCTTCGAAGAGGTCGAGAGCGTCACCCATCACGCGCGGCAGATCTTCGTCACCCTCATAGGCGTCGCCTTTGAACGACGGACCTGCGCGGTGTTCTTCCATCATGCCCAGATAGCCGCAGGCCAAGGACGCCGCGATGCCAAGGTATGGGTTACAGTCCATCCCAGCCAAGCGGTTCTCAATCCGACGCGAGGACGGACCAGAGAGCGGCACGCGGATACCCGTCGTGCGGTTATCGCGGCCCCACGCAAGGTTGATCGGGGCGGCGTGGTCGCGCACATAACGGCGGTAGCTGTTCACATAGGGCGCCATCACGGCAATCGCGGACGGCAGGTATTTCTGCATCCCACCGATGAAGTGATAGAACGCGTCCGTTTCGCCACCCTGCGGACCGGAAAAGATGTTCTGACCCGTTTCTATTTCTTTGACCGAATGGTGGATGTGCATCGCGCTGCCGGGTTCATCGGCAATGGGTTTCGCCATGAAGGTGGCAAAGCAGTTGTGGCGCAGCGCGGCTTCGCGGATCAGGCGTTTGAAGTAGAACACCTCGTCAGCCAGTTTCACAGGGTCGCCGTGCTGGAGGTTGATCTCAAGCTGACCTGCGCCGCCTTCTTGGGTGATGCCGTCGATTTCGAACCCTTGAGCTTCGGCAAAGTCGTAGATGTCGTCGATCACAGGGCCGAATTCGTCTACGGCGGTCATCGAATAGGCCTGACGCGCAGCAGCAGGACGACCAGAGCGGCCCATCATAGGCTCAATGCTTTTCGCAGGGTCGAGGTTGCGGGCCACGAGGTAGAATTCCATCTCGGGCGCAACAACCGGTTCCCACCCTTGCTTGCGATACAGCTCCACAACACGCTTCAGAACGTTGCGGGGCGCATATTCGATCGGGTTGCCCTTGCGGTCGTAGGCGTCGTGGATCACCTGCAGCGTCCAGTCGCCCGTCCACGGTGCAGCGGTCGCTGTGTCGTAGTCAGGCTTCAGGATCATATCGCGTTCGATAAACCCGTCCTCGCCCGCTGCATCCCCCCACTCACCTGTGATGGTTTGGTAAAAGATGCTGTCGGGCAGGTGAAAGTATTCTTGGCGCGCGAACTTGGACGCGGGAACGGCCTTGCCGCGGGCAATGCCGGGCATATCGGCGATAATACATTCAACTTCGTCTAAACGGCGGTCCTTCAGGTATTCCTGAGCCGCCTCGGGTAATTTTTCAGTCCAGTCGGTCATGACTGTGGCTCTTTCTGTTTAAAAAATGCGCCGATGCGACGGGCCAGAATGGCGCTATCGGTCGGCTTTTCCGTGTTTTCGATCGCAGTATCGATCAGCGGATCAGGCACCACGCCCCGCCCACGGCTTTCGGCCAATTTGCCGAGGAAACCGTTCGAGAACTCAGGGTGCGCCTGCACGGTGAACGCTTTGTGCCCATAGCCAAGCGCGGCATAGGGGCAGGTGTCGTTATAGGCGATGACTTTGGCATCTTTGGGCAATGCGACCACTTGGTCCTGATGCCATGCGTTAAGCGCCACAGCCTCGCCTGCGAAGTTGTAGACTTGACGGCCAACCATCCAGCCCTTTTCGGACTTTTCGACCTTACCGCCGAGGGCTTGGGCGATGATCTGGTGGCCAAAGCAAATCCCGACCAGAGGCACAGCCGCCGCATAGACCGCGCGAATGAAGTCTTCGAGCGGCGGAATGAACGGCAAGTCCTCATAGGCGCCGTGGCGCGATCCAGAGATCAGCCAGCCGTCCGCCGCATGCACGTCGTCGGGCAATTCGCCATCAACGGCAAACCACGTTTCAAAGGTAAACCCCTGACCAGCCAGCAGGTTTTTAAAGAACACGTCATATTCGCCGTGTTCCGGCCTTAGGTTTTCGGGCGAATGCCCAGCGATCAGAATGCCGATCTTCATAAGTCACCAAATAAGGAGCGTTAACTCAGGCTACCTGCGGTTTTCACAGGCGGCAATGGGTCAGACGGTATCCAGATAAAGGTCTAGGATTTCCTGTTCCGACAACTCGCCCAGATAATGGAGTTCTTGGCGCTTCGTCATCACAAGGTTGTCAATCAGTGTCCGTGGAAAGACACGTTCCGCAAGGACAGACGTCTCGAACCGATCAATGGCTTGAGCCCATGTATCGGGGATCTGCGCCATTTCCTGTTCGTAAGCGTTGCCGCTGATGGGAGGCGGCGGGGTGAGTTTGTCCTCAATCCCGACCAGAGCCGACCCCAGCACCGCAGCGAGGAACAGATAGGGGTTCACGTCGCCCCCTGCCACGCGGTGTTCGATCCGACGTGCAGCGGGGCTACCGCCTGGCACGCGGATTGACGCTGTGCGGTTATCGTAGGCCCAGCAAATGCCTGTTGGCGCATGGCTTTCGGGCACAAGGCGCGCATACGAGTTTTCATGCGGGGCAAATACCAACGCCAGATCAGGGATGCCGCGTAGACAGCCCGCGATCGCGTGCTTGAGCGTATCGGTGCCCTCAAAGCTGCCGTCGGCAAAGACGTTATTCCCGTCCTCATCCACGACCGAGAAATGGACGTGCAGACCGTTGCCTGCGTATTCTTCATAGGGTTTCGCCATAAAGGACGCTGCCATCCCGTGTTTGCGGGCAAGGCCGCGCACCAGCATCTTGAACAGATAGGCGTCATCAGCGGCTTTCAGGGCGTCGGCCACGTGGACGAGGTTCATTTCGAACTGGCCGACACCAACCTCAGAGGTTGCCGCCTCTGTTTCGATCTCCATCAGGTCGCAAGCGTCATAGAGGTCGTTAAAGAAGTTATCGAAGGCATCCAGTGCACGCAGCGACAGGATTTCGCCACCCGCGCGGCGTTTTCCTGACCGAGGGCTTTTCGGCTGCTGGATTTCTTTGCCACTGTCATCGATGAGGTAGAATTCCATCTCGAAAGCAACAACAGGTTTTAGGCCCAACTCGGCATAGCGTTTGACGACACGCGACAAGGCGTGGCGCGGATCACCGTCAAACGGCACGCCCTCTTCGGTGAACATCCACATTGGCAAAAGCGCCGATGGGGTCTGGAGCCACGGCATCGGAACATAGCCGCGCTCGGTTGGGAAAAGCATCCCGTCAGGGTCGCCAACTTCGAAAACCAAGGGGCTGTCTTCTACGTCTTCGCCCCAAATATCGAGGTTCAAAACGGACAGCGGGAACCGCATGCCTTCGGTTTCCATCTTACGCGCAAATTTTACAGGGATGCGTTTGCCCCGTGCCTGACCGTTAAGGTCGGCAGCGCCCGCGCGAATGCTGCGGATATGCGGATTCTCGTCCAGCCAACTACTCATGTCTCACCCGTTTAAGAGGGCCGTTGACAAGGCAATGGTACGGGGTGGCGCGCGGAATACGCAGCCACGTCACAGGTCCATGCCCTTGGCCCTTCATTGATCGGATCAAACCCCGTCGCTTGGGTTGTAGCTGCCGCTCGCGCGGACCCACCCGGTAAATTTGATCAAATTATGTATACTACCGGATCAGATTTAGACGCAAGCGTATTTTAGCACGATTTGTTTGCGGCAAATGGCGGTTAAGCTGTTTGTTGATCAGCCCGAAGGTGCCGATCACGGTCAGCGTCAGCAGGATAAAGAACCCAGCGAGGATCGGGTAAGGGATAAACGGGTTGAACGTTTTGTCCGCAAAATAGCTCGCGTAATAGAGCGCATCACCCATCTGGCTGCGCGCAGGAAAGCCCGACATGAAAACCAGCGTTGTGGCGTGGAACAAGAAGATCGCTTCGTTCGTGTAGGCTGGCCACGCGAGGCGGAGCATGGTCGGTAAGGTGATCCGACGGAACCGTTTCCAGCCCGACATGCCATAGGCGTCTGCCGCCTCAATGTCGCCTTTGGGGATCGACATCAACGCGCCGTAAAAAATCTCTGCCGAATAGGCCGCCGTGTTGAGGAACAAAACGATCAACGCGCCGAGCCATGCCGAGGTCAGCGGGGTAAAGATCGGATAGGCGCCCTTGAGGCTCTGGAAGGTGAAGTAGGCAAAGAAGAACTGGATGAACAGCGGCGACCCACGGAACACAAAGATGAACCACTCAGCGGGTTTGCGGAACATCGGGTTGTGGTGCGCTTTGCCGACAGCGGTCGCCACGGCCAAGAAGAACCCAGACACCAGCGCCAAAAGGCCAAAGTAGATGTTCCAGATCATCCCCGATCCGATCAGCACGACCTGCTGACAGATGGTAAAGTTATCACGCGGCAGCAGCCGTTCGCCAATGCCCAAGCTGCGCAATCCGTAGTCCGATAGGATATCCCAACAGGTCATGCTGCGGCCTTTCTCTGGGCTTCGCCAGCGGCGGTCGCTTGACCACGTGTGAGGCGCGACATGATTTTATCGAGCACGACTTCGGACACTTTGGTGAAGCCGAGGTAGAAGACCAAGAGAGCGAGGAAATACCACATCCGCCAATCGCCGTGGGGGTATTCGGTGAACTTTGCGGTCTTCGTCGCGCCGAGTTCGCGGGCCCAATAGACGATGTCTTCAACACCGAGGAGGAACAGAAGCGGCGTGGCTTTGATCAAAACCATCCAGAGGTTCGACAGACCGGGCAGGGCGTAGACCCACATCTGCGGGACAAGCACGCGCCAAAAGGTTTGGCGCTGTGTCATGCCGTATGCCTCTGCCGTTTCTAGCTGGGCATGGGGCACGGCCCGCATTGCGCCCGAAAGAACGTTCGCTGCAAAGGCCCCAAACACGATCGCAAAAGTGAGAACGGCGAGAGAGAACCCGTAGGTTTCATGCACCCACTGTGGGGCTGTGCCCAATGGCAGTTTTGCTTCAGGGCAGACAACGAAATCGTTGCCTTGACGGATCGGCATATCCCAGTCGGGACATTTCACCTCGTGCCGTATCCACTCAAAGAACTGATCGAGCGCGATGACGAAGAATAGGAAGAAGGCGATATCGGGCACGCCTCGAACGATCGCGGTATATCCCTTCCCGAACCAAGCAATTGGAAGGATGCGCGAGCGTGCGGCGCTTGCCCCTGCAAAGCCGAAAAACAGCGCAACAGGTGCTGTGATGGCCAGCAACAACAGGACCGTCCCAATAGACCAGTAGATCCCCAGATGTTTGCCTGTGGTCAAATAGCAGCTGAGCCATTCGATGCCTTCGAGCGAGGCTGGATCGGAACAGAAACTGAAAATAGCTGCCACCGTCTGTTGAGAGGATAGAGAAAACGGGGCGACTGGTGTCAGTCGCCCCGCGGTATTCAGGTCAGGCGATTAGAACTGCTCGCCGATTTCCCATTTAGCGATCAGCGCGTTGAGCGAGCCGTCTGTTTTCATCGACTGGATCGCAGCGGTGAATTTGTCGCGCAGTTCGGTGTCAGACTGACGAACGCCCATGCCAACGCCGCCACCGATGAGAACGTCGTCACCAGTGAATGCGAGGTCTGCTTCGGCTTCTACGACAGGAGCAAGGAACGCTTTGTCGGCGAGAACCGCATCAGCTTCGCCGTTGCGGACTGCTGCAATCGACTCTTCCGGAGTTGCGAACTCGAGAAGGGTTGCGCCCATTTCAGCAACGTAAGACGCCTGAATGGTTGCAGCCTGTGCTGCGATCACTGCGCCAGCGAGGTCAACATCGTTGCCTGCAACAGCGACGAATGCCGACGGATCAGGCTGGGTGTAGTTTTCGGTGAAGTCGATGACTTGCTTACGCTCGTCGGTGATCGACATGCCAGCGATGATGGTGTCGTAGTTGCCCGATACGAGGTTCGGAATGATCGAATCCCAATCGTTGGTCACCCACTCACAGGTCAATTCAGCGCGTGCGCACAGTTCGTCGCCCAGCTCGCGCTCAAAACCGTCAACTTCGCCAGCGTCGTTGATGAAGTTGTACGGAGGGTAGGCGCCCTCGGTGCCCATGCGAACGGTTGCGCCATGGCCTTCAGCCAGTGCTGCGCCAGCGGCCAGCGCGGCAATCGCGGTGCTGAGGATAAGGGTTTTCATTGGTCTCTCCCAAAGGTTGGTGGGCTGTTGCCCGTGGAATCGCCCCTTAACGGGACTTTGTGGTTGTCTGTGTGACGCATCGTGCCAAAATTGACCATCGGGTCAATCAGCACGGCCCTTTAATGGAGCGAATGCGACAAAAATTGTTGGAGGCGCTCGGATTTCGGCGCTCCAAAGAGCGCATCTGGTGCGCCTTCTTCTTCGATCAAGCCTTTGTGCAAGAACACGACATGATCAGAAATATCCCGTGCCATCCGCATGTCGTGGGTCACGATCATCATCGTGCGGCCTTCTTCGGCCAGTCCGCGGATCACTTTCACCACTTCCTGCTCTAGCTCTGGGTCCAGAGCCGAGGTCGGTTCGTCAAACAATAGCGCCTCAGGCTCCATGCAGAGCGCGCGCGCGATTGCGGCACGTTGCTGCTGCCCGCCTGACATCTGCGCAGGATAAACATCGCACTTGTCGCCAATGCCCACCTTATCAAGATACATCCGCGCCTTCTCTTCGACCTCGGCCTTATCACGGCCCAGCACGGTCACAGGCGCCTCCATCACGTTCTGCAGAACGGTCATATGCGCCCAGAGGTTAAACTGTTGGAACACCATCGACAGGTTCGTGCGAATACGAAGCAGCTGTTTGCGATCCGCAGGTCGACGCAGCAGGCCTTCGCCTTTCCACGCGACAGGCTCACCCTTGAACAGGATGTCGCCTTTTTGGCTGTCTTCCAAAAGGTTGGCGCAGCGCAATAGCGTCGACTTCCCTGACCCTGACGAGCCAATGAGCGAAATGACCTGTCCGGCCTCGGCGCGAATATCCACACCCTTTAGCACCTCCAAGGCGCCATAGGCCTTGTGTAGGTTGCGAATTTCGATGACGGGGCTGTTCAAAGTCACGGCGTCTGTATTCCCTGTTTGGCTGCGGAGTAGTGCGGAATTTTCTGTCCAGCGCAACGTCCATTATGGGTTGACGTTAGGGCCACTCGACCGATTTGCGCAATCCATTTGCCCGTTTTGTGCATTTTGCTCGCTTAAGGTGCGATTAGTTTTTCGTAATCGCGATACGGATGCGGTTGCTGTCCTGATCGGTAAAACCAAGCAGCGGCGCGACCATCCGCATCAACGCGTCCTCGTGCTGGTCCCGTGAACCGTCAGTCAAAACGACCTCCCACATGGCACGCACTACGGCTTCGCGGTCGTCCAACGGAATGGCTTCTTTGATCACGCGGGTGAAACGAACGGTGTCAGGCGCCTCGGCCTCAATCGTTTCGCATTCCTCGCGGAGCGCCTTTGCCTCCGCCTCAGTCAGCCCAAACCGCGCACCCAAAATCCGATCAATCCGCGCCTTTTCGTCGGGGGCGTAGTGGTTGTCGGATCGCGCGATCCGAACCAAAAGCGCACCGATCGCACGGCGGGCATCCACATCGGACAGGGGGGCTTGGGCGGGGGCGGTCAGACGCCGCAGGAAATCAGCTATCATAAGAGAGGTATAAGCCCCTGTAGACCCGTGGGAAAGTCCCGCTCACGCCAAAGTGCCAAAGAGCTTGGATAGACGCGCCGATTCTTCGGTGAACCCAAAGGGCGCATTCACCACAAACATCCCCGATCCGATCATACGGTGCCCGTCGCGCGCAGGCGGGAATTTCACCTCGTGTCGAATTCCATCGGGAATGGCTTGCTCTAACGTGCGTAGCATCGGTTTGTGTGGCCCATCCTTGAGGATCGGATACCAGAGCATCAAAACGCCCACGTTCCACTTTTTGTGCACCTGCACCAAAAGGTCCGCCATCGTTTTGTAGTCGTCCTTGATCTCGTAGGGCGGATCAACGAGCAGCACACCGCGCCGTGGCTCTGGCGGCAAAATGGACTTCGCATATTCCACGCCGTCCCGTTTGACCCGAACCGCACGCCCCGCCATCAACTCGTCAAGTGCTGCGAATTCCTTGGGGTGCAACTCGGCCAACTGAAGGTTGTCCATCGCCCGCAGAACACCAGCCGCAACCAGCGGCGATCCAGGATAGGCGTCGCGCCCATGTTCATCACGAACACCCTTCAACACCTTCGCAAAAGGATGATCTGGCGCGAACCAACCCCGCTCTTCCGCGACCGCTATCCCTGCCGCCGCTTCCCCTGTCTTCAACGCTTCAAACGACCCAAGGTCATAAAGCCCGCGCCCTGCATGGGTCTCAACGTAGGTCAGCGGCTTATCTTTCTTGGTCAGATAGGCCAGCACCCACGCCAATAGCGCGTGCTTTTGCACATCAGCTAAATTTCCAGCGTGATAGATATGTTGATAAGAAAGCATCGCCCTGCCTTTGTGCCCCAAATATCCCGGGGGAGTCTGCATCGCAGACGGGGGCAGCGCCCCCAATGAAACACGGCGCCCGAAGGCGCCGTAATCCGTTAAACCAACCGCGAGTTTTCGACCGCGGCCCGAACGAAGTCCGCAAACAGCGGGTGCGGTTCGAACGGTTTGGATTTGAGTTCTGGGTGGAACTGAACGCCGATGAACCACGGGTGGTCTTTCCACTCCACGATTTCAGGCAGACGACCATCAGGCGACATACCAGAGAAGCACAGACCAGCCTCCTCCAGTTTCTCGCGGTATTTTCCGTCGACTTCATAACGGTGACGGTGACGTTCTTCGATTTTGGTCTCACCGTAGATGTTCGCCACCTTGGACCCATCGAGGAGTGTCGCGTTATAGGCGCCCAGACGCATCGTGCCGCCCTTCGCGTCATCCGCCTTGCGGGTCACGGTGTGGTTGCCCTGAACCCACTCTTTGAGGTGGTAAACAACGGGTTCGAAACGCTTTTCGCCTGCTTCGTGGTCAAACTCTTCCGACCCTGCCTTGGCGATGCCAGCCGCGTTGCGTGCTGCTTCGATCACCGCCATCTGCATACCGAGGCAGATGCCCAGATACGGGATGTTACGTTCACGTGCGAATTGCGCTGCTTTGATTTTGCCTTCGGTGCCGCGTTCGCCAAAGCCACCCGGAACCAGAATCGCGTGGTAGCCCGACAGGTGCTCACCAACGTCTTCGCGGTCGAATTCTTCTGCATCGACCCAATTGACGTTGACCTTAACGCGGTTCGCCATGCCACCGTGAACCAGTGCTTCTTTGATCGACTTATAGGCGTCCTCAAGCTGCACGTATTTCCCAACAATCGCGACGTTCACTTCGCCGTCGGTGTTGTGAATACGGTCTTGAACGTCGAGCCAACGGTCGAGGTTCGGTTTCGGTGCGGGCGCAATGCCAAAGCAATCGAGAACCGCCTGATCCAGACCTTCGCCGTGGTAAGCCAGCGGTGCCTCATAAATCGATTTCAGGTCGTAGGCTGCAACAACGTGCTCTTTGCGGACGTTACAGAACAGAGCGATCTTTTCCCGCTCACGCTCTGGGATCGGCTGTTCGGAACGGCAGACCAGAACGTCGGGGGCCAGACCGATGGATTGCAGCTCTTTCACAGAGTGCTGGGTCGGTTTGGTTTTCAACTCGCCCGATGCAGCAAGGTAAGGCAACAGCGTCAGGTGCATCAGGATACACTCACCACGCGGTTTTTCGTGGATGAACTGACGGATCGCTTCAAAGAAGGGCAGGCCTTCGATGTCGCCCACGGTGCCGCCGATTTCGCAGAGCATGAAATCAACTTCGTCTTCGCCGATGCGGATAAAGTCTTTGATTTCGTTGGTGACGTGCGGAACCACCTGAATGGTTTTACCCAGATAATCGCCACGACGCTCTTTTTCGAGAACGTTGGAATAGATGCGGCCCGACGAAATAGAATCGGTCTTGCGAGCAGGAACGCCTGTGAAGCGCTCGTAGTGACCAAGGTCGAGGTCGGTTTCTGCACCGTCGTCGGTCACGAACACTTCGCCATGTTCAAACGGGGACATCGTGCCGGGGTCAACGTTCAGGTAGGGGTCAAGCTTGCGCAGGCGGACCGAATAGCCACGCGCCTGCAACAGCGACCCGAGAGCAGCAGAAGCAAGCCCCTTGCCGAGGGAGGACACAACACCACCAGTAATAAAAATGAAACGTGCCATGGTCAGGCATCCCCCGTGAGTCAATCCGAAATCATGTGGAAACGCTGTCCGAATCTATCGAACAAAACGCAGTATCACGGGAGTTAAGTATAACCGGAATCGCCCCGCGAACGCAACCGGGTACGCAACATGATGTTGGGGCAAATGCCCCAAAACCTATACGTAGTGGTAAGACTTAGTTTGCAGGTGCCGGCGGCAGGGTGCTGTCAACCGACGGCGGAAGCAGGTCGCTACCCAAACCAGGCAATGCAGGTGCATCAGCCGCAGGGGCTTCTTCGACCGCCGCAGGAACCGCAGTATCAAGTGCAGACGCGGTGCTTGCGTTCTGCTTTGCGATGATTGTCAGGGTGATCGAGGTTACGATAAACGCAGCCGCAAGACCCCAAGTCACTTTGCCCAGTGCAGTTGCCGCACCACGTGCAGACACGAGGCCATTGCCGCCGCCGCTGCCCATGCCGAGGCCGCCGCCATCAGACTTCTGCATTAGCACAACGCCAATGAGGCTGAGGGCGAGGATCAGGTGGATGACCAGTACGACGCTTTCCATAGGGCTCTTCTCTGCACTTTCGTGAACGGTGGGTATCTAGAAGGTCAGTGCGTTCCCCGCAACCCCTCAACGTGACCGAGTGTCGGTTTTCTGCAGTCTTGCACCTTTGACGGGTAAGTCAGCACATTAAATTGAGCGAAACATGCATTCGTATCGGTTCTATGACAGATTGCGGTTTCCTGCCTCGTTCTACCCCGTTATACGGGCGCGGGTTTTGAGCCGGAAATCGAGGAGACTCAGGTATGGCCAACGTAGTTGTCGTCGGCGCTCAGTGGGGCGACGAAGGAAAAGGTAAGATTGTAGACTGGTTGTCGGAACGCGCTGACGTGATCGCGCGTTTTCAGGGCGGTCACAATGCAGGCCATACGCTCGTTATCGACGGGAAAGTCTATAAACTGCACGTGCTACCGTCTGGCGTTGTGCGTGGCGGTAAGCTTTCGGTCATTGGCAACGGTGTTGTTCTCGATCCGTGGCACCTCGTCAAAGAGATCGCGACCGTCCGTGAGCAGGGCGTAGAAATCACGCCAGAAACGCTGATGATCGCGGAAAACACTCCGCTGATCCTGCCGATCCACGGCGAACTCGACCGCGCTCGTGAAGAAGCCGCAAGCCAAGGCACAAAGATCGGCACCACCGGTCGCGGCATTGGCCCGTGCTATGAGGATAAAGTAGGCCGCCGCGCAATTCGCGTTGCTGACCTCGCGGATGAGGCAACCCTCATCGCCCGCGTTGACCGTGCACTGCAGCACCATAACCCGCTCCGCAAAGGTCTGGGTATGGAAGAGGTCAACCGTGACGACTTGATCCAGCAACTAAAAGACATCGCGCCGTCGGTTCTGGAATTCGCGGCGCCTGTTTGGAAGGTTCTGAACGAAAAGCGCAAAGCGGGTAAGCGTATCCTGTTTGAGGGCGCACAAGGCGCGCTGCTCGACATTGATTTCGGCACATATCCGTTTGTGACCTCCTCGAACGTGATCGCAGGTCAGGCGGCGACGGGCGTTGGCATTGGTCCGGGTTCGATCGACTACGTGCTCGGCATCGTCAAAGCATACACCACTCGCGTTGGCGAAGGTCCATTCCCGACCGAACTGCACGACGCTGATGGCGATCGTCTGGGCGAACGTGGTCACGAGTTTGGCACCACCACT
This sequence comes from Marivivens donghaensis, assembly GCF_030410045.1. NCBI lineage: Bacteria > Pseudomonadati > Pseudomonadota > Alphaproteobacteria > Rhodobacterales > Paracoccaceae > Marivivens > Marivivens donghaensis. The sequence goes on from NZ_JAUFRA010000006.1 coordinate 272,186, forward strand.
GGCCGCAAGCGCCGCTGTGGTTGGTTCGACGCTGCTCTGGTTCGCCAGACCTGCGCGACCTCGGGCATCACTGGTATTTCGCTGACCAAGCTGGACGTTCTGGACGGCTTTGAGACGCTGAAAATCTGTGTGGGCTACGACCTCGACGGTAAGCAAATGGATTACCTGCCGACCGCAGCTGACGAACAAGCGCGTTGCACACCGATCTACGAAGAAATGCCGGGCTGGTCGGAATCGACCGAAGGCGCACGGTCGTGGAACGATCTGCCCGCAAATGCGATCAAATACGTCAAACGCGTTGAAGAGCTGATTGAATGCCCTGTGGCGCTTCTGTCGACCTCGCCAGAGCGTGACGACACGATCCTTGTCACTGACCCGTTTGCGGACTGATGGACTATAAGAAACGGAAACGCCTGTCGCTCTTGATCCTCATTGTGGGGATGCCGCTCTATGTCATTTTCGCGGTGACGGTGATGTCGAACATCGACCGCCTGCCAAAATGGCTAGAGCTGCCCACCTACGTGATCTTGGGTCTTGCATGGGCGCTACCGTTTAAATGGGTCTTTCTCGGGATCGGCAAAGAAGATCCTGATCAGAAATAAGCACTCGCGATATCAAACGTAAAAAGGGGCCGGAAAACCGACCCCTTTTTTCATTCTGTTGTGCCCTTATCCGCGAGCGGCGCGGGGTTCGGGGCGGAACCGTGTGCCTTCGGCCACTTGGAACCGACCGTTGCGGACCTTGCTGATCCGACCCTCACGCAGGAGCGTGCCGAAGACGCGCAGACCGTCTTCACGGTTAAAGTCGTCGTCTTGCAGAACCTCACGGACCTTTTTCATCACATGCGGACGCGAGAATTCCTCGTGACCTTCGACGAAAGAGGTGTAAGCCGCTGCCGCTTCGAGAAGGTCGGGCAGGCTATGCGCACCCATTTCTTCGACATAGTCAGCAAAGCTCTCTGCATCGCGGGCATCAATCGTTGAAACCGATTCCGTGGCAACACGGCGCGGACGCACGGGTGCGACGGGACGAGCGGGGGCGGCCTCTTCGGGGGCCAGATCGACGCGCTGGGCGGCAACCAGTTTGAGCGGCGCAGGACGCGGACGCTCTGTACGTGGCTGATCGTCCCCACGTTCGGCGCGACGGGGCAGGACGCCACCAGCGGTCGGACGTGTTGGGCGAACTACCGCGCTCAGATCGCTGCGGAAATCGGTCTCTTCGTCTTCTTTCGATTTGACCGGCTCACCCATGCGGCGGGCCGCTTCGGTCGCAGCAACTGCGGCCTTCAGGTGGCTCAGCGTACGACGACGCAGATCGGTTTCCGGCGCGCGAAGCTGTTCGTCCGTGCGGTCCAAGATACGGGACATGTCACGGGCGTCAGCCTCGGGTTCGCGGTCCAGCAGGGCGCGGGCACGTTGGTCGGCACGCGCATCTGCAACTGGCTCTTCGTCCTCATCCTCGTAGTCGTATTCCATAACGAAGGCGTTCTGCGATTCGATTTCGTCGGCGTCAAAGTCGTCTTCGTCGTCATCCAGCGCGGACAATTCGCGCAGGAGGTCTGCTTCTTCTTCGTCAGAGAGCGAGCTGTCAGCGTCGAAATCAATGTCGTCCGCACCATCCAAAGAGGCGAGGTCGAATTGGTTTGCTTCGGCTTCGTTCGCTTCAACCTCGGCTGCGGCGAGCTTGGCCATAATGCTGGCCTCAACAATATCCGCATCGTCGTAGGTTTCGTCGTAGTCGTTTGCTGTGGTGTCATCGGCCCAGTCTTGGGCCTCTTCGACAGGCTTTTCGGTCGGTGTCGCAGCAAGCGCAGCAGCAACAACGTCCTCATTAGCTTTGTCAGCCACCGCTTCGATGGTGCCGTTATTCAGCGCACGGTCAAATTCCGAACGTTTCAAACGGATCACACGAGTGCGGCGGAGCGGGGCGGCCTCCTGCGGCGATGCCACATCGGCAACAGGAGCAGACTGTTGCGCAACGGGTTCAGCCGCAGGGGCGTCCTCACCAATCGTGTCCTCTGGTTCATCAAAGGTCACTTCGGTCTCTGCAATCGACACATCCATCGGCGCCACCTGAGCTGGCGCTTCTTCCGTGGCATCAATAACAGAGCCAAGGTCAAAGTCCTCTTCGGGTTCGGAGGCGTGAATGTCTTCGATGTAATCGGATTCGCCAGTCGACGATTTGCCAACGACAGCGCGGATACGCTGAAGTTTCGCGGCAACGCTTTCGGACATTGCGGGCGCTGGGGCGGGTTGCGGCGCAACCTCTTCCACGACCTCAGGTGTCTCGACGGGCGGCGGCATAACAGGTGCCACGCTCGGCGCAACGGCCTGCGGTTCCTCTTTTACGGGTTCGGCAGCGCGATTTTCCGAGGCCGCCAAGGCAGCCGCACGCAACACGATCCCAGATGATTCCATACGGGCTTCGACCCGACGCGCAATTTCGTTTTCGGCAATGCGCGCCAGCATTTCTGCATCCGGTGTTGGGGGTTCAGCCCCAAAATATCTATCGTCCGCCGCCAGATCGCGGAAATATTCCGCAATGGCCTTCATCGTGTCGAAGGAATCATCGAATCCCTCAAGTGTGCACGCGAAGGTTCCGTAGGAGACGGTTAAAATCTTGCTCGATCCAACCATAACTACATGCGCTCGCTTTCTTTCCCCTAGTCCAGTAATTCACTCTCTGACGTCCAATTGGTTCGTAAAACGGAACGAAATCAGGTTATGGACGGTATTATTTCGTGACTCTTTTGAGGCAAGTTGCGAATTTGTGGACAATCAATGGGTCGGTAATGGGAACTGTTGCTTATAACGAACCAGTCACGCTGATCGGCGGTGCGCAAACTGGCAACGATGAGATTAGCACCGCTATGCGGTTAGCGCCAAGGATTGTTGCAGCTGATGGTGGTGCGGCGCAGGTTATGGCTTCTGGATTCCGTCCTGAACGGGTCATTGGCGATCTCGACAGCCTCTCCGACGATTTGCGCCTAAGCTTGGCCGATGTGATCGAAGAGATCAGCGAACAAGAGACGACTGATTTCGAAAAATGCCTGATGCGAATTGATGCGCCGCGCATTCTGGCCTTGGGGTTCATGGGTGGGCGTATCGACCACCAGCTCGCCGTTCTCAATGTTCTGGCCCGCTATGCGGACCGACGCGTGGTTTTGTTGGGGGCGGGCGATTGCGCGGCTGTCGTTCCCAACGTTGGGTTGTCCCTCAGATTACCTGTTGGGGATCGAATTGCCCTTATGCCCTTGGGGGCATCGCAGGCGTGGACAACGGGGTTGCGGTGGAACCTAGACGGTCAGGCCCTCGCGCCCGATGGCATGATCAGTTCCTCGAACGAGGTCGCTGGCCCGATCACGGTCCGTGCCTCTGGTCCCGTTCTTCTCTCGACTTCCGCGGCCAATTTGCCCGCGCTCTGGTCCGCGCTGGGTTAAAGTTCGGCTGGAACTTTCAAGCGGACCTTGCCCTTTTCGGTCAGCCGTTCGCGGTGAATGATATAGAGCCCTGACGACACGATGATCGCGATGCCTGCCCACGTCAGCGTGTTCGGGAAGTCTTGGAATACCAAAAGGCCCAAGATCGCGGCGCTGATGATCTCTAGGTAATGCAGCGGCGCGAGGGTCGCAGAGGGTGCGAACCGCAGGGCGTAGGTCATCATGATATGCGCCAGCGCTGACGCGGCACCGACGCCAAAGAGCCAAAGCCAAGTGATCCCTTCGGGCATCACGGGGGCATGGGCCTCCCATTTGCCAATCCAAGCGGCCACAACAAAGAGGCTACAGAACAGTGCCGTCAGAACCGAGGTCACAAACTGCATCGGGATCGGGTGCAATTTACGGCTGAGCGATCGGGTCTCTAGCATATAGAGCGCGAAACACAGCGCCGTACCAAGGGGGTAGAGCGCAACAAGGCCAAAGGTCACGAGGCTCGGTTGAATGACCAAAAGCGATCCACCGAAACCGACAACCGAGGCGATGATACGGCGCATCCCGACCTCATCGCCAAAGAGGAACTTGCCAAGGATCAGCAGAATGAATGGCTCTACAAACGCGATAGCGAGCGCGTCAGCGATGGGCATTTCATTCGTGGCCGCAACAAAGCAATAGGTCGAAATGCCAAGGAACAGCGCGCGCCGCACCAGTGGCCAGCGCAGCGATGGATCACGCGGGATGGCGTGGCGCAAGAGAACCAGAACGGGCAACATGATCGCTGCCTGCACGATGAACCGCGCAGAGGCGATTTGCATCACGGGGGTCGTATCCGTCGCCAGCTTTGCGAAAACGTCCAAAATGGGCGCCGTCACACAAAAGCCGAGCATCAGCAGAATACCGGGCAGGATGCGGTCGTTCATGATCTCTCCGACAGAGTGAGGATATCCGCGCCAGCTTCAGCAGTTTGGCACGTTCACGGCAAGCCCGCCGAGAGAGGTTTCTTTGTATTTCGCGTTCATGTCGACGCCTGTCTGACGCATCGTCTCGATCGCGGCATCCAGCGGAACGAGGTGGGTGCCATCGCCACGCAGCGACAGGGACGCCGCCGACACAGCCTTGATCGCGCCAAGGCCGTTGCGTTCGATACATGGTACCTGAACCAAGCCGCGCACAGGATCGCAGGTCATACCGAGGTGGTGTTCGAGAGCAATCTCAGCCGCATTCTCGATCTGTTCAGGCGTGCCGCCCATCACCGCCGCGAGGCCCGCCGCAGCCATTGCCGACGCGCTGCCAACCTCGGCCTGACAGCCACATTCCGCGCCAGAGATGGACGCGTTGTATTTGATCAACCCACCAATCGCGGCGGCGGTGAGTAGGAACTCAGGCACTTTAGCAGCAGTCGCACCTGGAACATGGTCGAGCCAGTAACGGATCACCGCAGGGATCACGCCCGCCGCACCGTTGGTCGGTGCTGTGACGACCTGACCGCCAGCCGCGTTTTCTTCGTTCACGGCCATCGCGTAGGTCGCCATCCAGTCGTTGATCTGGTGCGGGGCAGAGAGGTTCATACCGCGTTCCGCCATGAGGCTGTCGTAAATCCCCTTCGCGCGGCGTTTCACAAACAACCCACCGGGGAGGATGCCATCACGGGTCAAACCGCGATCAATACATTGGTTCATCACGTCCCAAATGCGTTCCACACCACGGTTCAATTCGTTCAAACCACGGCGCGAAAGTTCGTTTTTGCGTTTCATATCCGCAATCGACAGCCCGCTTTCCGCAGCCATATCGAGCATCTCTTTGGCGGACTTGAACGGGAAAGGCACAGGCGCGCCGTCGTCAGTGTCTTTCCCCGCGGCGAGTTCTTCAGCCGTGAGGACAAAGCCGCCACCGACCGAATAATAGGTCACTTCGGTGATCACGTCGCCTTGGGCGTCGAGCCCGCGCAGGATCAGACCGTTGGCGTGGCCCTCAAGGTTAGGACCGTAGTCAAAGATCACATCGTCCTTGGGATTAAAGTTCAGGACGGGCAGCCCTTCGGGTGTCACGGTCCCTTCGGCTTTGATCCGTTCCAGCTCTGCATCCGCTTTTTCGGCGTCATAGGTGTCGGGTAGGAACCCAGCGAGACCGAGGATCACAGCGCGGTCAGTCGCGTGACCCACACCCGTAAACGCCAACGACCCATGCAACGACGCACGCAGTCCAGCCACGCTAAACGGCTGTTTGCGCAGGTGGTCGAGGAACATCGCACCCGCCACCATCGGGCCCATTGTGTGCGAAGACGACGGGCCAACGCCCACCTTGAACATGTCAAAGACAGAGAGAAACATTAGAGTGCGCTTCCTTCGGGGGGATTAGGATATCTCGGTTGAGAGAACGACGTCGGTCCCAGACCTTCGGCCTGCATCGCGGCCAAGGTCGAGGGACGGTCGTCCATCATTGTGCAGAAGTCGAACAAGGCGGGCCATTTCGATAAATCGAACCACGCCGTGTCATTGATAGGGTAGAGCGCCAGCCACCGCAGCAGCGGCGCCACGTAGGTTTGCAGGATCGACGGTGCCATCAGATCAGGACCATTGGCCAGAATATCGAGAAGCCCTTCGATGCGAACCTTTGTTGCCTCGCGAAACTCAATCGGGTGATCGGGGCTGAATTTTTCGGGGTAGAACAGCATCCGCAATGCGGGGTGCAAAGTGTTCGCCACCCAAAACAGCCATTTCAGGAAATCGCCACGGGCAGGGCTCTGCGGATCAGGGGCGAGTGCACCGTGCCGATCGGCCAGCCACAACAGGATCGCACCCGTTTCAAACATCACCCCATCAGGGGTTTCCAGAACGGGGATCAGACCATTGGGATTGAGGGCGAGGTAGGCTGGATCGCGCTGGGCGGACTGGCTCCGATCCACCAAAACGGTGTCATAGGGCACGCCCAATTCCTCTAGCGTCAACCGAACGCAGAGCGAGGCATTGTCAGGGGCAAAGTGCAGGCGATAGCGCGTCATCATTCTGCGAGTGTATCTGGCAAAACCACACCGCTCTGTCCGATAACGACATTGGGGCAGAGTTTTACGCCCAGCGGTTCGGGTTTTTCGACCGCGCCCCTCGCCAGTTGTGGGGGAAGGCCCTATAAGATCGGCAACATCCATGAGGAGCTGCCATATGCCCATCGATCTGTCCCCAATCGACAAAGCCAAATTCGTCGCCGCGAAACGCGCAGCGCAGTTTGTAGAAAGCGGCATGAAGGTCGGTTTGGGCACGGGATCAACGGCGGCGTGGCTGGTGAAATGCCTTGGCGAAATGGTCCGCGAGGAAGGCCTGCGGATCAAAGGCGTGCCCACCTCGACCCGCACCTCGATCCTCGCCCGCGAGGTTGGTATCGACGTTATCACACTGGATGAAGCGAAATGGCTCGACCTGACCATTGATGGCGCTGACGAATTCGACCCGCAGTTGAACCTGATCAAAGGCGGCGGTGGCGCACATCTTCAGGAAAAGATCGTCGCGACGGCATCGGACCAGATGATCGTGATCACCGACGCTTCTAAATCGGTCGAAACTCTTGGCGCGTTTCCTCTGCCGATTGAGGTGATCCCCTTCGGCTGGCAGACCACGAAATCCATCGTCGAAGAGGCGCTGATCGGCATGGACGTTCTCGGCCGCGACGTGACGCTGCGGATGAACGGTGATGCGCCTTTTGTGACCGACGAAGGGAACCATATCCTCGACCTGCACCTCAAACGGATCGGCAACCCGCGCCAGCTGAGCTTTGTTGTGAACCAAATTCCGGGCGTCGTGGAAAACGGTCTGTTCCTTGATGTCTGTGATGCGGTTGTCATCGGCTACGGCGATGGTCGCGTTGAAGTGCGCGATATTCACGAGGGCACGATCACCGAGGACAAGTTCGATTTCCTCGGCGACGATAACATCTTTGGCGATATTGCAGATTAAGCGACTGCTGTGTGCGTGGGGGCAGATTGACCGCCCCCGAATGGCCCACCACATCAGGGCTAAGAAGATTTAGACGGAGACATCCCATGTCCTTTGATTATGACCTCTTTGTCATCGGTGGTGGTTCGGGCGGTGTGCGTGCCGCACGCGTTGCCGCAGCCACTGGCGCAAAGGTCGCCTTGGCTGAAGAATACCGCATGGGCGGCACCTGTGTGATCCGTGGCTGTGTCCCAAAAAAATTGATGGTGTTTGCGAGCGAGTTCCCTAGCGCCATTGAGGACGCACAGGCCTATGGCTGGGACGTGTCGTCGGGCGATTTCGACTGGACCGATTTCCGCACCAAAATGCATGCCGAACTTGATCGCCTCGAAGGCATCTATCGCCGCCTTTTGGACGGGTCGTCGGTCACGGCATATGACACGCGCGCAACGATCAAAGACGAACACACTGTCACGCTGTCGACGGGCGAAGACATCACCGCGAAACACATCCTGATCGCGGTCGGTGGTCGTCCTGTGAAACCTGATCTGGCGAATGCTGATCTGGGCATCACATCAAACGAAATTTTCCTCCTCGAAGATCTCCCGAAATCGATCCTGATCATCGGCGGCGGTTATATCGCATGTGAATTCGCGGGCATCCTCAATGGCCTCGGTGTTGAGGTCACGCAATACTACCGCGGTGCCCAAATCCTGCGCGGCTTTGACGATGAAGCACGTGGCCTGATCGCGGACCAGATGCGTGATAAGGGCGTGAACCTGCATTGCGGCACCAACATCCTAGAGATGGAGCGTCGCGACGGGAAAATCTGGACCAAAGCGACCAATGGAACCGAAGCAACCTTTGAACAGGTCATGTTCGCCACAGGCCGCATCCCGAACGTCGAAGGCCTTGGCCTCGAAAACGTCGGTGTGAATGTCGGTCGCCGAGGTGAGATCATCGTTGATGAGTATAACCAGACCAACGTTCCGTCGATCTACGCCGTTGGCGATGTAACCGACCGCGTTCAACTGACCCCCGTCGCGATCCGCGAGGCGATGGCCTTTGTTGAGACGGTTTTCAAAGGCAACCCAACACCTGTCGATCACGAATTGATCCCCTCTGCGGTCTTTACCCAGCCCGAATACGGCGCTGTTGGCCTGACCGAAGAACAAGCCCGCGATCAGGAACCGATTGAGGTTTACACCTCGTCCTTCCGTCCGATGCAGACCCTCTTTGCTGGGCGCGAAGATCGCGTGTTGATGAAACTCATCGTTTCGCAGGCGACACGCAAGGTGCTCGGCGTGCATATCGTCGCGCCGCAAGCGGGTGAAATGATCCAGATGGTTGGCATCGCCGTTAAAATGGGTGCAACCAAAGAAGATTTCGACCGCGTTTGCGCTGTTCACCCGACCATGGCCGAAGAGCTGGTCACGATGAAAACGCCGACGCGAACGGCTTGAAATTCGGGGCTGAGTCCCCAAATCTGATTAAAGGCCCCGAACGTCGGGGCATTGCATAGGGATATAAAGAGGTTCATGGCTGGGAATAATGGTGGCCCATGGGGCGGCGGCGGAAATAAAGGCGGCTCTGGCGGAGACGACGATAATAACCGAAACAACGGTCCGCGGCGTCCGGCGGGCGGGGACCAGATTCCCGAACTCGACGAGCTGTTGAACAAGGGACGCGAACAGTTCCGTGTCCTGATGGGCGGCGGCAATGGTGGCGGCAATCGTTCTGGCGGCGGTGCGCCTTCTGGCCCTGCGTTCACCCGTGGCACAATCGGCCTTGCCGCTGCTGCGGCTGTAGTCGTTTGGGGCATGGCGTCGTTCTACACTGTGAAGCCCGAAGAACAGTCGGTCGAACTCTTCCTCGGCGAATTCCATCAGGTCGGAAACCCAGGTTTGAACTTTGCCCCTTGGCCACTGGTCACACGTGAAGTTCTGGCTGTTTCGACCGAACGCACCATTGAAATCGGCACCTCGAACGTCGGCAATGATGCAGGTCTGATGCTGACGGGCGACGAAAACATCGTCGATATCGACTTCCAAGTTGTTTGGAACATCCGCGATCCACAGCGTTTCCTGTTCAACCTTGCTGATCCCGCCGCGACCATCGCTGCTGTGTCTGAATCGGCGATGCGCGAAATTATCGCTCAGTCGGAACTGGCACCGATCCTCAACGTGAACCGTGCCTCGATTGCGCAGCAGTTGACCGACCTCGTGCAGTCCACACTCGACAGCTACGACAGTGGTGTGAACATCGTTCGTATCAACTTTGACAAGGCCGACCCGCCGCAGCCTGTTATCGCATCCTTCCGCAAGGTGCAGGACGCCGAACAGGAACGTGACCGTCTGCAATCGCTGGCTGATGCCTACGCGAACCGCGTTGTGGCAGAGGCCCGTGGTCAGGCAGCGCAGCTTCTCGAAGAAGCCGAAGCCTACCGCGCACAGGTCGTCAACGCCGCCGAAGGTGAGGCGAGCCGCTTTAGCTCGATCTTGACCGAATACCAGATGGCGCCTGATGTGACCCGTCAGCGTATGTATCTGGAAACCATGGAAAAGGTTCTGGGTAGCGTTGATCTGATGCTCTTGGACGATAACAACGGCGATGGCACTGGTGTTGTGCCTTATCTGCCGCTCAATGAAATCCGCCGAAGCACCACCGAAGGAGGGTCGAACTAATGCGTAAGACCGCGTTTCTCATCCCCGCTGTGGTCGTTGCTGGCGCTGTAGCTCTGTCGTCGCTGTTCATCGTTGATGAACGTGAAAAGGCGCTCGTGCTTCAGTTCGGTCAGATTGTCCGCGTCCAAGAACAACCGGGCCTCGGCTATAAAATTCCATTCATTCAAGAAGTGGTCACCTATGACGACCGCATCCTGAGCCGTGACATGGAAGAGTTGGAAGTCACCGCCTCAGACGGTCGTCGTATCGTCGTTGACGCCTTTGCGCGCTACCGTATCACCGATGTGGAAACATTCCGTCGTGCGGTGGGTGTGGGCGCTGAGCGGGCTGCGGCATCACGTCTGGACTCCATCCTGCGGGCTGAAACCCGTCAGGTTCTGGGTAGCGTGACCTCGAACGACATTCTGTCGACTGACCGTGCCGCGCTTATGCAGCGCATCCGCAACGGTGCAATCGACGAGGCGCAGGCGCTGGGTCTGCAAATCATCGACGTGCGTTTGAAACGCACCGACCTGCCGCCAGAAAACCTTGCTGCGACCTATGATCGTATGACGGCAGAGCGTGAACGCGAAGCGGCTGACGAAATCGCCCGTGGTAACGAAGCTGCACAGCGGATCCGTGCGCAAGCTGACCGCACCGTGACCGAACTTGTGTCTGACGCAGAACGTCAGGGCGAGATCATCCGCGGTGAAGCCGACGCAACGCGCAACCGCGTCTTTGCGGAAGCTTACGGCGCTGATCCAGAGTTCTTTGAATTCTATCGGTCGATGAACGCCTATGCGACCGCGCTCGAAAACGGCAACACATCGATGGTGCTGTCGCCGAACAGCGAGTTCTTCAAGTATATGAAGTCCTCGGAAGGCAACTGATGATCTGGATGATTGGCATCGCCCTCGGGCTGGTGTTCGTGATCGAGGGGCTGGCCTACGCGCTGGCCCCTTCTTTCGTTGAAAAAATGCTCGATGCATTGGCCGAACTGACGCACCCACAGCGGCGCATGGTCGGGTTGGTCGCGGTTTTTATCGGCGTTCTACTTGTGCATTTTTGCGCACGCGGCCTACACTGAAATTCACAGGTGGTTGAGGTGGCTGTAGCATGTCTTGAGTTACCTCGCGCCATGCATAGAGTTTGGATTGCCATCGGGGTGTGACGCCCCGCAACCGCAAAAAGGAGAGGCACCGTGACGTCTCAAGCACTCACTGTTTCCCGCCACACAGAACAGACCCGTCTGTCCTATGCTGTGGCAATCTTGCTGTCTTTTGTATTCCTCTTGGCTCAAACCGTTGCAGGTTTCGCACAGTCGCGACCCGACAGTTTCGCCGATTTGGCCGAGAAATTTAGCCCCGCCGTTGTGAACATCACGACGACGACTGTTGTGTCCACCAACGCGGGTCCACAGGGCATCGTGCCTGACGGATCCCCGTTCGAGGACTTCTTTAAGGACTTCCAGAACCAAGGCCCGCGTCGGTCGTCGGCTCTGGGGTCTGGCTTTGTGATCTCGTCTGACGGTTACATCGTGACCAACAACCACGTCATCGAAGGCGCGGATGAAATCCTGATCGAGTTCTTCCCCGGTGGGACCGAACCGCTTGCGGCGACCTTGGTCGGCACCGACCCGAACACCGACATCGCGCTTCTGAAAGTGGACGCGACCGACCTGCCGTTCGTGAACTTCGGTGACAGCGACACGGCTCGCGTTGGCGACTGGGTCATGGCGATGGGTAACCCGCTCGGGCAGGGGTTCTCTGTCTCGGCTGGTATCGTCTCTGCACGGAACCGCGAACTCTCGGGCACCTATGACGACTACATCCAAACCGACGCCGCGATTAACCGTGGTAACTCTGGCGGTCCGCTGTTTAACATGGACGGCGATGTCGTCGGTGTGAACACCGCGATCCTGTCGCCCAACGGTGGCTCGATCGGTATCGGGTTCTCGATGGCGTCGAACGTTGTGAAAAACGTCGTGGCCCAACTGAAAGAGTTCGGTGAAACCCGTCGTGGCTGGCTCGGCGTTCGTATCCAAGACGTCACCCCCGATATGGTCGAAGGTATCGCTGGCCTTGATCATGCGGCTGGCGCTTTGGTCAGTTCCGTCCCTCCGGGTCCTGCGATGGACGCAGGGATCGAGGCTGGCGACGTGATCCTGACCTTTGACGGCAAAGAAATCACCGACACCCGCGAACTCGTTCGTATCGTTGCGGATGCCCCCGTGGGTCAAGAGGTCCTCGTGAACGTCCTTCGCAACGGTGAAACGGTTGAACTGACGGTCACTCTGGGTCGTCGCGAAACGGCTGAAGCCAACATGCCTGGCTCTGAGGCCCCGATGGAAGACGCGGCGCCGACGCAGACTGAAATGCTCGGCCTGACGCTGTCCGAGGTCAACAAAGAGACGATCAGCCAGTTTGGCCTCGCTCCGAATGCTTTGGGTCTGGTGATCACGGCCGTCGATCCGACCTCTGATGCGGCGTCGAACGGTCTACAGGCTGGCGATCTGATCTCTGAAGCTGGTCAGCAGCCCGTTACATCGGTCGCTGATTTTGAGGACCGCGTGAGAGAAGCGCGGGACGCAGGTCGCAAATCCTTGCTGATCCTCGTGAACCGTGACGGCATGACCCGCTTTATGGCGCTTCGTATCGTGGAATGATCGGGTGAGTAACCTGACACAAAAAGGCGCCTTCGGGCGCCTTTTTACATGCCTAGATCGGTTGGCGTGAGCGCGACCAGCCCTAGAACCTTGGCCGCATCAACAGACAACAACGGACTGTCCATGCCTGTCTGTTGCCGCTGATAGAGCCGCACCGCTGCAGTCGTTGTCTCATCCATCACACCCGTGATAGGGGCCTGATAAAACCCGCGCGCTGCCAGCGCCCGCTGAACCGATGCGATGAAACCGCTGTTCATCTCAGAGGGGCAGACGACCTCGAACAGCACTTCACGCCGTTCGCGGATGATCTGTTGATTGGTGACAGTCTGGTAAACGGCAGGCTCCAAAACGCTGCCATCAGGCGCGAGGACTTCTTCTTTGACCAGTTCTTGATCCGTGACCGTATGGGTCTGCGCGGGCGTCACATCGCGGCCAAAACACTTGCCGTAATAATCGGTTTCGATCCCCGCTTCGGTAAAGGCAGGCGGGTTGGAATACGGCGGCACCCCACCATCCGAACAAGCGGACAGCGCCAGCCCAAATAGGGCTGCGGAGTGGGTGATACGTTTCATCTGGGGCTGCTCTGCCTCCCTTTTATAAAAACTCTATGGCATTTTTCGACCAATGGCGCAAATTTTATGATCCGTGTCGGTTAAACTGCGACAGAAGGCTGGAACAGCCACCTACAACGCATTAAATCTACAGCGACTTTACAGGAACGAGAGCAGATCATGGCCAAAATCACCTATATCGAACACAACGGCACCGAACACAGCGTTGAGGTGAAAAACGGTATGACCGTAATGGAAGGTGCCCGTGATAATGGCATTCCGGGTATTGAGGCCGACTGCGGTGGCGCTTGCGCCTGTTCGACCTGCCACGTTTATGTACCTGCTGAGTGGAAAGACAAAGTTCCGGGCATGGAAGCGATGGAAGAAGACATGCTCGACTTCGCTTATGAAGTTGACCCCGACCGTTCGCGTCTGTCCTGCCAGCTGAAAGTGACCGATGCGTTGGACGGTTTGGTTGTGAACCTGCCCGAGCGTCAAATCTAATGCGCCTATGGCCGCTCTTGGCTCTTTGGCCATATGCGGCGGGAGCTGAACCTCTGACGGCCCGTTACGTGGACCCTACCGATGCCTATGGGCACGGGGCGGTCGCTAATGGCGAATACGCGGGGCTTGAGGTCACGTGGCAGGGGCAGAGCCATACATTTCAATACAAAGATGCGGTGTTCGAAGATACGAACCCGCGTCTTTTTGACTTGAACGGGGATGGCACGGCTGAGGTCGTCACGGTCCTCAGCGGATTTAACGATGGGGCACGGATCGCGATCTTTGGCGTATCGTCCAACGTAATCGCACCCATCGCCCTTGGTGCACCGTTTGGGCAACCCAATCGGTGGTACGCAATTGCAGGTATCGCGGATTTCGACGGGGATGGCGCGGCAGAGATTGCCTATGTCGACCGCCCGCACCTCGCCAAAACGCTGCGGTTCCTAGAGGTGACGCAAGCTGACGGTGCTTGGACCCTGACGCCCGATGGCGCGGTTGAGGGGCTGACCAATCACCATCTGGGTTCTGCGGTGATCGAAGGCGGATTGCGCGATTGCGGTCAGCCAGAGGTCATCACCGCCAGCGCCGATTGGACCCGAATTATAGTCACGTCTTATGACGGAACGGGCTACACCACCCGTGATGTTGGTCCCTACACTGGCCCCGATAGCCTCACCGCTGCTTTAGCCTGCGATTGAGGCCAACACGCCAAGCGCTGTGATCTCTGCGATCTGCTGCGCCGCGCCGAGGATATCGCCCGTTTGCCCGCCGATCTTTGCCTGCGCGATCAGCGCGACCTTAACCGTGGCGAGGGTGACAAAAATAAAGAGCGGGAACACCGTCCACCCGCCCAAAGCTGCCGCAACTGCCAGTCCGATCAGCAGAGCGACGCCAACAGGGGCCTTATCAGGACGCCCGACAGAACGGGACAATCCGCCCGCCCGTGCGGGCTCCATCAGGTGCATGAGGGCGACCATCGGAACGCGACTGAGGGTGGCAACGATGGGCAAGGCGCACCACATCCAACCCGCGCTGATCAGGGCCTCAATCGCAATCCAGCGCGCTAAGAGCGACAGACAGAGCGCGATCACCCCATAGGACCCGATGCGGCTGTCTTTCATGATCTCAAGCCGACGATCTGGATCCCAGCCGCCCCATAGCCCATCGGCGCTATCGGCCAGACCATCTTCGTGCATCGCTCCAGTGATGATCACCATGACGGCCAGCACGGCGGCAGCAACCAGACCGTCGGACACACCGAACCACTGCCAAACGCTGCCGACACACGCGGCAATCACCCCGACCGCTAGACCCGCCAGCGGGTAGGCCCAGACGGCCTTGGCCGCGCGCGCGCCTGCGGCTTCGTGGTCGATCTTTACGGGAAGGCGGGTCAAAAGACCCAGCGCAGCCAGCACATCGGCGGGTTGAAATTTGCGAATGTCGGAGTTGGACATAGGTGCGACCCTTTCTGACCTTTCATTCTGTGCCACGAGGGTTATTCAAGGCGCACAAAAAGTGCAACGAGGACCGTCATGACCCGCCCATTTTCTAGTCTCGCCGAATTTCGCGCTCTTCTGTCTGCTGCTCCTTCGCTCGATATCGAAGCGAAGGCTGGTGCAGAGGACCGCAACGGTCAGTTGACGAAACCTCCGGGGGCTCTGGGTCGGCTCGAAGAGTTGTCGATCTGGTATGCGTCATGGCGCGCCAATCCGCGTCCATCGATTGAGAACCCCCAAGTGATCATCTTTGCGGGCAACCACGGCGTTTGTGCGCGTGGCGTCTCGGCTTTCCCGCCTGAAGTCACCGTTCAGATGGTTGCGAACTTTGAACACGGTGGCGCGGCAATTAACCAATTGTCCAAGGCGTTCGGCGCTGACATGTCGGTCGTGTCCCTGTCGCTCGACACGCCTACCGCTGATTTCACCACGGCACCCGCAATG
The DNA here is from genome assembly GCF_030410045.1 of Marivivens donghaensis. Taxonomy (NCBI): domain Bacteria; kingdom Pseudomonadati; phylum Pseudomonadota; class Alphaproteobacteria; order Rhodobacterales; family Paracoccaceae; genus Marivivens; species Marivivens donghaensis. The sequence continues at coordinate 287,871 of NZ_JAUFRA010000006.1, forward strand.
TCCGAGGATGAAGTGGTCGACGCGCTCGTCGCCGGCTGGACCGCCGTTAAAGACACAAGCGACCTGCTGGTCGTTGGCGAAATGGGCATCGGGAACACCACCGCTGCGGCGGCCGTTGCGGCGGCCCTGTTTGGTGGCGACGCTGCCGATTGGACGGGGCGCGGAACGGGCGTCGATGATGACGGTCTGAACCGCAAAACCGCTGCCGTTGCCGATGGCCTTGCGCTTCATGCCGATGTGATCGCTGATCCGCTTGAGGCGCTGCGGTGCCTCGGTGGTCGTGAACTGGCGGCGATGGCGGGTGCGATTGCACGGGCGCGGAACCTGCGCATCCCAGTGATCCTCGACGGGTTCATCTGCACCGCCTCTGCTGCTGCGCTGGAATGCGCAGTCGCGGGGTCGCTCGATCACACTGTTGCGGGCCACGTCAGCGCCGAAGGTGCACACGCGAAACTGCTGGCGCATTTGAACAAAGCACCGCTTCTGAACCTCGGCCTGCGTCTGGGCGAAGGTTCTGGCGCGGCGCTGGCAATCGGCGTCCTCAAGGGCGCGATTGCGTGTCATTCTGGCATGCTCACCTTTGCAGAAGCAGGGGTATCGGACGCCTAAGCGTCCCCTTGATCCTTCGGTAACAGGGCGCTGTCGCTACGGCGGCGCCCGATCCCACCCTTGGTTTCCGCCTCGGCTTCGGCCTCTTCGTTGGACGCAAGCGACAGTTCCAGATCGGAATTCAATTCTTTTGCCCGCTTAAGATAGGCCGTGTTTTTGGACGTCGGCACATCGGGTTTCCAGAGCGTCGCCAATTCCTTCATCATGCCGCGATCATGGTGGTAGAACATGGTTTCTGCCTCGGCCGCCTCGTATTCCGACAGCCCGAGGTTTTCGAGCGCATAGCGCCCCGCACGCAGCGAACTGTCGAACAGCTCGCGCACGATGTCATTCGCACCTGCCGCGTAGAGTTCATAGACATGCTGCCGATCCCGCGCGCGGGCGACGATGTGGATGTCGTCGCGCATCTGACGGGCATAGCGCACCAGCGCCGTTGCCTTGTCCCGTCCATCGACGGCCACGACCAGAACCTTTGCCTCTGCAATTCCCGCCGCTTTCAGTAGGTCAGGCCGTGTCGGATCGCCAAAGAAGCCCTTGAACCCGAACTTGCGCATAGTCTGAACGGTTTCCAGATCGGCGTCCAAAACCACGGTCGAAAATCCAGCCGACTGCACCAGTCGGTTCACGATCTGCCCAAACCGCCCGATCCCCGCGATAATCACCGTGCCCGTTTCATCGATATCGTCGGCATCTTGGTGTTCATCCTCGCTCGCCATTTTGCGGGTGCGATATTCGTAGAGGATGAACAACAGCGGCGTGATCAGCATCGACAGTGCGATCATCAAAAGCAGCTTTTGCGCGAGGGCGGGGGACAGCGCGCCGATCCCCAAGGCAAAGCTGATCAGGACAAAGCCAAACTCACCCGCCTGACCGAGGCTGAGGGTAAATAGCCAACGGTCGTGAGGTTTCAACCGCCAAATTCGCGCAAGGCCATATAGGATGCCGCCTTTGACCGCGATCAGTAGGAACGTCAGTAGCACGATCCGCACGGGGTCGCTAAAGAACGCTTGGAAATCGAAACCTGCGCCAACGGTGATGAAAAACAGACCGAGCAGCAGCCCCTTGAACGGCTCAAGGTCGGTCTCTAGCTCGTGTTTGAATTCAGAGTTCGCCAGCACCACGCCCGCAAGGAACGTCCCTAGCGCGGGCGATAGGCCGACCATCTGCATCAACACCGCAATCGCCACGACCATCAGAAGGGCGAGCGCCGTATACATCTCGCGGATGCGGGCCTGATGGATGTAGCGGAACACGGGCCGTGTAAGGAACACACCCGCGAGGATAATCACCGCGATTGCACCTACAGTGACCAATGTGACGCCCCATCCCGGCAATCCTTCAACGAGCGAGAAGGTGCCGTGGTGCGTGTCGTCGGCGGCGCGTTGGATCGATCCATCGGGCGAAATCATTATTGGCGCGGCAACAGCCAACAGCGGCATGAGCGCCAGCATGGGGATCACGGCGATATCCTGCGTCAGCAGAACAGAGAACACGTTGCGCCCGCCCGCTGTCTGCACTAGCCCCTTTTCCGATAGGGTTTGTAGAACGATCGCGGTTGAGGACAACGCGAGGATCATCCCGATGGCGATGGAATCCAGTGCGGTTTCGTTCATCAGATAGGCCAGCCCAGACAGGGCCGCGACGGTCAGGATGACCTGCAGCCCGCCCAGTCCCAAGAGCTTGGCCCGCATCCGCCAGAGGACGCGCGGCTCGAGCTCTAGCCCGATCAGGAACAGCATCACAACGACGCCAAATTCGGCAAAGTGCTGGATGTCTTTGGATTCCGACCCGACCAATCCGAACACGGGCCCGATGACGATCCCTGCCAGCAAATACCCCAGCACGGACCCAAGTCCCAAACGTGCTGCCAAAGGCACCGCAATCACTGCTGCGCCTAGGTAAATGGTTGCCTGAAAGAGAAAACTTTCCATCGGTGTCCGTCTTATTAACTAAAATTCGATGGCGCTGGTAATGTCGCCTTGTACACTTGGGGCTGACTGAAGAAATTGCTAGGGATCAGCCCCTCGGCATTTCCAACGACACCACGCGACCCCGTTTTTCGTAGTTCAAAACGGATTCGCCAATCGCGGTGACCCGACCTCCGTCGAGAGTATCACCCACCCGAACCGATACAATCCGCCCGTTGCCCATCCGCACCAATGCGATCCGACTAGAACTGCTGCCTGCGATACCGATCAGGGCAATGTCGCGCATGGTTAAAACGTTGTTTTCGGTCGCGGCGCGGGCCACGCCACCTGGGACAGGGCCCGTAGGCCGCATGGTTGCCGATACATCCGTTGGTGCGCTTGCCTCAGGCTCTGATTGGAGCGAGGCAGCGGTCGCCGTGACGATCCGATCAAAGTTGCGCGGACGCTGGATCGGTAGCGGCGATGACGCGACCGCGTATTGAGATGCCCCAGCGGTCAAATCTGGCGGAGCGGCAGCAGCGATCGCTGCGGCGATGGCGTCAACGTCCGCTTCGGGGATTGGTAGCGGTGCGGGCTCTGGCGCGACGATGACCAAATTGTCAGGACGTTCACGCGGCCGCAGCGCGGCCAACTCTGACGCAATATATCCGCCCAGTGTATCCCGTTCGATGTTCTCAGCGAGGTTATCAGGACGGCTGCGTGGGCGGAGGCTGGCCAGTGACACACCACCAGCGGTCACAAGGTCAGGATTGGTGGTAGGCGCGGCCTCTGGATTTGGCGCAATCCCCTCGGGACGCGCAATCGGGCGGGTCGTCGTGGCGGTTGCTGCAAAGACGGTGACCCCCGTTGGCAAAACGGTGCCTGCCTCGGTCGCGCGGATATTGCCGTTCGCGTCACGGTCAAATTCGGTTCCCGCAGCGGGTGGTGCGAGAGGGGAAACAACGGACAGATCGGGTTGCATTGCCGTAATAGAAGGCAATGCAACCGCATCTGTCCCGAACGTTACAGGGTCGATGGCCGCGATGGTGACGCCGTCTGTCGTCTCGATCTTGGGCGTGTAGGGGAAGGTCGGCGCACGCTGCCAAACACCCGTCGCGGCGTAGAGGCGCTGTGCCTCTGCGGGGCTAAGCACTTGACCAAGAGGCAAGTCAGTCGGGGGCAATAGCGCCCCGTCTTGGGTCAGGTTTTCAATCGCGATATCCACGTCCGACATCGCATCGCCGAGGTCGGCTGCGGCCTCGTCTTCGGGGGCAGGGTTGTCGGCGTCGAGCGTGGCAACCGTCACGTCATTGCCGCCGAACAATCCCGCGATCCCGTTTTCTAAAGTCGACGACCAGATCGCGACCGCTAGAAGGAAGGCCAGCAAAAGCGCCATTAAAACCGTAAAGACGTATTTGGGCCGTTTGATCGCTTTGGCTTGGGCTTTGCGGCGGGCACCGAAAATGGTCAGCCGCACTTTTTCGTCGGCGGGTTCGGCATCGCCGTCGAGTTCGGCCACCACCTCTTGCGCTTTGGCCTCCAACTTGGCCAAGGCAGCAGCATCGCGTTCCGCATCCTTTTCCGCGCGGCGCGATTTGCGGCGGTCATTCAGCGCCGTGAGGCCATTGCCGAGTGCCGTCTTTGCAGAGGTCGCTGCCGCTATGACGGGCGCAAGCGGCGAGGTCTTGTCTTCTTGCTTGGCTTCCGTTGGGACGGTGCGTGGCGTTGCTGCGAAAATAGGAGCGGCGTCCAGATCGCTGGGCGCGGGTGGAATGCCGACCGTGGGGGTGATTGTCGGCGTGATCCGTGGCTGGATCGTGGACGTCGGTTTGTCCCCCGTGGTCAACGTCGGTGTCGTGGCATCAGACGTCCGCGCGCGGCTCGAGAACACAACGGGTTCCGTAGTCTCTTCGGGCTCGTCCGTCGGTTCTGGCGCAGCTTCTGGTTCTACCTCAACGGGGGCAGGGGCCTCTTCGATGGCGGACAGGTCGATATCGAGGTCGATGTCAAACTCTAGCTCTACTTGTTCGTCCTCAGTCTGCGCCTCTTCTGTAGGTTCGACAGGTTTGACAGGTTCGACCGTTGCCTCTTCAACAACCTCTGGCTCTGCCACCGGCGGCTCTTCGACCACCTCCGGTTCAAGTTCAGGGTCTGGTTCGGCAACGCGACCCACGACCACCACGGCATCCACATCACGTTCGATGGTCTGACCGTCGGTCAGCAGAGTTGCTGCCGCGCTCGTTCGGCCAAAGAACGCCTCGCCGACAAAGGTGAAGGCATCAGGCACAGCCGCGAAACTGACAGGGTTAAACCCGTATCCCGCAGCAAAGCCTTCGGCCTCGTCCAGCGTTTCGCGTGCAATTGCGGCTACATAGGTCCGACCTCCGCCACGCGAATAGTCGAACACCAGATCATCAAGTGCATATGGCGTCGCCCCGTCGAGAGACGCGCGAATATCGTCTTCATCGGCACGGGGATTATCCAGCGCAAGATACCGAATCTGATCGTTTGGAATAAGAAGCTTGGTCCGCAGCGGCGATGGGTCGAGTTGTGCCGCCCGATCCTTCATCCGTGCAAGGGCAGCGCCTAGATCGGCGTCATCCAGCGCGACCTCGTCCACCAAAAGCCAGCCGTCGGAACTCCGTTGCAATAAACGGATCCCTTCGAACGACAGTGAAAGTGCAAAATTTGGTGTCATAAAATTGGGACTAACATGATTTCTTTGGAGCGGAAATGTAACGGCGCTCAATGATTTAAGCTACAGCAACTTCCCGCCCACTCGGAAAATTTACTCGTGTTCTACCGCTGGCTGTGATCGCCTGAAGGTTGATTAAGAATCGTTCCCAGTGAAAGGATCAAACGATGATGACCTTTATGCGTGTAGCGCTGATCTCTGGCCTCATGGCCGCGCCCCTTGGTGTGATGGCGCAGGACCGCGTTGTGCCGTCAATTTCCGTTTCGGGTGAGGGGATTGTCACCGCGCCCGCTGATATGGCCGTGGTCACAGTCGGCGTTATGCACGAGGGCAAAACGACGGGCGAGGTGTTGGATGCGATCAGCATGGCAACTACAGGTATCCTCGCCGTGCTAGAGGCCGCTGCGATTCCGCAGGGTGACATTCAAACAGGCCGCGTGTCACTGATCCCGCGCTACGGGCGGACCGTTCTGGGGGCACCTGATTACACCCAGATCGAAGGATACACCGCGTCTACCACGCTTTCCGTGACCACCCATGACCTGACAACGCTGGGCGGATTGCTGTCCGACGTGGTCGCGGGTGGGGCAAATACGGTGAACGGTGTGTCCTTTGGGATCGACGATGACTCCGCCCTTATGGACGAGGCCCGCGCGAAAGCGGTCGAGGACGCGCGTCACCGAGCAGAGGTTTATGCGATGGCGGCTGGCGTTGATTTGGGCGGAGTTCTCACGCTGAGCGAAAACAGCTACGGCGGCTATGCCCCTGTCGTGATGGAGGCGATGTCCGCCCGTTCCTTTGACAGCGGTGCGCCGAAAATGGATGTGCCCTTGGTCGCAGGGGACATCACGGTATCGGCGCAGGTCAGTATCGTCTACGGAATCGCAACTGAGTAACGAAAAGGCCGCCCAGTGGGCGGCCTTTGGTTTTGGAATTAGGCGGTTGCCTTTGCCAGCGCCTGATCGAGATCGGCGATGATATCCTTCGGGTCTTCGATCCCGATTGAAATCCGTACGACTTCGGGTGCTGCACCTGCTGCGCGCTGCTGATCCTCGGACAGCTGGCGGTGCGTGGTGGAGGCAGGGTGAATGATCAACGACCGTGCATCACCGAGGTTCGCTACGTGGCTGAACAGTTGCAGGCTATCCACCAGTTTCACGCAAGCGTCATAGCCGCCCTTAACCGCAACGGTGAACAACGCGCCTGCGCCTTTTGGCACCAGACGCTCGGCGCGGTGCTTGTAGGGGCTGGAGTCCAGACCCGCATAGGTCACGTAATCCACGCGCGGATCCGCTTCGAGCCAGTCAGCGACCTGCTTTGCGTTTGCCACGTGTTTGTCCATGCGCAGCGAAAGCGTTTCCAGACCCATCAGCGTGTAATGTGCCGCCTGCGGGTTCAGCGTCATCCCGAGGTCGCGCAGACCGATGGCGATGCCGTGGAAGGTAAAGGCCATCGGACCCAACGCTTCGTGGAATTTCAGGCCGTGGTAGGCAGGTTCGGGCGCCGAGAGCGACGGGAACTTGTCCGATGCGGACCAATCGAACTTGCCCGAATCTACGACCACACCACCTGTCACGGTGCCGTTGCCAGTCATGTATTTGGTCATCGAATGCACAACGAGCGTCGCGCCATGTTCGATCGGACGGCAGAGATACGGGGTCGCCGTGGTATTATCTACGATCATCGGAATGCCCGCCGCATCAGCAATCGCAGCAATCGCGTCGAGGTCGGTGATATAGCCGCCGGGGTTTGCGATGGTTTCGCAGAACACTGCGCGGGTGTTGTCGTCAATCGCCGCCTTCACTGCGTCTAGATCGTCGAAATCAACGAACTTGGCCGACCAGCCGAACCGTTTGATCGTCTGGCTGAACTGGGTGATCGTGCCGCCATATAGACGGGTCGATGCGACGATATTCAGACCAGGCCCCATCAGCGGGAAGAGCGCCATGATCTGCGCCGCGTGACCCGAAGAACAGCAAACAGCGCCCGCACCGCCCTCAAGCGCCGCGATACGGTTCTGAAGCGCACCAACGGTCGGGTTGGTCAGGCGCGAATAGATGTAGCCGACCTCTTGGAGGTTGAACAAACGCGCGGCGTGGTCGGCGTCTTTGAACACGTAAGCGGTAGTCTGATAGATCGGCACCTGGCGTGCGCCAGTGGCTGGATCCGGCTCTGTTCCAGCGTGAATTTGTAGCGTTTCAAAACCGAGGTCTTGTGTCATTGCATCCTCCCATGAGTCATTGTTGCCCAGACGTTACGTCAGGCTTACCCATAGGACAATGCAGCAAAATCCTAATGTATTACGACGGTTCTAGTCGCCGAGTTTGGCGTGAACCTCTGCCAGATCGATCTCGCCGATTGGCATCTTGTTCCCCGGATTTTCAAAGTCGTATTTGAACAGATTGAAATCCTTTTTGTAGATTTCATAGACGAGGTGCATCGACAGATCGTCAAAGTAATCTTCAACAGGATGCGCCCGCTTCGGCCCGTGCCCTTCGCTTTCGTTAAAGCGGGGGATGGTTTTCAGGTCGATCGGATGCGCGGTTTCGCAGTTGTCGAGGACGACCTGCATGCCCTCGTTGAATTTCTCGTTAAAGAAGATGTGGTCGTAGCTGCCACCGTTCGCAATGAAAGTCGCGATATGGCCAGACATGGCCGACCAGTGAATGTCGGGCTCCATCGGGCGTTTCCAACGGATGGTGTCGCGTGCGAACAAGAGGAACCGACGGAACGATTTGATCTGGTCGAAATCGAAATCATCCTCGGGCGAGCCGACTTCGATCCCATATTTCTGCGCCAGTTGCGGCACAAGGTTCCCGCGGTAGCGTTTCCCGTTGCGCTGAATCCCGCAGATTTTGTCAAAGAACGATGACAGGATGCGAGTGTAAGGGTTCCGCACGCAAGTGAAGGCATAGCTTTTGTGCGCTTTGACGTTGTCGGTGATCAGCGGTTGGCTGGCCTCAAACGCCCATTTGTGCATACGGTCAGTTGCATCGTGGATGTCGCCGTCAAAGAACTCTCCGTGGTCGGAGTAATACATAATCTGACCGATTGAGGAGCAGGCGCATTTCGGCACTACCCGATACACCATGCTTTCGCTCTCAGTCATCCACGTTCCAGGAAAGCCCATACTCGTCGCCCCTTGTTACCCTTTGTCCCTTGTTGCCAGATCGTGCGGGACATTATCCACCATAAAAATCAAAGAAACGCTGTTTATTCAACGGGTCTTCGGGTTATCAAGGGGGAAACTGATCAGTTCGACCGCAGGGTTTTGTTTCCAATATGGCAAAAATCGCCTTCATTCTCCTGTGCCACAAGAACCCCGAGGCGATTGTGCAGCAAGCCCAACAGCTCACCGCGGTTGGGGATTACATTTCGATCCACTTTGATGCCAGCGCGTCCAAAGACGACTATCAGCTGATCCGCGAGGCCTTGGCCGACAACCCAAATGTCACCTTCGCGAAAAAGCGGATCAAATGCGGCTGGGGTGAATGGAGCCTCGTTCAAGCGACGCTCTACGCCATTGAATCCGCAGTCGATGCCTTCCCGCGTGCGACCCATTTTTACATGGTGTCTGGTGATTGCATGGCGATCAAATCAGCGAAATACGCAAAAGAATTCCTCGACGGCCGTGATGTCGACTACATCGAAAGTTTTGATTTCTTCGAAAGCGATTGGATCAAAACGGGGATGAAAGAGGAACGCCTCATCTACCGCCATTGGTTCAATGAACGTGTGCACAAACGCCTGTTCTACTGGTCCTTCTGGTTCCAGCGTTGGGCAGGTCTGAAACGTGCGATCCCCGACGATATTCAGGTCCAGATCGGTAGTCAGTGGTGGTGCCTGCGTCGCCGCACAATCGAGTGGATTCTCGATTTCGCCCGTCAGCGCAAAGACGTGATGAAGTTCTTTTCGACCACGTGGATTCCCGACGAGACGTTTTTCCAGACCCTCGTGCGGCACCTGATCCCCGCCAAAGAGATCGACACTCGCACGCTGACCTTCCTGATGTTTACCGACTACGGGATGCCTGTGACGTTCTACAACGATCACTTCGACATGCTGTTGGCGCAGGATTCGCTCTTTGCTCGCAAGATCAGCCCCGAAGCGGTGGACCTAAAAAAACGGCTCGGTCGGCTTTATGCCTCGGACCAAGACGATTTCAAAATCTCGAACGAAGGTCGGAACCTGTTCAAGTTCCTGTCTGGCCGTGGTCGCGAAGGGCGCCGCTTTGCCCCCCGTTTCTGGGAGGCCGAAGCCAGCCTTGGCCGCGAACGCGAACTGCTGATCGTCGCCTGTAAGAAATGGCACGTGGCCAAGCGTTTGATCGACGCCATAAACCAAAACGCCAACATCCCGACCGTCGCTTATCTCTTTAACGAAGAGGCCACGCCGCTCCCTGATCTGGGGGGTATTCAGGCGACCTTGGGCAAACGACATCGTCACAGACGGGCGATGATGCGGATGCTATTCGACTATCACCAGACCGACAAAATGGTGATCTGTATGGATACGGCGAACCTGGATCTGATGCAGGATTTTGCCTCTGACCGTGCGACGACGAAAATCCTCGAAATCCAGTGCGAGTTTTCGGACGAATACCTGATCGGTCACTCCAGCCGCGTTGGCCTTATGGGCCACCAAACCCCGCCTGATACCGTGGCGCGGCTCTTGCCGACGGTGCGCAACGACTTTGCCCACGAGAGCGATCGCATCCGTGACGGTGGCTTTGAACACTACTACCGCATCCGCGAATTGGTCCCGCCCGAAGACAACGCGGCGGCCATTGCGTCTTTCTTGTCTGTGTCCGATGATGTGGCGCGAACGATCGCACAGACCCCTTATCTTTACGTCGACTGAGGCCCCTCATGGACTTTAACTACGATCCGCAGAACATCTTTGCGAAAATCTTGCGCGGTGAAATCCCGAATAAGACTGTCTATGAAAACGATCATGCCCTCGCGTTCGAAGACATCGCACCGCAAGCGCCTGTCCATATCCTGATCATCCCCAAGGGTCCGTATATGTCGCTGGACCATTTCGCGATGGCAGCCTCTGCCGAGGAACAGGTCGGCTTTATGCAGGCGGTCGCTGAGGTCTGCAAAATTGCAGGCGTGGAGGACGGCTTCCGTGCCATCGCCAACACCCGTGAAGCAGGCGTTCAGGACGTTCCGCATTTCCACCTGCACATCTTGGGTGGCCGTGTTCTGGGCCGGATGTTGCCAAAGGTTTGATGCCATGTGGCGCACGCTGAGCCTCTGCACCGTACTGGCAGCCCAAACGGCTGCTGCGGATACGGTCGTGGTCTTTGCTGCCGCCAGCACCAAAACCGCGCTCGACCAGATCGCGGCAGAGTTCACGCAGACGACGGGCAACGATGTGGTTCTGTCCTTCGCAGGATCATCTGCGCTTGCCCGTCAGATCACCCAAGGCGCGCCTGCGGATATCTTTATCTCGGCCAACACCGAATGGATGGACGTGGTCGAGGCCGAGGGTCTGATCGAGGACGGAACCCGCCGCGATCTGCTGGGCAATACGCTCGTCCTGATCGGCAGCGCAGAGAGCGCGGCATCGGTCGATTTTGCCGACTTCCCCAAAGCCCTCGGAAACGAACGGATCGCGATGGGCATGGTCGATTCGGTGCCTGCGGGGATTTACGGGAAGGCCGCGTTGGAAACCTTGGGCCTTTGGGCCGACATCCAGCCGCAGGTCGCCCAAATGGATAACGTGCGGTCGGCACTGGCGCTCGTCGCGTTGGGGGAGGCGCCGTTCGGGATCGTCTATGCGACGGATGCTTTGGCCGATCCTTCGGTCCATGTGGTCGCAGAGTTCCCGACCGACAGCTATCCCGCCATCGTCTATCCCGTGGCCGATATCACAGGGCGCGACAGCGAGGCAGAAAACGCGTTCCTCGACTATCTCTCGGGCCCCACCGCCCGCGCCTTGTTCGAGGCGCAGGGGTTCGCCGTCCTGAATTAACGGTTCGACGTCAGCGCGAGGAATACATCCTCTAGGTCTGCCTCTTCGGTTTTCACGTCCGCGATACGGATGCCCGCAGCGTGAACCGCAGCCAATACCGCCTCAGCCGAGGTTTCGCGGGGTTTGTAGGTAAAGGCCAGCGATCCATCTTTGCGCGCTGCAACGGTGATGCCTTCAGGCACGTCAGGTTGCGCGATGGGCTCCGCAGGGGTGATCACCATCGTTTTGCTGTCCAAACGGCCCAAAAGGTTCGCCGTGGTGTCGCGCGTAATCAGCTCACCATGGTTGATGATCGCGATCTCGTCACACATTTCCTGCGCTTCTTCGAGGTAGTGCGTGGTCAGGATGATCGTCATGCCCAACTCTTCGTTCAGGCGACGGACGTTCGCCCAGAGCATGTTGCGCAGTTCGATATCCACACCCGCCGTCGGTTCATCAAGGACGAGGATCTGCGGGCTATGCACCAGCGCCTTGCCCAGCAAGAACCGCCGCCGCATCCCGCCAGACAGCGACCGCGCATAGGCTTCGGCCTTATCGGTCAGGCCAATCAGTTCGAGAATCTCATCCGTGCGACGCTGCGATTTTGGAACGCCATAAAGGCCCGCCTGAACCTCAAGGCTCCCCCGTGGGGTAAAAAACGGATCGAGGTTCGGTTCCTGCGGCATGATGCCGATGGCCGCACGGGATTGGCGTGGGTTTTTGTCCTGATCGAATCCCCAGATGTTCACCCGACCAGCGGATTTGTTCACCAGACCCGCCAGAATATTTATGATCGTCGATTTCCCCGCGCCATTCGGCCCCAAGAGGCCAAAAATCGAACCACGGGGGATGTTTAGGTCAATGCCTTTTAACGCTTCTTTAGCCGCAGATCGGCCTGTCGCCGCGTAGGTTTTCCGCAGACCTTCGATTTCAATCGCATTTTCGGTCATCTTGCTTTCCCGCTTGCCCGTGCGTGGGGTTGATATAACTTACAACCCGATCTAAAGCGGACGAAGTCCCGCGACAACCAGATAGGCCAAGTGATGACCATTCCTGCACCCGAAACCAAGATCGTCGATCAATGGAAAGTCGCCTGTGATGGCGGTGAGGGGGCTCTGGGCCATCCGCGCGTTTGGCTGACCATTCCGCATGACACGAAATACGTGGAATGCCCCTATTGCGACTGCCGCTATGAAGTCAGCGCAAACGCTAAAGATCACCACTGATCCTTAGCTAATCGGGATCGCCGCACCGTTACACGGCAGCATGGCGATCCGTTCCCCTGTGTCACCGCGCAGATAGGCCAGCACATTGTTGCCGGACCAAATCTTTATGCCTTCGCCTGTGTTCATTAGGCCGTTGCCAATCGCGGTGCCCGTGTAGCTGTCCTGATAGGTATAGTAGACGCGCCCCGAACGTCCGTCTTCGCAGGTGACGTCCGCTTGCCCAAGGCCAAGCAAATTGCGCGACATCCATGTGCCATCACACAGTGTCCCGTCCGATAATTTCCCGACAAAGGTCCCTTCGCCGCGCCCAAACGCGCGTCCATTGAACCAAAGCCCCTCAGACCCCACACAAGCCACCACGCGGTTACAGTTCTCCGCGTCATCGGTCATCGAACAGGATGTGTTGGATTGAGCGTTTACTGTGCTGGCACAGAGAATGGCGACTGGAAGCAGGACGCGGAACATGTCAAAACCTTTGGTAACTGAAAAGCGAAGGGAAAAATGCATGAGCGGGTTCGGAAAAGGCTGTCACCTCCATCTTATTGATGGATCGGCGTTTATCTTTCGCGCGTACCATGCGCTGCCCCCCTTAACCCGCAAATCGGACGGCCTTCCTGTTGGTGCCGTCAGTGGATTTGTGAACATGCTCCAACGCTATGTCGAGGGGAATTCTGGCCCTGATGCAGCCACCCACGTCGCCGTAATCTTTGACTATTCTGGAAAAACCTTCCGCAATGATCTCTACGACAAATACAAGGCCAACCGTCCGCCCGCGCCCGAAGACCTGATCCCGCAGTTCCCCCTGACCCGCGAAGCGACGCGTGCGTTCAACATCGCCTGCCACGAAATCGAAGGCTACGAGGCCGACGATATCATCGCCACGCTGTCCTGTCAGGCGCGTGAGCTGGGTGGCCGCGTCACCATTGTGTCCTCGGACAAGGACCTCATGCAGTTGGTCGGCGGCGGCGTCGAAATGCTCGACCCGATGAAAAACAAACGCATTGATAGCGACGGCGTGGTCGAGAAATTCGGCGTCGGCCCAGAGCGCGTCGTCGATGTGCAGGCGCTCGCGGGCGATAGCGTTGATAACGTGCCGGGTGCACCGGGGATCGGTCTGAAAACCGCAGCCCTTTTGATCAACGAATTTGGTGATCTGGAGACCCTTTTGGACCGCGCGGGCGAGATCAAACAGCCGAAACGCCGCGAGACCCTGATCGACAACCGCGCGCAGATCGAACTGTCCAAACAATTGGTGCAGTTGGACTGCAACACGCCCTTGGATTTCAGCATCGATGATCTGGAAATCCGCGATCCCGAGGCTGATAAACTCTTGGCCTTCCTCTCCGCGATGGAGTTCCGCACCGTGTCAAAGCGGATCGCGGATAAGATGGGCGTCGACAGCCCCGTGATCCCCGACACCACACCCGAGGGCGCGGACCCAATCGCGGCAGATATGCCCGCGCAGCTCCCCTTTGATCATGAGAAATATGAATGTGTTCGCGACGCGGATGCGCTCAAGGCGTGGGTCGCCCGCGCCTATGATCGCGGCTACATCGCCTTTGATACAGAGACAACGGGCCTCGATGAGATGGTTGTGGACCTCGTTGGTGTGTCGCTCTGTGTCACGGCGGGCGAGGCCTGTTATATTCCTCTCACTCATAAATCCTCTGTGGCGGATGACCTCTTTGGCGGTGCCGAACTCGCCACGGGTCAGATGAATTTGGACGAGGCCATCGCGATCCTCAAACCGATGCTAGAGGACCCGTCGATCCTCAAAATCGGTCAGAACATCAAATACGACGCCAAAATCCTGAGCCGCTACGGTGTGCAGGTCGCGCCCATCGACGACACGATGCTGATGTCTTATGCGCTGAACGCTGGCCTTCACGGTCACGGGATGGATGCCCTGTCTGAACGCTACTTGTCGCACAACCCGATCGAAATCAAATCGCTCTTAGGCTCGGGCAAATCCATGATCACCTTTGATCGGGTGCCCGTCGATGACGCGGTGAAATACGCAGCCGAGGACGCCGATATCACCCTGCGCCTCTGGCAATTGTTCAAACCGCAACTGACACAGAAAAAAGTCACAACCGTCTACGAGACGTTAGAGCGCCCACTGGTCCCCGTCCTCGCACGGATGGAACAGGCTGGCGTAAAGGTTGATCGCGATACACTGTCGCGCATGTCCAACGCCTTTGCCCAGAAAATGGCAGCGCTAGAGGACGAGATTAAGACCACAGCGGGCATGGAGTTTAACGTCGGCTCTCCCAAACAATTGGGCGAAGTGCTCTTTGATCACCTTGGCCTTCCGGGTGGGAAAAAGGGTAAAACGGGCGCCTATGCAACGGGTGCGGACATCCTCGAAGACCTCGCCACCGAACACGAATTGCCGCGGTTGGTACTCGACTGGCGGCAATTGTCGAAACTGAAATCGACCTATACGGACGCACTGCAAAACCACATCAACGCAGACACAGGGCGCGTGCACACATCCTACCTGCAAACGGGTGCGAACACGGGCCGTCTGGCCTCGACCGATCCGAACCTGCAAAACATCCCTGTTCGCAGCGAAGAAGGCCGCCGCATCCGCGAAGCCTTTGTCGCCGAAGAGGGCAAGGTCATCGTTTCGCTCGACTATAGCCAGATCGAACTGCGCATTCTGGCGCATGTGGCGGGGATCGAAACCCTGAAACAAGCCTTCCGCGATGGCCATGATATTCACGCGATGACAGCGTCCGAAATGTTTGATGTGCCGCTGGACCAGATGACCTCGGATATTCGCCGTCAGGCCAAGGCGATCAACTTTGGTGTGATCTACGGCATCTCGGGCTTTGGCCTCGCGCGTAACCTGCGCATCCCGCGGGCCGAGGCGCAGGGGTTCATCGACCGCTATTTTGAACGCTTCCCCGGCATCCGCGCCTATATGGATGACACCGTCGCCTTTGCCAAAGAGCACAGCTATGTTGAGACGCTCTTTGGTCGTAAAATCCACACGCCAGAGATCAACGCCAAAGGCCCGACCGCGGGCTTTGCGAAACGTGCCGCCATCAACGCTCCGATCCAAGGTACCGCCGCCGATGTGATCCGCCGCGCTATGGTGCGGATGGATGATGCGATCGCTGATCTACCAGCAAAGATGCTCCTTCAGGTCCACGACGAACTCATCTTTGAAGTCGAAAAAGGGTCTGAAGAGGCTCTGATCGAACGGGCCCGCGAGGTGATGGAAAACGCGGCCGATCCTGCAGTTAAGCTCGACGTTAAACTCAGCGTCGATGCGGGCGTTGGCGCGAATTGGGCCGAGGCGCACTAAGGGGGCTCTGCCCCCGCGCGTTCCGCGCTCCCCCGGGATATTTCAGGCACAAAGGCACGAAAAAGCCCGACGAGAGGATGTCTCTGGTCGGGCTTCGGCTTGCGCCTTCGTGCACGGTCATCGGCGTCCCCGCCTGTACCGCAGGCTCACTCTGACAGGAAAAAGTTAACAATGCCTTTGTGCCGCAAATATCCTCGGGGGTGAATTGGCCCCAAAGGGGACAAGAGGGGGCAGACTGCCCCCTCCCTTTACCTTGGTTTAATTCACAGCCTTCGTTTCAATGACATCGGCCTCATACGCAGGCGATTTACTGATTTCGATGCGGCGCGGTTTGAGCGCTTCAGGCACTTCGCGCACGAGGTCGACGTGGAGCATGCCGTTCTCATGGCTCGCACCCGTCACACGGACATGGTCGGCGAGGTGGAAGCGGCGGTCAAAGGCGCGGGTGGCGATGCCACGGTGCAGGTAGGCGCGTTCACCTTCTTCTTCAGGTTTGCGGCCCGATACGAGAAGGGCGTTTTCACGCAGTTCTACCGTCAAATCTTCGTCGGAAAATCCAGCAACAGCGAGCGAGATGCGCCATGCTTGTTCGCCAGTTTTTTCGATATTGTATGGGGGGTAGCTGGTTTGTGTTGCCTCGGTCGACATGACGCGATCCATCAGATCAGCGATTTGGTCGAAACCGACGGTGGCACGATACAGGGGGGCTAGGTCAAAACTACGCATGGTTTATCCTCCATTGAGCGATACCAAAATTGCGCCTTCCCATGGGGGACAGGCCGTGAAACAGGACCCATTGTGGCGTCCTGTTCATTTGATTTGGGGATGCGATTTTACGATTTCAAGCCCGTTAGGGGCGGATGAATTTCGCGCCCGTATCGCCGCGTTGTCCGGGCATGATCGCGCGGGGCAGGATCGATTGCGCGCCCATATCGTAATAGGCCATCAGTTCGGACAGAGGTTGGTCGAGCGACGCGCCGAGTGACACAGGTGTTCCGTCCAGATTGGTCATCGCAGAAACCACCGATACGATTTCGGCCACGCCATTTCTAACCCTGAACACGGGCGACCCTGATGCGCCAAAGTTCACGTCGCAGGTCATAACGACAACGCCGTTCTGGCGGCCTAGAACATCGCAGATTTCTTGGAGCGAGGGGGCATCCTCACGTCCACGGGCATAGGACACGACGCCAACTTGATCGCCTGCGCGTGGCGTGGCGGCGATGGGGTAGGGGAAAATGCGGGTGGTTCGGATCGGTTGGTCAAGTTCCAAGAGAGCCAGATCGCGGGCCACTTCTTCGCCTGTTGTGCCGACGCCAAAGCGGTAGTTGGGGTGGGCGACGACGCGGCGGACGTTGCGGTAGGCTTCGGCCCGACCTTCGCGCAGTCCCGCGCCAAAGCTGAAACGACCAGCCTCAATCGGGCGGCCATCGCGGTCATAGACACAATGGGCGGCGGTGAGGATGAGGTCATCACGGATCAGGGCAGCTGTGCAGAACCCTTTGCCCGCGATGTCGAGGCGACCTACGGCTTCCCATCCACGGCCATCGTTCGAGGTCGAGAGGGTCACAAGCCGACCGTCCTGCGCAGCGACCGAAGTCGCGCCCAGCATCAGAGCGATGAGTAAGACGATCAAACGCATTGTAGTTCCCTAGTTCGCGGCCCTTTTGCCAGAGCCATGCGGCAGCATTATGGCAGCTATCTCTATGTTGTAGCCTCTGGCAAGAAATCACAGGCGCGCATAGTCTGCACTCATGACTTTGATTGATCACTTGACTTTGCTGACGCTGGGCGACGGGCTTGCCGCTGCCTTTATCCTACTGGCTTGGGCTGTTGTGGGGTGGGTGATCGAACATCCGCCTGCAGGCCGTCCGTCGGTGTCCACCTTGATGGTGTCCTACCGCATGGATTGGATGCAGGCCTTCGAGGCCCGCGACAATCGTATCTTTGACGCACAGATCATGGGCACGTTGCGGCAGGGCACGTCGTTCTTTGCCTCGACCTCGATCCTTGCGATCGGTGGTGTCTTGGCGCTGATTGGGAATACGGATCAATTGCGCGGCGTGGCGCAAGAGTTCGCCAATGCGGATGCGCCCGAATTCATCTGGCAGCTTAAACTCGTGCTTGTCGGGTTCTTTTTGACCTTTGCGTTCCTAAAATTCGTCTGGGCCCACCGTTTGTTTGGATATTGCGCCGTTGTCATGGGGGCCGTTGGTCGCGCTGGCGAAGAGCGCGGCACGAGGCTTTGGAAACAAGCGGGAGAGTTGAACATCCGCGCGTCCGTGAATTTCACCCGTGGGCTGCGGGCGATGTATTTCGCGCTGGGGGCTTTGGGCTGGCTGGTGGGGCCGATTGCCTTGGCGGTGACCACGGTCGGCATCACTTATTTGCTATGGAGCCGTGAATTTAGCTCAGCTCCGCGTGAAATTCTGCTGGATAAGAAGGGCGATTAACGCCGCCCTTCACGCAGCCACGCGGCAAGGATCAGAGCCGCGGCCAGGATCAGGAACAACCACGCTGGGACGAGTGGGAAGACCGCAACCTCAGCCGTGCGATAGGCCCCGCGTGGGGTGATTCCGATCCAACCGTTGCCCGCCGCCACGCGACCCGCCCGCACAGGGCGAACGTCGAATGTGCCATCCTCCATCCGCAGGGTGCCGCCGCCTGTGGCCTCGATCAAGGGGGCGATAACGGTGTTGGTCGCGATGGTTTCTTCGAACTCTTTGGGGGCGGCAGGTCCAGCGGCAATGACCGTTTCCTGATCGCCCTCGCGGATGCGATAGAGCCCCATGTCGATCGCATCAAAGCTGGTTTCAAACCGACCAGGGGCCGTCTGGGTGAGGACCATCTGAACCTCTGTTCCATCAGGCGCGATAACTGTCGCACTGCCAACCGTATCGCCCAATGTGCGCCGAATGATGCGGATCGATTGACCTGTGACCTCAGCCCAGAGAGCTTCTTCTTCGAGCTCGGGTTCCTTCATCATCCAGTGTGCCAGACGGCGCAGTAGCTCGAGCTGCGGACCACCGCCCTCAACACCGCGATCCCAGAGCCACGATTGATCCGACGTCAGCAAGGCAACACGCCCATCGCCCACACGGTTCAACACCAAGAGCGGGCGATCATCGGGGCCTGTCATGACAACCTCGGCGTCGGGCGTGGGCACGACGTCCATCAATCTAAACCAACGGCCCCAACCCGCCGATCCATCCTCGCGGCGGTCGGTGTAATCCTCTAGCCCTTCGGTCACAGGGTGCCGTTGGCCGAGGTCGGATACGGTGGGAACAAAGCCCTCTTCGATCACGCGGGCGGTTGGTGCGCCGGGGATCACATCGCCCAAGGCGCTGCGGTAAATGCTATCCGCCGTCCCGAACTCTGGCCCAGAGGACACCAAAAGCGCGCCGCCCTGTTCCACGTAATTCGCGATGTTTTCATAGTAGGCGTTCGGCAGGATCCCGCGCCGCCGATAGCGGTCAAAGATGATCAGGTCGAAATCGTTGATCTTTTCGAGGAACAACTCGCGGGTCGGGAAGGCGATCAGCGATAGCTCGTCCACGGGCACGCCGTCTTGTTTTTCGGGCGGACGCAGAATGGTGAAATGGACCAGATCCACGGCGCGGTCGGACTTCAACAGGTTGCGCCATGTCCGTTCGCCCGCATGAGGTTCGCCAGAGACCAGCAAAACTCGCAGCCGATCACGCACGCCGTTGATTTGCACAACGGCGGCGTTGTTGCGGTCGGTCAGTTCGGTCGGATCGGCCGTGGTCGCGAATTGTAGAACGTTCATTCCGCCATGCGGCAGGGTGATCGGCAGGTCGATATCTTGGCCCAAGGGCACGTCAAACCGCATCGGTACGCCGCCATCAATCGCGATGGTCAGTGGGGCGAGGCCGCCGTTCGTTGGCGCGTTGCCCTGATCCTCGATCCGTAGGGTGAGCGAAACGGCTTCGCCGATGATGGCAAAGGCAGGCGCGTTGCGCACGATCAGGCGGCGGTCCCAATCGGTGGCTTTGCCCGATTGCAAAAGGTGCACAGGCGCAGGCACGGTGGGCATACGGTCCATGTCGTGGATACGTCCATCAGACAGCAACACAACGCCCGCGATCCGCCCCGATGGTTCCTCGGCCAACGCTTCGGTCAGGGCGGTCATGGCACGAGTGCCCGTATCACCTGTCCCGTCAGGCACGGTGATTTCACGCAGTTCGGTATTGGCAAAGCCCGCGACCTCGCGCCGCAAGTTCGCCAGCGCATCGGCCGTTTGGCTGGGGCGATCGCTGACGGATTGGCTCGCACTGTCGTCGATCACCGCGATCACGATGTCAGAAAGAGCCTCGCGGTTTTCGCGTTGCAGGGCAGGGTTTGCCAAAGCGACCAGCAACGCCACCGCCGCGAAACCACGCAGCCACCAGCCCCGCAATCCGCGCCAGAGCGACAGACCGATCACCGCCGCGCTGAGCGCTGCAATCGCCCAGATGAACGGCCAGCCGATCAGCGGATCAAACACAACACCCGTCATTGCCCCAACCTATCGAGTAGCGCAGGCACGTGGACCTGATCCGATTTATAATTGCCCGTCAGTACATGCATGACGAGGTTTACGCCGAACCGATATGCGATCTCGCGTTGGCGTTCGCCCGCCATACCGCGCCCAACAGGGAGCAGGCGGCGACCCGCCTCATCCATCGCCCAAGCCGAGGCCCAATCGTTGCCACCGATCACCACAGGCGTCACCCCATCGTTGAGGTTGCGGAACGGCATCCCGTCGATCTGTTCCGCGTCAGGCGGTGAGGCTTCGACCCAGACCTCGGGCGAATTGTAGCGACCGGGGAAATCTTGGAGCAGGTAGAAGGTCCGCGTCAGAACGTGGTCTTCGGGGATCGGTTCAATAGGCGGAATGTCGAGCCCTGCCGCAATCGCCTGCAGTTTGCGCGCCTCAGGGGTGGAGGTGCCATATTGCGCCACATCGCCATCACGCGTGTCAAAGAGGATCATCCCGCCGCTGCGTAAATAGCGGTTCAGCTTCGCATAGGCTTCGCGGCTGGGCATCGGTTGATTGGGGGTGATCGGCCAGTAGAGCAGCGGAAAGAACGACAGTTCATCCATCTCGATATTCACGCCGATCGGGTTTGCGGGTTCAATGGACGTCCGCCGATAGAGCGTATCCGACAACCCATAGAGCCCCGCGTAAGAGATATCATCAATCGCCTGATCACCCGTTATGACATAGGCGAGCACCACGTCCGAGGTCGCCGCGATGGCAAAGCTGTCGTCCTGCGCCATGCCGTCCCGTGGCATCAGGCCCAGCGCGATCAGCCCGGCCATTACCGCCCGTGCGCCGCGCAGGCGGCCCGAGACGGACAATGACGCGATAATATCCGCCATCAAAACGAGCAAAGCGGCAAAGAGCAATGCCCCCTTGAGCGGGGTCGTCGTCGCGTCGCGTGCGCCCTCAACCGTGATGCCAGCGGGCCATGTTGCGGGAGTAAGCGTGCTGTCCGTGGTCAACACGTTCACGGCCAATGCGCGATCCTCGCCGCTATACAAACCGGGGTGAAGGTCGGCGCCAACGGTGCCTTCGGCAATGCGTTCGCCGCTCACACCCGCAAGCGTTCCCGCGTCTCGCAACGTGCCCGCAGCGTCCAGAACCCGCTCTGGCATCCATGTGGTGCCTGCGAGGTCGTCCAATGTCGGTTGCGATGGGCGCGTCGATACCGCCAGCCGTTCGAGCATCTGAACAAAGAGGCCAGAGAGTGGCAGGTTCGACCATTCCGCATTTGCGGTGACGTGGAACAGAACGATCTGTCCCGCACCCAGTTCCGCCCGCGTCACAAGCGGCGTGCCGTCAGTCAGTTGCGCAATCACACGCTCTGCAAGGGTGGGATCGGGTTGGGCCACCACCTGCGATGTCACCTCCACATCATCAGGCACAGTGAGCCCCGCGAAAGGCGAAGTCCCCGAAAAAGTATCGAGCGTTTTGGGCGCACCCCAGCTCATCGTGCCGCCGACACTTCGGCCACCTGACCGCAGGCGCACAGGCATCAACGGATCGTCCTCTAACCGCGATAGCTCCGCCGCCGCCATCCGTGGCCCTGCGAACCGCACCAATAGCCCGCCGTTTTCGACCCATGCGGTGATCGCCTCGGATTCGAGCGGGGACAACGTCGCCACATCGGCGAGGATGATCACGTCGGGATTGGCGGGGATCACATCGCTGAGCGGCAGTTCGAGGAGGTCCGCATTTTCCGCAAGCGCTTCGCGCAGATAATAAAGGGGGGACAGGAGTTCCAATCCCTCGCGCGATGCCCCGCCAGAAATCAGCGCCACCTCGCGCCGTTTCAGGCTGTCGTCAGTCAGCGTCACCGCGCCCGCTGTGGATTGGCCGATCAGTTCAAACCGCGTCACCCGATTGCGCAACTCTGGCGGCAGTTCAAAGGTGACGGAGGCCTCAATAGCCTCCGCCGCAAAGGTCATTGCTTGGGTGGCGAGCTGGCGTTCAATCCCAGACGGGTCTAGGCCGATTGCGGCCACCGATAGATCAACCTCAACTCCCGAGATGCTGCGCAGGGCGGTCAGCGTAACTTTCCCATCCGCGAATTCGGCGGGGCGTAGGGCGTAAACGGGGCGCGTGGTTTCAAATACGCGCAGATCGCCGTGAGATTGGAATGCGGTGATAAGATCAGTCCGCGTGTCGCGGTCCAGCCCATCAGACAGCCAGTAGGTGTCGAACGATCCCTCAAGCCCCGTGATCCATGCGCTGAGGTCGTCTGCCGCTGGTTCCCACGGGTTTGCCGTCAGCCCCGCGACCGTTCGCCCAACGGCGTCTGCTGATTGAAACGTAACGCCATCGGCAGGCAAATCGGTCAGGGAAACAACAGCGACCGTGCGCCCTTGCCGTCCTGCAGTCGCCACCATCGCGTCGATGCGGTCCAACCTCGTCGCCCAATCCCGCGCACTGGCCCAAGTGCCATCAGTGACGATCAACAGTGGGCCAGCGCCGCCCTCTGTTTGCTGCGGGTTCAACACTGGACCCGCAAAGCCATTAATCATCGCCGCAACAGCCAAAGACCGCAAAAGCAACAGCCACCACGGTGTGCGATCCGTCTGAACCTCATTGTCAGACAGCCCGAGGAGAAGCGCCACACCAGGAAAGCGGCGGCGGATCGGGGCAGGGGGCACAGCGCGAAGCACGATCCACAAGATCGGCAGAGCGACCAGCGCAATCAAAAGCCAAGGGGCTGCGAAACCTATGGGGCCGAGTTGGAACATCGTTATTTCCGCTCCATCGCGCCGTAGAGCCACAATAGGGCCGAGGCCGCGCTCTGCCCTGTGTGATGCGAGTGAAACTGCCACCCCGCCACGCGTGCCAGATGCGCCAGCCGATCTTTGCGTTCGGCGAGCCGTTCGAGGTAGCGTTCCTTTAGATCGCCCGCTTTTTGCGTTTCGTGGGTTAGGCTACCGCCCATCGACTGAAACACCGTCCGCCCGTCAAAGGGAAAGGCCTCTTCCTGCGGGTCAAGCACCTGAAGGATCGCGCCGCCAATGCCACGATCCGCTGCACGCAGCATTGCGTCCTCAACGCCCGCGATGTCCCCCATAAAGTCAGAGACAAAGAGGGCGCGGGAATGGGGCAGCATCCCGTCGGTGTCAGGGCTGCCGTAATCATCGGTCGATTGTTCCGCCAATAGCTCTGCCAGATGGAGCGCCTGGGCTTCACCGCGTTTCGGCGGGAGCCGTAGGCCCGTCAGGCCCACCCGTTCGCCACCCCGCAACAGTAGGATCGCGAGGGACAGGGCCAGTACACTTGCGCGGTGACCCTTGGTCTCATCGCCCGAGGTGAACGACATCGACGCCGCGCGATCGACCCAGAGGATCACCGACTGCGCGATCTGCCATTCTTTGTCCTGAATAAAGGCCGTGTCGGATCTTGCGGACCGACGCCAGTCAATCAGACGTGCCTCATCGTGGGGCTGCGCTGGGCGGTATTGCCAGAACGTGTCGCCTAGACCTGCGCGCCGCCTACCGTGATCGCCTAGAATAACGGTGGTCGCCAAATGCTCTGCCTGCGCGAGAAGCGCAGGAAGCGGGGCCGCTAAACGCTCTGCCCCAGCACGCAAGGCAAGGGCATCACTCACGCGGCGGCCTCAACCTTGGTGATTTGGGCGGAAACGGTGTCGATGATGGATGTGAGGCTCTCACCCCGCGCTCGTGCCGCAAAGGACAATGCCATACGGTGCGATAGAACAGGGGCGGCGAGCGCACGCACATCTTCGGGCGAAGGGGCTAGTCGCCCGTTCATCAGTGCCTCAGCCCGTGCGCAGAGCATCAGCGCCTGCGCCGCACGCGGACCCGGACCCCAGGCCACGTTTTGGCGGATCAATTTGGGGGCATCTGCATCAGGACGGCAAGCCCGCACCAGATCGAGGATCATTTCAACGATGTTTTCGCCCACGGGCATCCGACGTAGCAAGGCTTGGGCCGCGATCAGTTCATCAGCGGTAAAGACGGCGTGGGCTGTATCTTCGGTCGCGCCTGTGGTTGCCAAGAGGATTTCGCGTTCAACGTCGCGGGTCGGGTAGGGCACGTCGATCTGCAACAGAAAACGGTCGAGCTGCGCTTCGGGGAGGGGGTATGTCCCCTCTTGTTCCAACGGGTTCTGGGTCGCCAGAACGTGGAACGGTTTCCCCAAGGGGCGATGCTGCCCCGCAATCGTCACCTCGCGTTCCTGCATCGCTTGCAAGAGCGCGGATTGGGTGCGCGGCGAGGCGCGGTTGATCTCGTCCGCCATAAGAAGTTGGCAGAATACGGGACCCTCAACAAAGCGAAACGCCCGTGTGCCATCTGCCACCGTTTCCAACACCTCGGAGCCAAGGATATCTGCAGGCATCAGGTCAGGCGTAAACTGCACACGGTTCGCATCCAGCCCCATCACAGTGCCGAGCGTATTCACCAGTCGTGTTTTGCCAAGCCCCGGTAGACCGACCAACAACGCATGCCCGCCAGAGACGAGCGCTGCCAAGGTCAGGTCCACAACCCGCTTTTGTCCGATGAATTGTTTGGCGATACTATCCCGCGCCAGAACGAGCTTTTCGCCCAATGCTTCGATTTCGACGACAAGATCGGCGGGTGCTGCCATGACAATGCTCCTCGGTCACACTATGTTCCTAAAGAACCAGATATCACCCCTGATCCCAATGGGAAAAACATGACTGCACAAAAGAATGTTACCCCGTCGGCGGAAAGTCTCGCTTCTGCTGCGAAAGCTGCCTCAAAAAAGGGCCCGCCGCCCGTTGATAAATGGAATCCACCGTTTTGCGGTGACATCGACATGCGGATCGCGCGCGACGGGACGTGGTTCTATCTGGGCACGCCGATTGGCCGTAAGCCGCTGGTCAAACTGTTCTCCTCCATCATTCGCAAGGATGGTGAGAACTATTTCCTCGTCACGCCCGTCGAAAAGGTCGGGATCATTGTCGATGACGCGCCCTTTGTGGCGATTGATTTTGAGGTGACAGAGGACGGGCTAGAGTTTGTGACCAATGTCGATGACGTTGTAACCGCTGGCCTCGACCATCCGATCCGCGTTGAGCGCGACCCCGAGACGGGCGAGCCGTCCCCGTATGTGCTGATCCGCCGTAACCTTTG
This sequence comes from Marivivens donghaensis, assembly GCF_030410045.1. Taxonomy (NCBI): domain Bacteria; kingdom Pseudomonadati; phylum Pseudomonadota; class Alphaproteobacteria; order Rhodobacterales; family Paracoccaceae; genus Marivivens; species Marivivens donghaensis. The sequence goes on from NZ_JAUFRA010000006.1 coordinate 313,221, forward strand.
GGCGCTGATTGACCGCAAGTCGTTTTACCGCCTTGTCGATCTAGGCGAGGTCGAAGGCGATATGTTCGGCGTTCGCTCGATGGAGACTTTCTTTGGAATCATCCCCGCCGCCGAGCTGGAATAGCCGAGGTCGCAGTTCAGAGAACGAATGTCGCTTATGATAAACAGCCGTAAACATCAGGAAATTTTGGACCGTTAGCGGTGTCGTAAATGACGTTTCAGGCTGGAAAATGACGTTTCGCGCACCTTTGCGAAACGCGTTTGAGGTGTATCACCGCATTAAATCCAACGCGGAGTCCCCCATGTCCAAATACGCCCTCACAGTGACCTGCCAATCCACCCGTGGGATTGTTGCAGCAGTCGCAAACTACATGGCCGATACTGGCTGTAACATTACTGACGCATCGCAGTTCGACGACGCTGGCACAGGTCAGTTCTTTATGCGCGTCAGCTTCACTTCGGAAAAGGGCATGTCGCTTGCCGATCTGAACGCTGGCATGGCCGCAACGGCTGAGAAGTTCGGCATGGACTACGCGTTCCATGACGAATCCGTCAAAATGAAAGTCGTAATCATGGTGTCCCGCTTTGGTCACTGCCTGAACGACCTTCTTTACCGTTGGAAAATCGGTGCGCTGCCGATCGACATCGTTGCGGTGATTTCGAACCACATGGACTATCAGAAGGTCGTCGTGAACCACGACCTGCCGTTCCACTGCATCAAAGTGACCAAAGAGAACAAACCGCAGGCAGAAGCCGCGATCATGCAGGTTGTCGAAGACACCGAAGCAGAGCTGATCGTTCTGGCTCGCTACATGCAGGTTCTCTCGGATGACCTCTGCACAAAGATGTCTGGCAAGATCATCAACATCCACCACTCGTTCCTGCCGTCCTTCAAAGGCGCGAACCCTTACAAACAAGCCTACGAGCGTGGCGTTAAACTGATCGGTGCAACTGCGCACTATGTGACCGCTGACCTCGACGAAGGCCCGATCATCGAACAGGACATCGTTCGCATCACCCACGCTCAGTCGGCCTCTGACTATGTATCGCTCGGCCGCGACGTAGAGAGCCAGTGCCTGTCCCGCGCCATCCACGCGCACGTTCAGCACCGCGTTTTCCTCAACGGCAACAAGACCGTCGTATTCCCCGCCTCCCCGGGTGCATACGTCTCGGAGCGTATGGGCTAATCTCCCACTTCCATATTCTCCCTCGGTGGGCGGCCTTCGGGTCGCCCTTTTCTTTTTCTGCTTAGGCGTGCAAAGACGCTGACAGTACGCTGTCAGTAGGGGTGTGTCATGACAGGGCATCACAAATCCAAAGGAGATTGGAAATGACTGCCCAACCTGTTGTTATCTGGACCGAAACCCCCGTGCGTGATCTGGACGCCGCCGCTGCCTATTACGCGGCCATCCTGAAAATTGATGTCACCTTCCGCGAAGAAGGCGGTCGTCGTGTTGCCGCTGTCGCAACCGAAGGCAGCGTTGGAACGGACCTCTTTGTTGATCCGGCTGCGGGCCAAGGCGCTGGCGTTTTGCACATGACCGTGACCGACGGTTTGGAAAACGCACTTGCGCGGGTGCCGGCGCATGGTGGCGCGGTCGATAGCCCGATCATCGACATTCCGCAGGGCCGCTTTGCCTATACCCGCGATCCCGATGGCAACCGCATCGGCCTGTTCGAGGCCGCCTGATGCGCCGCGCTGACCGTCTTTTCCAGATCGTTCAACTCCTGCGAGGCGGGCGTTTGGTGACGGCAGCGCAACTCGCTGAAAAACTAGAGGTCACGCCGCGGACGATTTACCGCGACGTGGCCGATCTGATGTCCACGGGTGTCCCGATCGAGGGCGAGGCGGGCGTCGGATACATCATGCGCGACGGCTATGACCTCCCACCCTTGATGTTCACCGAGGCAGAGATCGTCGCCCTCGTCGCGGGCGCACGAATGATGCAGGTCTGGGGCGGCGCTGCGATGGCCGAAGGCGCGACCGAAGCAATCGTCAAAATCGAAGCCGTTCTGCCAGAGCGATTGCGCCAGCGGGTCAACGCGGTCGGCGTCAATGCCCATGATATGAATGACCTATCGCTCGAAGTGCGCCAGTTGATCGACCAAATCGAACGGGTATCTTATGAAAAACGCCGCCTCACGATCACCTATCGCGATGAGAGTGGCTCTGCCACGACCCGCACTGTGCGTCCCTTGGGGCTTTGGTATTGGGGGAAGGTCTGGACAATGGTCTGTTGGTGCGAACTGCGTGCGGGCTTTCGCATGTTTCGCATCGACCGCATCGCAGACATAACCGAGGACGAACGGTTCAAAGACGAGGCTGGCAAAACCCTGCGCGATTTTTACGCATCCGATGACCGTAGGCCGCTCATGGTATCCCAGCCGCAAAGCAACTAAATTAGGGGCAACCTATTTCAGGAGACCCAAATGGCCCTTCCGACACTCGACTGGGAAGCTCGCTTTGCCAATACCGACGGCTATTTGTTCGGCGAAGAGCCGACCTATTTCCTCCGCGATGTGACCCGCCTTTTGCCAACCCAAGGGACGGCGTTGGCCGTGGCGGATGGTGAGGGGCGCAATGGTGTTTGGCTGGCGCGTCACGGGCTCGATGTGACGTCGGTCGATGTATCGCCCACGGCCCAATCGCGGGCCAAGGCGCTGGCGGAACGTCACAACGTGCCGATCACCCTCGAACTCGGGGATGCTCATGATTGGGACTATCCCGAGGCCGCCTTTGACGTGGTGGCCGAGGTGTTCACCCAATTTAGCAAACCGCATGAGCGCGAGCGCAAATGGGCGGGGATGCGCAAGGCGCTGAAATCAGGCGGCTATCTGGTGATTGTCGGCTATCGCCCTGAACAATTGGCGTTCAACACAGGCGGGCCGCGCGATCTGGCGCACCTCTATTCCGAAGCCCTCTTGCGCGAGACCTTTGCCGATTACACGCTCTTGCGTCTGTCGATCGACGAACTGCAGCTCCAAGAAGGTCGCGGACACGATGGCATGTCCGCAACCATTGGTGCGGTCTGGCGGAAACCTTAACCGCCGACATTTAGAACGATCTTTCCAATATGAGCGCTGCTCTCCATCAGGGCATGCGCCTCAGAGGTGGCCTCTAACGGAAATTCGCTATGCATGACGGGGCGCACCTTGCCCGCGTCCAGCAGTGGCCAGACCTTTGCGCGCAATTCATCCGCAATGCGGGCTTTCGCCAGATCGGACTGGGGTCGCAGGGTCGAGCCTGTGAAGGTCAAACGGCGCATCATCAGTTGCGCCCAGTTCACTTCGACCTTGGAGCCCTGAAGGAACGCGATCTGAACCAGACGCCCGTCATCTGCCAGCGATTTGATGTTTTTGTCGATATACGATCCGCCCACCATATCGAGGATCAGGTTCGCACCGCCGACCGCTTTCATCCCCGCGACGAAATCCTCATCGCGATAGTTGAAACATTTCTCTGCACCGAGGTCCTCGCAGGCCTGACACTTGTCAGTTGATCCCGCGGTCGCAAAGACCCGTGCGCCTAACGCCTTGGCCAGTTGGATCGCCGTTGTTCCGATCCCCGACGATCCGCCGTGGACGAGGAACCGTTCGCCGCCTTGCAGACCGCCGCGCATGAACACGTTCGACCACACGGTGTAGAATGTTTCGGGTAGGCACGCGGCCTCTTTCATCGAAAGGCCATCTGGCACGGGCAGGCAGTGCGCGGCAGGTGTCGCCACGTATTCGGCATAGCCCCCACCGGGGAGGAGGGCGCAAACCTGATCGCCGACTTTCACGCCCTCGGCCCCTTCGCCGACCGCTACCACAGTGCCCGAGGCCTCTAGGCCAGGCAGGTCGCTCGCCGTTGGAGGAGGCGCATAGAGGCCCGCACGCTGCAAAGCATCGGGACGGTTCACGCCCGCATAGGCCACTTTGATCACCACCTGACCCGCTTGGGGCGTGGGGATCGGACGTGAACACAGTTGCAAAACCTCTGGTCCGCCGGCTTGGGTGATTTCAACCGCGCGCATCATATCGGCCATTGGCCTTCCTCCTTAGTCGTTCAGGGTCCAGCGTCCAGGCAGATCCTCTGCGGCGCCCCGTTTCGGAGCTTTGATGCCAGAGAGTAGCTTTTCCATCCCTGTCGCGAATTGCCCCAGAACGGGTGTCTTTTTCACGGTGGATTTGAATTTCTCGAACTGCATAACGTTGTCGATGCGGCGGTCGATAAAGGCAGCGGTCGCTTCGCCTCCCGTTTCATCGCCAAGCCAATAGACCACGCAGGACGCATAGACGCCCGATAGGATCGTGCGTTTCGAATACCAATTGATGTCGTCCGAAGTGTCGCCAAGCGTTTCCCAGATCAGGTCCGCCGTGCCCCAAACCAACTGCGTCCCAACAGGCGCGAGGTGGGGCATCGAAAACAGCGTCATGCCACGACGCACCATATCGCGGTCCACGACCTCTAGGCGGAACCAGATCGCAGCCGCCACACGTTCGCTATAGCGCATCGACGCCAGATCGGCGGCCTTCATCTGTGCGACCATCGCCGCATCGCCCCGCTGGTGATAAGCCACGGCAAGGTCGGTCGCACCGCGCGGACAGGCGGCGCGGGCGTCAGCATCGCTCAGTCCAGACTCCGCGATCGCCATCTTAAAGGCGTCCTCGCTCCACCCGTCGAAAATGACATGGGGTTCAATGGCGTCCAGCAGGCGGTTTTGCATCGGTGATAGGGGGGTGATCGGCATAGCGTTCTCCTTCTGGCGGCAGACTAGACAAAACATAGTGCCATTGCTATACGCGGCCATCCTGCAATCTTTTGCAAATCCAACTTAGAAAGGTGGTGAAAACCACATGCAGGTTAGTGTTCGCGATAACAACGTAGAACAGGCGCTCCGTGCGCTTAAGAAAAAACTGCAGCGTGAAGGCGTCTTCCGTGAAATGAAGCTCAAGCAACATTTCGAGAAGCCCTCCATCCAGAAGGCCCGTGAAAAGGCTGAGGCGATTCGTCGTCAGCGCAAGCTGGCTCGGAAAAAGCTGCAACGCGAGGGTATGCTCTAAGAGCACACCACCGTGGCGAAATTGGCCCCCGTAGCTTTGGCTGCGGGGGCTTTTTCTTTAGACGGGCAGGGCCGTGGTCTGCCGCACCTGTTTCAGCGAAAACGACGATTGCAACGTCTGCACGCCCGGAAGGCCTGCTAGGTGGCGACGGTGGATGCGGGCGAAATCTTCGGCGTCTTCGGCCACGACCTTGAGTAGATAGTCCGCAGATCCCGCCATCAGGTGACATTCCAACACGTCAGGGATCAGCGACACGGCCTTTTCAAAGCCGCTGAGGATTTCATCTGCCTGACCGCTCAGTGTGATCTCAACAAACACGGTCGTTTTGCGGTTGATTTTGCGTGGATCGACGAGGGCAACGTAGCCTTTGATGAACTTGTCCTTCTCGAGCCGCTGGACACGCCGATGACAGGCAGAGGCCGACAAATGGACCTTATCCGCCAATTCCGCGTTCGAGATTCGCCCATCTTTTTGCAGAACCTCCAGAATCCGACGATCTATCGAATCCAATCCATCTTCGCGCGAATTCATCCCAGTATTTCCGTCATTATTCGAATAATCTTCGAAAACTTATACCATCGGCACTCAAAATGTCCAAGTAATTGCGTAATGGGCGCGTCATCTTGATCACAACGAACAGGAGAGACCCCAATGCACATCGGCTGCCCCAAAGAAATCAAACCCCAAGAATTCCGCGTAGGTCTGACACCTGCAGCTGCTCAAGAGGCAGTCGCAAACGGTCACACCGTCACTGTTGAAACCGCTGCTGGTATGGGCGCTGGTTTCACCGACGAGGACTACATCGCAGCTGGCGCGAAAATCGCTGCGACCGCTGCCGAAGTTTTCGCCGCTGCGGACATGATCGTAAAAGTAAAAGAGCCTCAGGCGGTTGAGCGTAAGATGCTCCGCGAAGGCCAGCTTCTGTTCACATATCTGCACCTCGCTCCCGATCCGGAGCAGACCAAAGACCTGCTTGCGTCTGGCGCAACCTGCATCGCCTATGAAACCGTAACCGACGACCGTGGCGGGCTTCCCCTGCTTGCCCCGATGTCCGAAGTTGCTGGTCGTCTGGCGCCGCAAGTTGGTGCCTACACGCTGCAAAAAGCGAATGGCGGTCGTGGGGTGCTGTTGGGTGGCGTGCCAGGCGTTGCACCCGGTCGCGTGCTGGTTATCGGCGGCGGTGTCGTCGGCACCCACGCGGCGAAAATCGCTGCGGGCATGGGCGCTGATGTGACCGTTCTCGACCGTTCGCTGCCGCGTCTGCGTTACCTCGACGACGTATTCGGTGGCACTTTCAAGACCGCATATGCATCGGCTGCGAACACCATCGAACTGGCGCGTCAGGCTGACATGATCATCGGCGCTGTTCTGATCCCGGGTGCTGCTGCTCCGAAACTGATCTCCAAGGCGCAACTGTCCGAGCTGAAACCGGGTGCGGTTCTGGTTGACGTTGCAATCGACCAAGGCGGCTGTTTCGAGACCTCCCGCGCAACAACCCACCAAGACCCGATCTACGAAGTTGATGGCATCATGCACTACTGCGTCGCCAACATGCCGGGTGCTGTGGCGCGCACGTCGACCCTCGCGCTGGGCAACGCGACCCTGCCGTTCATGATCGCTCTTGCGAACAAAGGTTGGAAGAAAGCCTGCGCAGACGACAAACACCTGCTGAACGGTCTGAACGTTCACGCTGGTCAGTTGACCTACGCTGCTGTGGGCGAGGCTCTTGGCCTGCCGACTGTAGACGCTGCTTCGTTGCTCTGACTTCCTCCCCTGTAGGAGTAACGCAAAAGGCCCGCCGTTTGGCGGGCCTTTTCATTTGTTTGGGTGGACAGCTTACTTTTTCAGGCTGTCGCGGATTTCCATCAGAATATCCAACTCGGTCGGACCTGCGGGTGCTGCAGGCGCTTCGACGGCTTCTTCTTTCTTCGCCGTCGCGTCTTTGATGCGGTTCACCTGTTTGACCAGCATGAACACAACGAATGCGATGATCAGGAAGTTGATCACAGCCATCAAGAACGACCCGTAGGCAAAGACTGCAGCGCCTGCCTCGCGTGCCGCATCAAGGCTCGATCCAGCAGGAACATCGCCGCTGAGAACGACGTAAAGGTTAGAGAAGTCGATACCGCCGATGATTAGACCGATGATCGGGTTGATCAGGTCCGCGACAAGCGACGAAACGATGGCCGTGAATGCGGCGCCGACGATGATACCAACAGCCATGTCCATGACATTGCCCTTGGAGATAAAATCTTTGAATTCATTAAGCATGATATGCCCCCATTTGTTTTGCCCACGCATAAGTTGTTTTCCTGCGCGAGTGCGCACAGGTATATCCCACCTTGGGGATGTTTCTATGCTTAATTTTACAGTGTAGGGGTGAGCGATAAAATTAATTTACCATAGGGTATTCCAATGGCCGACCTCTCTAATTTCCTCGTCACAAAACGCTGGCCCGCGCAAAATCCTGACATTCTTCAGGTCTACGCATTCGGCACCCCGAACGGTCGCAAGGTGCCCATCGCCCTCGAAGAAATGGGGATCGAGTATGAATACCACTCTACGGGTGGTTTGTCGGATGACATCATGCGCAGCCCCGAATTTCTGTCGCTGAGCCCGAACAACAAAATCCCTGCGATCCTTGACCCGAATGGGCCTGACGGCACGCCATTGGGTTTGTTCGAGAGCGGCGCGATCCTGCAGTACCTCGCAGAGAAGTCGGGCAAGTTCGCGGGCAGCACCGCCTCCGAGAAATTCACCGTCTATCAATGGCTGATGTGGCAGATGGGCGGCGCGGGTCCGATGTTTGGGCAGTTGGGCTTTTTCTACAAATTCGCAGGCGCAAAGATGAAAGATCCCACCGCCCGCGACCGCTATATCAATGAATCCAAACGTCTTTTGAACGTGCTGAATACACAGTTGAGCAAACACGATTGGGTCGCTGGCGATTATTCGATTGCGGATATGGCGATTGCGCCGTGGCTCACCACGCTCGACTACTACGGTGCGCGTGACGTACTGGGCTGGTCTGATTTCACCAACGTCGTGGACTACGAAAAGCGGTTCTACGACCGCCCAGCCGTTCAGCGAGCGCTAGAGCGTATGGCCTAAACGACCCTCTGGCGGCGCATGCGATAGACCTGCGCTGCCAACCCCAACAGCCCGACGGTCTGCGCCATGTCGCGGATCATTTTTACGTCGCGCTTTAGCCCTTCGGCCCAGCCGAACTTTGTCCCTTTGAGCGGGCTTTCCACTTCGGGCCACTGCACAATTGCGATGCGGGCCGATTGGCGGATCAGGAGGCTGTTCATGAACACCTCCAATCCGAATTTCGGTAGCGCCCGCATTGCGTCGATCTGATCGATCAGCAACCCGCGCGGCATTACCCGTTCACCCGAAATGTAATCAATCCCGATCCAGTGCCACGGGCGCGGCGCATTTGCCCGCAGGCTGATCGTGATATCCGCCTTACCCTCTTGAACGGGCGCGATCAGCGCGGTCAGATGCGAGGCGTCCAATCCCAGCAAATCCGCATCCACGAACATCAGCGTGTCACCTGTCGCTGCCTCAATCCCGACGGTGACGGCCCACGTCTTGCCCTTGTTCTGGGGCAGTTCGATCAGGCGAACGCCCTCGACCCCTTTGACCACCTCCGCCGTGCCATCCGTTGACCCGTCATCAACCACGATAACCTCGTCGATCAGCGGATGACCGACGACCGACCGCAAGACAGCCTCAATGCGGCTAGCCTCATTGTAAGCGGGGATAATGCAGCTGAGTGTCGTCATTGAGAGGCCTGCGATCTACCGCGCAAATACCAAACGACGACGCCCACGGCGATCAAGGCCGCAAGGATCAGCGTGGCGCGGAAAATGTAGTTGTCGATGGTCGAATAGGCGTAGCCGAACATGTAGCCGATCACGACGAAGAGCAGCGTTTTGGGCAAAGTGCCCAAGAGGTTCCAGCCGAGGAACGCACCAAACGGCATCTTGCCCGTGCCCGCAGCGAACAGCACCGCAGCGCCCGCCGAATGGGTGAGTTTGCCGATCAAAAGCGTCCGCCCACCTGTGTCGCGGAAGTGATCCTTGAGCCCGTTTCGGCGACTGCGGTTCAATCCCAGCCGCACCTGCCATCGACCAGGGAGCGTCTTTGGCCCCCAACGGCCCAGCGCATAGATGCCCGCGTCGCCGACCAGATCGCCCAACACGCAAATCACATAAACCGCATAGAGATTTAGCAACCCGAGCGAGGCCATATAGGCCGCGATCACCGTCACAATCGGGCCTTCCAGAACCGTGACGGGCGCGAGCAGCCATAGGCCATGCGCCTGCACCAGCGTTTGGATCGTCGAGAGGTCCATTCTTAGCTTTCGGTCGTTGTGCCCACGGCGTCCGAGGACATCGAGTTACCGCGCCATTCGAACCCTTTTCCGCGCCATCCCGCAACCCACAGGGCAGGGATCATCGCGTCGCGCATGATCCACGTTGCGATATCGCGTGGTTTCGCAGGCCAGCCTGCGCGGCGGGCCAAGAGGTATTCGAGGCCGAACCACAGGATCGGCAGGGCCAAGAGGTTCGCCCAATTCAGGGCGCCGTTTAGGGTCAGGAACAGCGTCAAAAACATCGGCACCGCGATCCCCGACAGGACCTCAGCGGCATAGAGGGCAGGGAACCCCATGCGGCGCACCTTGGCCCAGCGGACCTGACGGGTCCAAACGCTCTGCCAATCGCGGGACCCGATGGGTTGGGGCAGGAGGTTGCCCAAGAGACGGACCTTGAGGCCAGCCTCGCGGACGACCTTGGTCGATGCGACGTCTTCGGCCATGTCACGACCCAAGGCGATCAACCCGCCCGCATTGTCCAGAATATCCCGCCGCCAGAACAGCATTTTGCCCTGTGCGTAGCCATTGCCGAACACATCCGACGATAGCTGCCAACGGCCTTGATAGGTGTTGAGGAATGCAGCCTCCAGATCACCCCAAATGTTCGTGGCGCGGATGCCAGACGGGGGCGAGGTGACAAGGCCCGTGCCTTCGGTCCAGCGGGAAAAAAGGCGTTGGATATAGTCGTGCGGCAACAACACGTTGCTATCGGCCATCAGGATGTAATCATGCTCTGCCGCAGCCCAACCTTTGACGAGGTTGTTAAGCTTTGGATTGCCCGACAGGCGGTCATCCCCGATCAAGAGTGTCGCGTTGACCTCAGGATGCGCTTCGATCAACCGATTGACCAGCGGAACCACGGGATCATCGGCGTCCGAGCAGCAGAAAATAATCTGAAGCGGGCCGCGATAGCTCGACCGGAATGTGGTGCGTAGGGTGTCTTCAAGGTTATTTTCCAACCCGCACACAGGCCGCAGAACCGTCACCCCCGGTGTTCCCGTGATCATGGATTTCCGGAGCGAGCGCTCAGCCGCCCAAAGCGCCGCGCCAACGGACGCAAGTTGCAACGCAGATGTTGCGCCCAAAAGGCCGACCGCCAGTCCTGTCAGAATATCGGTCATGCGCGTGCCGTGACCGAGGCGTCATTGCGTCCCGCAACCCGCGCCTCTTTACGAGCGAGGGCGCTGTGTGCTGACCAATCGAGCATCATCAACTGACCGCTGGCGGTTTCCGCCAGAGCCGTGCAGTTCTCGGTCCAATCCCCGCAGTTTGCGTAGATTACACCGTGGTCATCGTGCAGCGCCGACTGATGGAAGTGCCCACAGATGATGCCATCGGCGTCATGTGTCCGCGACAGATCGGCCAGACGGAGTTGAAAGGTTTCCTTGGCACGTACCAAACGGTTCCCAAAGGCGATCAGATGATCAACGCCGCACCAGTCCTCACGTCCAAAGGCATTCAGGCCACGGTTCACCAGCAATTGCACGCCACGCAGCAGGTTTTCCGCATGAGCGCCGAGCTTTGACAACACAGGCGCCTTACGTTCGAACAGGTCAACGCAATCGCCGTGAATGACGAGGAACTTCGTTCCGTTCGATGTGGTGTGATAGACGTAATCGGCGACCGTTAGATTGCCGAAGTATTCACCAAAGTAGTGACGGAAAAACTCATCGTGGTTGCCAGGGGTGTAAACGATCCGCACGCCAGACCGCATACGATCCAGCAGCAGGTTCACGATCTTATGGTGGACAGGTTTCCAGTTCGACCCAATCGGCCGCCAGATATCAAAGATATCACCAACCAAGTAGATCGTATCAGCCACGTGGCATTCGAGGAACGACAGCAGGGCGTCCGCTTGGCAGCTATGGGCCCCCAGATGCATGTCCGAAATGAAAAGCGATGGAAAATAGCGTTGGCCGGGTTGGATGCGCTTTGGCGTCTGGTCTTTGGTCGCGATGGTGCCCAGCACCTCTTTGACAAGATCGGCGGGAAAGCCTGCAAAGCCGTTCTTCAAATGTTTAGTCATAGTGCGACGCCCCAAGAGTCGAAAATATATGCAGATGCTTAAATGGCTAATGTGACAGCTACGTTTCGGTTGGTTGGAAAAACATCTGCAGGCGGAAATTTCTCTAATCTGCACAATGAAACGACAGTCCTTGGGGTTTCCGTCGAAATTTATACAAAAAAGTAAGGCCGCACCTTTCGGCACGGCCTCTGTCATTCAACGTGGGTTTTTGGCTCAGAGCGCGGCGTTTGCCGCAGCGCGAATGGCGCGGATATTCTCGCCGTAAACCTCTGGTGCGTGGACGGAACCACCTTTGAACACCGCCGACCCAGCAACGAGCGAATCCGCACCCGCGGCAGCCACCAGCGGCGCAGTGTTCACATCAACGCCGCCATCGACCTGAATGTGGATCTCGCGGTCACCGATCATCTGACGGACCTTGCGGACCTTCTCGACGCCGGAATGGATGAATTTCTGACCGCCAAAGCCTGGGTTCACGGTCATCACAAGAACCATGTCCACCATGTCGAGCAGATATTCGACCGCCTCAGCAGGGGTCGCAGGGTTCAGCGCCACGCCAGCCTTAACGCCTTGGGCTTTAATCGCCTGAATGGTGCGGTGAATATGCGGGCCAGCCTCGATGTGCGCGCTGATCATATCGGCACCCGCTTCGGCGTAGGCTTCGATATAGGGATCGACGGGCGCGATCATCAGGTGCACGTCCATGAACGTTTTCACGTGCGGGCGGAACGCTTTGACGGCAGGCGGGCCAAAGGTGAGGTTCGGGACAAAGTGACCATCCATCACGTCCACATGAACCCAGTCAGCGCCCTGCGCTTCGATGGCCTGAATTTCCTGACCGAAATTTGCGAAATCGGCAGAGAGAATCGACGGTGCGATCTTGATCGAGCGGTCAAACGACATTGGAGTGCTTTCTTTTGCGGCAACGGGCAGGGTTCTAGCGCGGAAAACGCGCAAGGTCACGCCCTCTTTGCAGCCGCGGCATCATAGCCAAAGACCTGTTACAACGACTGTGTTAAACTGCGGGTATGAATGTGATCGTGCTTCGCCATAAAGAGTTCCTGCCCGCCGATTTGGCGTGCCAGTTGTCACGTGCCATGCTGACGAGCCAGCGCCCCACGGCGCTGCACACCCATGATTTTCCCGAACTGATCTGGGTGCAGAACGGCCGCATCCGTGAATATGGCCCCAAGGGTCACACCGATCACAAAGAGGGCACGCTCCTCTTTGTGCAGCCCACCCATGCCCATGCCCTTCAGGGCAAGGGTGAGGACGCGATGGTCGTGTCGATTGCCTTTGATCCAAAGGTGATTGAGGCGATCGGGCAGCAATATCCGCAGGTCGCTGATCGGTTCTTTTGGGGGAACTCAGAGCGGCCCGAAACCTACACCCGCGACATGCAGCAGATGGCTGACTTGAACCGCGCTGCCGTGCGGTTAGAGCGTCGCAATGGCACCGCACTCGATGCGACGGCGTTTCTCTTGCCGCTCTTGTCCGAACTGATCGACGAGACCGTCTCGCTCGCCGCTGGTGCGCCGCGCTGGTTGGCTGACGCCTGCGCCGCCGCCCGCAATCCCGACGTGTTCCGCGACGGGGCCGCTGGGTTCGTGCGGGTCACAGGCCGCGCCCATGCCCACGTCAGCCGCACCGCCCGTCAGTTTCTGGGGCAAAGCCCGTCCGAATACGTCAACGGCATTCGCATGGACTATGCAGGGCGGCAATTGATCGGATCAACCGACAGCTTGGCCGAGATCGCAGCCGACTGCGGCATCCCCAACCTATCCCACTTCCACAAACTCTTCCTCGCCCACCACGGCATGACCCCCGCCCAATTCCGCAAAACCCGCCAACGCAACACAGTCCAACCTGTTTTGTGAGGTGGGTCGCTGAGTGATCGGGCGGTGTGAGAGGAAAGGGGTGTTTGGTGAGTGGGGGAGCAGGTGCTGAAAATTCGAAGAAAATGTCTGCACACGTGTATCGGTCAGAGAATATATGGAACCCAGTTCTCTAAGGTTTGTTAAACTCTAACTTTTCAGGAACGCGGGATTTTCCACTGTAGTTGAAGATCGACCACCGAAAGGCATCGCGCCGCATTTCCAGCACCAAGTTATTTTGCGCCGTCGCAAGCGCTTTGTATTCTGGGGCCAGTGCTGGGCTATTGGGCGTTAGAGTTGCATTTGCTTCAATATACCTCTGCTGCAAAACACCCCAGGCCAATATGACCGACTGATCCGCATAAAACATTAGGCGCGGAAAGTACTCCATTGCAGGCCGAAGAGAGGTCAAAAACTCTTCATCGGTGGAGTTGTTGTAGGTGTCTAAAAGTGGCGGAAGGACGCTAAGAAATTCCAAATAGTTTCTTCGCTTTTCAGACAGAATAAGTGCAGATTCCGCGTAGAGGCGACCAAAAAGAAAGCCCACTGAAGCCAGAATTAAGCTTCCAACGAAGGTCAGGGCACCAAACATTTTTGCTCCTATTGGCAAACTCACACAACGGCCAAATAATATCAGCGTTCTATGGCATTTGCCAGAACGTGCTCCTCACTGCCGTGTTATTTCGCGTGTGAGCCTGAATATGTAGGGTCGGCAGAGTAGACAGTAGTGCGCTATACAGCTTCAGTCAAAATAGGCTCCAAACGGCCATCCGCCCAACTCCGAGCGCAGCCCCCCAACTCACTTCCCGCGCCAGCTTCCAAACCAGCGTTTCAGACGAGACTGCCGTTCGGCGACCCCTGCCTCCACGCGGTCCCATTCGTCGCCGACTTTGTCCAAGGTCGGGTCCAGTGCGCGTTCGCGGAATTGTAGCCAGACGGCGCGTAGGAATAGGATGCCTGCCATCAGCGCGACAAAGAATACGATGTTGAACCACGGGATGATGGTCATGTTTGGATCGTCGATGCGTTTGATCGAAATCGCGTTCGGGAAGATGGTAAAGAAACGGTTCCGCCAGCCGTAGTGCGTGATGCTCACCCACTTTGGCGCTTCGGCGGTCGAGGTGTTCTCTTGGGCCTCGCCTTGCAGGTCGCGGCTGTCGAATTTGAAATAAGGTGGCCAGATCCAGCCCGTATCTTCGTTGCGGTAGATCATCACGTCATTGGCTTCAGCACCACGGATGAGGCCAAAGAGATAGGTCGGGCGGCGCATCACGCTGATGAACTGCACATCGCGGGTCGCACCATCGACGTTGCCGCTGTCAGCCTGCGCAAAGAAAATGCGGTTCACAGAGCTAAAGTCCTGACGGATCACTTCGGTGCCTGTGATGCGGGCGATGTCGTGTTGAGGCAGGACGTAATGCAGGAACATGCCCGCAAACAAAATCACGATGACCCGAACGCCAGTTTTCAGTTTTTGCATCTCAGCCTCAATTCGTCAGATATAAAATCGCCGTCACCAAAACGACGGGCACAATATAGACCAGCACAATGAGCTTTTTGCGAAACCCGTGCTCGTATTCGACCATACCGTTTTCGATATAAGTAGTGCGGGCCTCGCTATCACCCCCTTGATGATCCTCGGCCCATTGTTTCTCTAGTTTTTCGCGCCGAACAGAGCGCGAATAGACCGAGATCATGAAATACAGCAGGGTCGTGATGACAAACCAGATCACCAGCATATAGAAAAATTTCATCTTATCGGCCTCTCATCACCGAACATCAGGCCTTTTTCGATCAACCGATGCATCACCAGACCGCCTTTTTCCAACGCCTCACAAGGCCCATCACCGACAAGAGCATTACTGGCCCCCACAAGAGCGCAGAGATCAGCGACAGCCGTCCGAAATGCGCGATGGTATCGGCGATGTTGCCAGCGAACAGTTCAGAGATCGGAAAGCCTTGGATCAGGTAGAGCACGATGAAATAGCCGATACCCACGATCCCCATCGTCAGGGTCGATACCAGTGCATTGACCATCAGCGGCTTTACCCCCTCGGGCAGGAACTTGGCCCAGAGGCGGGGGACGAACCAACCTATCGCCGCGAGGATCAGCGCAGGGATCAAAAGATCGGTCAAACTTTACCCTCCAGATATCCAGATAGCGGCGCTGGTCCACTTCCATCGCTTTCCCGGTTTGTCGTACGTTCACAAGAAAAGCTCTGGGTTACCCCAAATTCGATACCTGCCAGCAAAACGACCCACCAGTTATTACATTTCCGACGCGTCCATTTCAGGCTCTGTCGGTTTCTCTGCCAACTGATCGGCGAGGATCTCTGACAGCGGTCTATCGGCCATCAGGGCTTCTTCGCCATAGATGGCATCGGGGTCGACGCGCCGCGCAGGGAGTTCTTCACCGCGGTTGAAATACTCTTCTTCGATCCGTTCTGAATCCGCCTCGCTGCGCATGACAACGCGGGTGCCGTTCGGGACCATCTCAAAGAGGTGGATGATGTCGTGGTTGAACATCCGGATGCAGCCCGCAGAGCCAGAGTTGCCAATCGATTCCATGTCGTTGGTGCCGTGGATGCGGTAGTAGGTGTCGCGACCCCCACGATAGAGGTAGAGCGCACGCGCCCCCAACGGGCTGCGCAGGCCACCGGGGATGCCACCCGCGAAATCGCCGTAAATCTCGGGCTCTGTGCGCAACATGTTTGCGGTGGGCGTCCAGCCCGGCCATTCAACCTTGCGGTTGATCACCGTGTCACCATTGATCGACCGACCTAGACGGCCCACGGCGATGGGGTAACGCCACGCGGTGCCGTCATCCATGACCCAATAGAGAAATTTTGCATAACGGTCGACTTCGATCGTGCCCGGTTTTTCGTCGCCTGTGTAATAGACCAACACACGGCGGTTCGGTTCTTCGAGGAGACGCGGGGGAACGGGCGGCAAGGCGTAGCCATTGTCCATCAACAGCGCATAGCCCGGAACAACGGTCGGCGCAGGCGCGGGTTCGGGCACAGGTTCTTCGGTGCAGGCCGAGATAAAGACCAAAGCGGTCAGCGCCAGAAATGCGCGCAGGGCAGAGGGAATATTCAAAAGCATCTAAATCGTCCGGAATCCATTTAGGCTCTGATATCATTTCATCCGCAAAGCGCAAATTTTTCGCGGGAAAATTGCATGGTTGTGATGAGGTGTGACTTAAAATGCAGGGTGGGCAATAGAAAAAAGCCTGCGTATCCTGCTCGCAACAGACCAAACACGGGGTATAATATGACCGACCGTAAAGACGCGATCAAAACTGCCGCTCAGGCGATCTTCTTGTCCTCAGGCTACGCTGCGGCGACAATTGCGCAGATCGGGCGTGACAGTGCATCGACGGTTGGCTCTATCTACCATGCTTTTAAGGGCAAAGCCGCGATTGCGCGGGCGTTGCTCTTGGATGCACGGTCCACGTGGACGATTGAGGCGCAGGGCATCACGGGTAAGGATAAACCGCGCAAAGCGATCACCGCGATGATCCAATCGTTCCTGTTCTGGGGTCGCAATAACCCCGATCTGTTCCGCCTCCACGAAGAGCTTTCGGCCAGAGCGGTCAATGACCCCGACTTCGCCGACTTTGCCCAAGATTTAAGCGATGAGAGCGCAGCAGGCGCGGCGGTCTACGCGAAATGGGCATCCAAGGGCATGGTCAAGGATATGCCTTGGCCTCTCGCCTCCGCGATCATCTACGGCCCCGCGCGGGAATTCCTCTCGGCGGGTGGTATGCCTGATGATGAAACCGTCGAGGTTCTGTCCCATGCCGCGTGGCAGGCCGTCAAAGGCGACGCCGCGCAAAAGAAGAAATCCAAACCCTAACATTCGGTCTGTCGCATGAGCTTTTGGCGTGAACTCTTCGATGTCGCAGCGCAAAGCGACCAAGACGACGATACCGTCCCCACCACGCCCGAGGGCAAAGTACGCCTTTATGTCTTTGCGGGACACTTCCCCGACGAAGAGGCACTGCTGTCCTACTGCTTTGATCAACCCGCCGAAGGGCTGCCCGTTCCGTTCAATCGCGATCTGGCGGGGGCCTTCGTGGATACGACCTATGTCGTCACTGGCTTTGGGGCAGGGGTCAAAGAAACGCTCGATGACTTCTTTGTCGGTGATGTCGTGGCAGAGATTCTTCTTCGGATCGGGGACGGCAATTCCGTGGTTGTCGTTTCTGAATATGCCTTTGGGGATTTCCCATTTTCCCTAAATGACACGCCGCGTTTGTCCTATTTGGGCCATTGGTTGGTCACACGGGACTAGAGCGACGGAATTATTGGTCAATCCGGCGTGAATGGACTGGACGACTGGGATTTGCCGTGGTTCACATATGATCAAATTTTTCGACCGGAGGACCGAATGCCCGAGACGAACCTGAAATCCCTGCTATCCAACCCCGCGCTCGTCCGCGAAGAAGCCTATCTGGCTGGTGAATGGGTCATGGCCCAATCTGGTGCGACCTTTGACGTGGTAAACCCTGCCCGTGGTGACGTGATTGCCAAGGTCGCGGATATTTCCCGCGAAGAAACCGCCAAGGTGATTGATGCAGCTTATGACGCTCAGAAATCATGGGCCGCGAAAACGGGTAAAGAACGGGCAAAGATCCTGCGCAAATGGTTCGACCTGATGATGGAGAACCAAGAGGATCTCGCCATCATCATGACTGCCGAACAGGGCAAACCACTGGCTGAGGCTCGTGGCGAGGTCGCTTATGGTGCGTCCTTTGTGGAATGGTTCGGCGAAGAAGCGAAACGCATCTACGGCGAAACCATCCCCGGTCACATGGCCGACAAGCGCATCACCGTGATCAAACAGCCGATTGGCGTTGCTGCTGGTATCACCCCGTGGAACTTCCCCAACGCGATGATCGCCCGCAAGGTGGCTCCGGCGCTGGCGGCGGGCTGTTCGTTCGTCATCCGTCCCGCTTCGCAAACCCCGCTGTCCGCGCTCGCCATGGCGGTTCTTGCGGAACAAGCAGGCGTGCCCAAAGGCGTCTTTAGTGTTATCCCGTCCGAGGACGCATCGGGCGTCGGCAAAGAGTTCTGCGAAAACTTCAAGGTGCGCAAACTGACCTTCACAGGCTCGACTCAAGTGGGCCGTATCCTGCTGCGTCAAGCTGCGGACAACGTTATGAAATGTTCGATGGAGCTGGGCGGCAACGCACCGTTCATCGTGTTTGACGACGCGGACATCGACGCAGCCGTTCAAGGCGCTATCGCCTGTAAATTCCGCAACAACGGTCAGACCTGCGTTTGTGCGAACCGCATCTACGTGCAGGACGGCGTCTATGACGAATTCAGCGCGAAACTCAAAGCTGCGGTCGAAGCACTGAAGGTTGGCGACGGCCTTGAGACTGGCACCGACCTTGGCCCGCTGATCGAACCGAAAGCGGTCGAAAAAGTGCGCGAACACCTCGCGGATGCGCTGGCTAAGGGCGGCAAGGTTCTAACAGGTGGTGAGGCTGGCCCGCTGGGTGGTCAGTTCTTCTTGCCTACCATCGTCTGCGACGCGACCACCGATATGAAGGTCGCGACCGAAGAAACCTTTGGCCCCTTCGCGCCGCTTTTCCGTTTCAAGGACGAGGATGACGTGATCGCCATGGCGAACGACACGATCTTTGGCCTCGCGTCCTACTTCTACGCCAACGACCTGTCCCGCGTGATCAAGGTCCAAGAGGCGCTGGAATACGGCATCGTTGGCGTGAACACAGGCATCATCTCGACCGAAGTGGCACCGTTCGGTGGCGTCAAACAATCGGGTCTTGGCCGCGAAGGCAGCCACCACGGGATCGAGGACTACCTCGAACTGAAATACATCTGCACTCAGGTGTAAGATTTAAAAAGGCGGTCCTGAACGGGCCGCCTTTTTTCTATCTCACCGGATCGAACAGCGCGTCGTCTAGCGTGCAATCGCGCGACACATCCGCGCCGCAGCGTCTGAACTCTAGGTCCTTAGTCAGGCAAATGCGGACCTCTTGGATATAGCCCGACATGCAGGTCACTGTGATCTCGTTCGCGTCCAGCCCATCGTTTTGATCCATGAACGCCTCTTCGATCAAGGATGCAGGCAGGCTCACCTGTCGTTCCAATTTGCGGAACGCCTGCGGGATCGTCAGCGTCTCATAGGCTTCGCGGGCGAGGGCGTAGTAGTCGGTTGAATTCAGCCCTGAACACACGCCGTGTTTGTTCCACTGATACCATGCGAGGCCAGATGTCCCCATGATGTCCGCCATCGCTTCGGTCTGGCGGCGGGTTGGGGCAGGGATCGTGGTGCGGCAGTAGTTGGGCCAGCCCGTTTCATACTGCGGCCAGAGCCCGTGCAGAACCCAGCCGAAATCCTCGCGCTCGTCACATTGCGGCGAGTCGCGACCATCACCTTCGAGGGCGCACCAGTTCGGTGACCACGACAGCGACATCACATAATAATCAAAATCTCCGGCCGTTCCGTCCGCCTGCGCAACAAGCGGAGATAGGCCCAAGGCCAGTGCCAATACAGTCTTTCGCATAATTTAGTCTTTTCTATTGCTTTTGCCCCGACTATATACAGCTTGAGTTCCCCGACAATGTGAACTGGGCCGAAAATTCCGGCTCGCCTTCGAAAGAAGGCAGCGGGGAAGATTTGCGTTAGGAGACAAACCATGTCCGACAAACCAATTATGGCGAAAGCCACCGCCGTCTGGCTGATCGACAACACCACGATCAGCTTTAAACAGATCGCCGATTTCGTCGGCATGCACGAGTTGGAAATTCAGGGCATCGCTGACGGCGATGTGGCGCCTGGTGTAAAAGGTTTCGACCCTGTGTCGAACAACCAGCTCACCGAAGACGAGATCAAAGCAGCCGAGGGCAACCCGCTTCACAAACTGAAGCTGAAGTTCAACCCTGCAGCTTCGGGCGAAGAAAAACGCCGCGGCCCGCGCTACACCCCGCTGTCGAAGCGTCAGGACCGTCCGAACTCGATCCTCTGGCTGGTGAAATTCCACCCAGAACTGTCGGACGCTCAGATTGCGAAACTCGTTGGCACCACCAAGCCGACGATCCAAGCGATCCGCGAACGCACCCACTGGAACATCGCCAACATGCAGCCGATCGATCCGGTGGCACTTGGCCTGTGTAAACAATCCGAACTCGACGGCATGGTGCAGAAGGCAAACGCGAAACGCGCGGCCGAAGGCACTGCAATGACCGACGACGAGCGTCGTAAACTGGTGTCGACCGAACAGTCGCTCGACATGCCAGCAGAACCGAAAATCCCGACCGCGATTTCTGGTCTGGAAACCTTCACCCTTGGTGACGGCGGCCTCGGCAACGATCCGCGTGATGACGAAGAAACCGACTTCTCGGATGCAGATAGCTTCTTCAACCTGCCGGGTGGCAATGACGACGAAGACGAAGACGACAAATAAGGTCGCCTGATCTGAATACAAAAAGCCCCGCAATTTGCGGGGCTTTTTTGTTGTGTCCTAGAGGCTCCGTCGCGCCCTGAGCGCCGCCGTGATCGTCCCATCGTCGAGGTAGTCCAGCTCCCCACCCACAGGCACACCTTGGGCGAGCGACGTGACCGTCACATCGGGCAATTGGTCAGCGATGTAATGCGCCGTGGTCTGCCCGTCGATCGTCGCGGAAAGCGCGAGGATCACCTCGGTCACCGCCTCGGACGTCACGCGGTCGAGGAGCTTGGGAATACGCAAATCCTCTGGCCCGACCGCGTCGAGCGCCGACAACGTGCCGCCCAGCACGTGATAGCGCCCCTTGAATACGCCAGAGCGTTCCATCGCCCAAAGGTCCGCGACATCCTCAACGATGCAAATCTCGCCATTGGCGCGTCGTTCGTCCTGACAGATCGGGCAAATATCGGCGGTATCGATGTTCCCGCAGTTCAAACATTCCTTGGCCGATTGGCCGACCCGTGTCATCGCGTCGGCCAATGGGATCAGATGCTGTTTGCGCTTTTTGATCAGGTGCAGGACAGCACGCCGCGCCGACCGAGGCCCAAGCCCCGGTAGCTTTGACAAAAGACCGATCAGGTCTTCGATATCCTGCGGACCCTGAGCCAATTTTTAAAACGGCATCTTAAAGTCAGCGGGCAGGCCCAGACCCTGGGTGATCTTCGCCATTTCCTCTTGGGCGCGTTCGCCCGCTTTGGTCTGTGCATCTTTGACCGCTGCGAGGATCAGGTCTTCGACCATTTCCTTGTCGTCAGCCGAAAAGATCGACGGATCAATGTCGAGAGCCTTCAACTCGCCCTTCGCGGTTGCGGTCGCTTTGACCAGACCTGCACCCGCTTCGCCCGTGACCGTGATGTTTTTCAGGTCATCCTGCATCTGGGTCATCTTGGTCTGCATTTCTTGTGCGGTTTTCATCATCTTGGCCATGTCGCCAAGACCGCCCATTCCTTTGAACATGTTATTTCCTCTGACTAAGGATGCGCCGTGCGGCGCGGATGATTGTATAAACGGTTAGCGCCGCTGCAAAGGCCGTCGCGACATAAGGCGGCGCAAGGCAGCCTTCTCTCGTGGCGCGTGCCCAGATGCCCAAATGATCCGTTGCCCATAGGCGCTGCGACACGAACATCAGCAGGAATGACGACGCGATAATGCCAGCCATCTGCACGCCGATATGCCTGAATGCCGATCCAGCCAAGGCGATGATGATCATGATGAACAACAACGGGTTGGTCAGCGTATAAAGAGGCTCTGACCAGATGGTCACATCAACCCCGGGCGACCAGAGCGGTCGCACTTGTTCACAAACTTCAGCAAAGGCAGGCGCGGGCAGTGCCGCTAGGATCAATCCTCTTCGAACGGGTCCCATTCATCTTCCACTTCTTGGAGGGCTTCAACCTGCGCCTCTTGGGCGAGGTCGGCAGCCGTCCGAACTTCGGTAATTTTGGCTTTCGGAAAAGCAGCGAGGACGGCCTGCACCATCGGCAATGTCGCGGCCTCGGCCTTTTTCGCGTTCTCTTCGGCGGCACGCACTTCGGCAACCGTCGGTGCGCCGCCCTCATTCACGAGGATCACCGTCCAGCGGTTCCCCGTCCACGCTTGCAACCGCGATCCAAGCCGCTGTGCCAGATCGCTAGGGGCATCATCCGCAGGTTGGAATTCAATCCGACCGGGTTGGTAACGGGCAAGACGGATGTAGTTCTCCGCCTCAACGAGCAGTTTTACATCGCGGTGCGCACGGATCAGTTCCAGTACGGATTCAAATGTCGCGTAGCGTGCTAGCGCATGTTCAGCCAGTTCTGGCGCAGCCTGAGACACAGGGCCGCTCGGCCCGTTGTGGGTCGGCGTGTGCTGCGATCCGTAGGCGTTTGTCGTGCCACCTGAAGGGGCAGGGCGCGCACCGCCGCCACCTCCACCACCGTTCGGACGGGGCGGGGGCGCAGTGTTCGCGATTTTGCGCAACAGTTCGTCTGGCGTCGGCAGGTCCGCCACATGGGTCATGCGGATCACAGCCATCTCTGCCGCCATCATCGCGTTCGGGGCCTGAGATACCTCATCAATCGCTTTGAGCAGCATCTGCCACATCCGCGTCATCACCCGCATCGGCAGGGTCGCGGCGGCGGCTTGACCACGGGCGCGTTCGTCAGGCGAAACAGTCGGGTCTTCGGCGGCATCAGGGGTGATCTTGATCACCGATACCCAGTGGGTGATCTCTGCCAAATCGCGCAGGATCGCCATCGGGTCCGCGCCATCGGAATATTGCGTCGACAGCTCGGCCAAGGCCGCTGCCGCATCACCGCGCAGGATCATGTCAAAGAGGTCGAACACACGTCCACGGTCCGCAAGGCCGAGCATCGCCCGCACCTGATCCGCCGTGGTTTCCCCCGCACCATGCGAAATCGCCTGATCCAAAAGCGATGTCGCATCCCGTGCCGACCCTTCGGCGGCGCGAGTGATCAGCGCGAGCGCATCATCGGTGATCTCCGCGCCTTCGCTGCTGGCGATCTTGCGCAAGAGCGCGATCATCACCTCGGGTTCGATGCGGCGCAGGTCGAACCGCTGACAGCGCGACAGAACCGTCACGGGAACCTTGCGGATTTCCGTGGTCGCAAAGATGAATTTGACGTGGGCGGGCGGTTCCTCAAGCGTTTTCAAGAGCGCGTTGAACGCGCCCGTCGACAGCATGTGAACTTCGTCGATGATGTAGACTTTGTAGCGGGCCGAAGCCGCGCGGTAATGGACCGAGTCGATGATCTCGCGGATGTTGGCGACGCCTGTGTTGGATGCCGCGTCCATCTCGATCACGTCAACGTGGCGACCTTCCATGATGGCGGTGCAATGTTCGCACTGGCCGCAGGGTTCGGTCGTAGGGCCGCCCTGACCATCAAGGCCAACACAGTTCATGCCCTTTGCGATGATCCGCGCGGTGGTGGTCTTCCCCGTCCCGCGGATACCCGTCATGATAAAGGCCTGCGCGATCCGCCCTGCCTCGAACGCATTCTTGAGCGTGCGCACCATCGCGTCTTGACCGACGAGGTCGGCAAAGGTTTCGGGGCGGTATTTACGGGCAAGAACCTGATAGCCGGCTTGGGGCGTGTCGGTCATGTATTCCTCGATCTGCTAGCGCCCCCAACCTAGGGGCAGAGGGGCGCGGCGTCCAGCACGCAGGACACAACAATCGGGTTGTGATCGGGATTTCCTGAGCTACGGTGGGCACATTCGAATAAGAGCGCGATCAGATGACCGAATTTGAAACAAAATACGCAAAAGCCGTCGAGAAACTTATCGAGGCGGGCATCCCCCGCCGTGCCTACGACCCGCCCTTTAACATCATCCTGCGCCGCATGGGGCTAGAGATTCGTCCCGTCCACTTCATGACGTTTTGGCAGATCGTCACGATCCAAGGCATGACCTTTGGCGCGATGTGGGGCCTTTTGATGTGGACCTTCCTCTGGCGCTACAACGACATGCGTATCGCTGAGGCGGCTCTGGGGTCTATCTTTGCGGGCCTGCTGTTTGGCACAGTCATGGCCGTTGTTGTTAAACGCAAATCTGACAAAGCGGGGCTGCCCACATGGGGCGAACTCTAACAAATGAGGGGGGTAAGGTGAGAGGCTGGACAACGACCCAAGCGGGGCTCGTTACGGCTGCTTCCTTCCGGACCTGACCGGGTTGGCGAGGCGCTCGCCCGCGCCAACCTCTCGAAGCATCAGATAGGCGACGATGCGGCTGGATGCAAGGGGCTAGACGGGTGCCAAAACCTGTCAAAAGGCCCCGATCTATAAGAAACCAGTTACAGATGTCGTCTAAACTAAGGGAATGGTCGCGCGACAGAGGTCGTGCAATGATCGAGAACTACGCCTGAATAGGGGACTTTTATGACGTCTTTCTTACTGCGATACGCTACGTTTTTCGGGGTCGCGATTGCTTTTTTGCTCTCGCTCTTGCTGCCGCAAAACAACGTCTTCACGCCGATTGTCTCTATCATCTTGGGCGTCCTGACGCTGCTGGGCCTCTTGGATGCAATCCAAACGAAACACGCGGTTTTGCGGAACTTCCCGCTTCTCGGTCGGGTGCGGTATTTCTTTGAAATGATCCGCCCTGAAATTCGTCAGTACCTGCTTGAAGGCGACGACGAAGAGGTGCCGTTTTCCCGCGATGCCCGCGCCATCGTCTATCAACGTGCCAAAAACGTTGAGGATAAACGCCCCTTTGGCACGAAAAAGCGCGTCTATGAGAGCGGCTATCAATGGCTCACCCACTCCATCCGTCCTGTCAAAATCGAGGATAAGGATTTCCGCGTGTCCGTCGGCGGCCCCGATTGCACGCAGCCCTATAACCTCTCGATCTACAACATCTCTGCCATGAGCTTTGGTGCGCTATCTGCCAACGCGATCTTGGCGTTGAACAATGGCGCGCGCATGGGGGGCTTTGCCCATGACACTGGCGAAGGCGGGATCAGCCGTTACCACCGCGAAGGCGGCGGCGACCTGATCTATGAAATCGGCACGGGCTACTTTGGCTGCCGCGATGACGAAGGCCAGTTTTCCCCTGAACAATTCGCGAAAACGGCCTCTTCTGATCAGGTCAAGATGATCGAGATTAAGCTGAGCCAAGGTGCCAAACCCGGTCAGGGCGGCGTGCTGCCTGCTGCGAAAATCACCCCCGAAATCGCAGAGGCCCGCCACATTCCGATGGGCGTCGATTGCGTGTCGCCGGCCAGCCATTCGGCCTTTGGCACCCCGATCGAAATGATGCGCTTCATCGCGCAACTGCGTGATCTGTCGGGCGGTAAACCTGTGGGCTTTAAGCTCTGCATCGGGCACCGCCGCGAATTTATGTGCATCGTCCGCGCCATGCTGAAAACGGGTATCACCCCCGATTTCATCGTGATCGACGGCAAAGAGGGCGGCACGGGTGCGGCCCCGCTGGAATTCGCGAACCACATGGGGATGCCTTTGGTCGAAGGTCTGACCTTTGCCCACAACACGCTGCGCGGTGTTGGCCTGCGCGACAAAATCCGTCTGGGCGCTTCTGGTAAACTGGTCCAAGCCTTTGACATCGCCCGTGCCCTCGCGCTGGGTGCGGATTGGGTGAACTCTGCCCGTGGCTTCATGTTCGCGGTCGGCTGTATTCAGGCGCAGGCCTGCCACACGAACCACTGCCCTACGGGTGTCGCAACGCAAGATAAAATGCTGCAACGCGCGCTGAACCCCGTGGACAAGGCCACCCGCGTCGCGAACTTCCACCGAAACACGCTCAAGGCGCTGGCGGATATGACGGGGGCTGCGGGCCTGTCCCATCCGGGGCAATTCCTGCCGCACCACCTGATGATGCGCGAAAAGGCGGGGGACATGGTCACAGGTCACGAGGTCTACCCCTACCTCCCCGAAGGCTTCCTCTTGCGCGAGGAAGAGGACAACCAAGGCTACCTGAAACGTTGGCGGCGGTCCTCTGCCGAGAGCTTCTATCCTTTCGACGACGGGATCTGATCTACGGAATTGGCGGGGCAGCGAAAGCGTCCCGCCATTGCGCAATAAACCGTTCTGTCGCATGGCGATCCAAGGCCACCAGCAGCGGTGGCCTCAGCGGAATAAACCGCCGCGCACTGGGCAGAAGCCCCGTTTCCGACTGGTCGTCAGGAAACACCAAACCCATCTGCTTCACGATCCGCTGCCCTTTGGGGGATAGGATGAAATCCAACAGCCGCGCGGCCTCTGACGCATGTGTGGCATTGGCGGGGATCATATAGGCGCGGGACAAAAACAGTATGTAATCTTCGGGCAGGATGACACCCACATTGGTGGCGGTCGCGTTCTGCACATAGGACCCCAGCACATTATACGCGATTAGGAACCGCCCCGAGGCCACATCGTCGATGATCTCAGCCGAACAACAGGTCGCCACCGCATCAGCCCGCGCAAAACCTTCGAGAAGCGCACCAAAGGTCGTCGCCTCAAGACTGTCGTTGAACGCATAGAGATACCCGAGGCCCGAGGCCTCAATATCGTAGGTCGCGATATGGCCGCGATATTTGGTCGGGTTTTGCCGCATCAGATCGAGCAGTTCGAACCTACTGTGCGGCACTTCGCTCACGTCAACGAGGTCGGTGTTATAGGCCATGACCGCTGGTTCTTCGGTCAGCCCCCACAGCTCGTCCCGCCATCTGCGTGACGGGGGCAGGGCGGTCGTCAGGTCCGACACATAGCGCGCCGCGCAAGCCATATTCACGAGGTCGAGCATCTGATGCACCGCTGAGGAAAACACCGCATCCGCAGGGCTATTGTCGGTCAAACAGGCCTCTTTGCTCGCTTCATAGAGCGCGTTTGACCCCCATTGTTCGTAATGCACCGACAGGTCGGCGTTATCCTCGGTAAAGGCCTCTAGAACGGGCGCGATGATCGCGATGTCGGTCGTGGACCGCAGGGTTAATACGGTCGGGCCGCTGCCAAAATTGGTGGTGGCTTCTTGGGCGGCGAGGGGCGCAGAGAGGGCGATCAGAGCCGCTGTTAGGATCGGTTTCATGCCTGATCCTCCACCACATGAGGCAGGACGAGAGCGACCGAAAACCCATGCTCTGTCTTTTGCATTTCCACTTTCCCGTCAAAGGCTTGCGCCACTGCCGTCACAATCGACAACCCGATCCCCGCGCTATCCTCACGCGACGATGCCGTCCGTTCAAACCGCGACCCGAGCCGCGCGAGCACCGCATCATCAGGCCCTTTGCCCGCGTCCTCGACCCAGAGGATTGCGCGATCCCCGTCCTGTTTCACGCCAATCCGCACGGGCGGCGTGCCATAGCGCAGCGCGTTCGACAAAAGGTTCTTTACCGCCTCAGAGAGCGAAAATTCATCCGCGCTCACCAGAACAGGATCGCTGCCGATCACAAGTTCAACTTCGACATTCGGGGCGAGCAATTCGTGGTCGCGACTGTCCACAATGTCCAAAGCCACATCGCGTAGGTCCACCATCGCTCGTGGAACGCTGTCCGTGCGGTGAATGACCAAGGCACGTGACAACATCTGATCCAGCAGCACCCCCAGCGACCGCGTCCGTTTCAACAACCGCGCAATCGCGACCTGCGCTCTTTCGGGGTCGTCCTCCTCTGTCACCGATTCCGCTTGGGCACGGATCGCGGCAACGGGCGTCCGCAACTGGTGCGCGGTGTCCGAGATTAGGTTCCGCATCGCGTCGATCTGCCGATCCAACCGCTGCATGAACCTGTTCATCGCATGAAGGATCACGCCCACCTCTGCGGGCACGTTCTGATCGTCCAAGGGCGTCAGGTCATAAGGATCACGCTGCGAAAACCCGCCCGCAATCGCCTCGAGTGGACGCAAGGCGGAACGAACGATAAAGAACGCGACCAGCACCAGCGCGGCACCCGCGACCCCCACAGGGATCAGCGCGTCCAAGGTCAGATCGAACGCCATTTGATCCCGCGCCCGTCGGGTTTGCCCGACCGTCACCCGCACCACCCCCGAAAAATCACGTTCGGAAAAACGACGGGTCACGTCGACGAACCGCGCATCCTCTCCGTTCATCGTCCCATCATAGAGCTGCTCTGCATCCGCGCGTCCCTCGCGCAGCGGTGCCGTCTCGTGCCCCGTCAAAAGCGTCAGATCAGGGCCGCGCACGGCATATGTGATCCGATCATCGGGCGCTTGCGCCAGCAGTTCAAAGGCTGAGACGGGCAAGTCCGTCACAGGTTGACCGTCGATGATCCGAATGGATTCGGCGATGTCGTTCGCCGCGCCGATCAGGATACGGTCATAGGCTTGGCGGGCCGCTTGTCGTCCGTTGCTCCACGCGGTCAACGTGACCAGAACGCCGCCCAAAAACAGGATCGTCAAAACGCCCGTCATCACGCGGGCCAAAAGGCTTTTCGCGCGGGGGAGGGCGAGGCTACCCATCAACGCTGATCCGATAGCCAACCCCGCGCTGGGTCGCGATGGTGATCGGGCTGCCCGCGAATTTCTTACGAAGCCGCGCGATATACAGCTCAATCGCGTTCAGCCCCACATCGGCATCCGAAAAGGTAAACAGCCCGTCATAAAGCCGCTCTTTGCTCAGCGGTTGACCAGGGCTGCGCATCAATAACCCGAGCAAGGCAGCCTCACGGCGGGTTAAATCCAACCGATCCCCATGAAGCGTCGCTGTCATCTGCGCGGGCGAATACTGTAGCGGACCCAACGCAACGGTATCGCTTTTCTGCTCAGACTCGCGGCGGAACAAGGCCCGCAACCGTGCCTCTAATTCGCGCTGATCAAAGGGTTTTACCAGATAGTCATCCGCCCCAAGGTCCAGCGCCCCAACGCGGTCGTCCACCGAAAACAACGCGGTCAGCATCAAGACGGGCGTCCGATCCCCGCCAGACCGCATTTTGCGCAACAGTTCGGTGCCAGACCCGTCGGGCAAGTTGATGTCGAGGATGATCGCGTCATAGCTCTGAACGGCGAGAAAATCCTCGGCCCCTTGGACGCTATCGGCGTGATCGCAGGCCATCCCAGACCGCGACAGGCTGGTGACAACCGCCTCGGCCAAATCGGTGGCATCTTCGACCATCAAAACGCGCATCGCCGTGATTCCCTTTGGTAAGGCCCTGATTTGCCGCGAAAATCCCAGTGACAGGTTCGTGACAGGTTTATCGGATACTGATCTTGCTTAACCCGCGATGAGGATGCTGCAAAGGGCGGTATGGGACGCGGGTCGAATTCCAAAGCAGGGGGCTAAGCCCGCTGTTTGACACACCAAGGAGGAAACCATGACATTCAAAGCGACTCGTATTGCGATCATCGCAACCCTGCTGGGCGCAAGCGCACTGACCGTATCGGCAGAAGGCTATACCCCTGAAAACCCAGAGTGCATCGCACCCGCGAACCCTGGTGGTGGCTGGGACTTCACCTGCCGTCAGGTTGGTAAATCGCTTCAGGATCAGGGTCTAATCGGCTCGACCATGCAGGTTGTGAACCTCGCTGGTGGCGGTGGCGGCGTTGCCTTCGCAGAAGTTGTGAACAAGCGCGGCGATGACAACGACCTGATCGTTGCAGCATCCTCGGCAACCGCAACTCGTCTGGCTCAGGGCGCATATCCGGGCAACACCATGGATCAAGTCCGTTGGCTGG
Organism: Marivivens donghaensis; assembly: GCF_030410045.1. Classification (NCBI taxonomy): domain Bacteria; kingdom Pseudomonadati; phylum Pseudomonadota; class Alphaproteobacteria; order Rhodobacterales; family Paracoccaceae; genus Marivivens; species Marivivens donghaensis. The sequence continues at coordinate 343,150 of NZ_JAUFRA010000006.1, forward strand.
CATCGGTTGGCGCTGACTACGGCGTGATCGCAGTTGCTGCTGACAGCGAAATCGACAACCTGACCGAACTGCTCGACATGGTTAAAAACGACCCGACCTCGATCTCGGTCGCTGGTGGTTCGGCTGTTGGTGGTTGGGACCACCTTAAGGTTCTGATCGCAGCAAACGCTTACGGCATCGACGATGTTCGTTCGGTTAAATACATCGCGTTTGATGGCGGCGGCGAAGCTGTGACCCAGCTGCTCGCTGGTTCGGTTCAAGCCTTCACTGGCGACATCTCCGAAGCCAAAGGTTTCGTAGATTCGGGCGACATCCGCGTTGTGGCTGTTCTCTCTCCTGAGCGTCTGGGCGGTGATTTCGCTGAATTCCCGACCGCACGTGAGCAGGGCGTAGACGCAATCGGCGCGAACTGGCGCGGGTTCTACGCACCGGGCAACATGTCGGACGAAGCCTACGACGCTTGGGTTGCTCAGATCGCAGCGCTCTACGCATCTGACGAGTGGAAACAGATCATGGCTGACAACGGCCTTGCTCCGCTCGACCTGCAAGGCGCTGAGTTCGAAGCCTTTGTTGCCAACTCCGTTGCTCAGATCGAACAGATCTCGCGCGAAATCGGCATCATCCAGTAATTAGGTCGCAGACCTTTTTATGATCGGACGCCGCGGGGTTCTGCGGCGTCCACATTACACCATCCGCCCCAAAATGGAGATCCCAATGAGCGATCGTATTTTTGGCGTCGTCGGAATTCTTCTGTCCATCGGTTTTGCTATTTCTGCATTCGCGATCCAAGAAAGTTTCCTATCCGACGCTGTTGGTCCCAAAGCTTTCCCTCTGATCATCGCAACGATCCTCGGTCTGTCGAGCGCGGTCATCGCGTTCCGTCCCGATCCTGAACCAGCATGGCCTGCCTTGGGCCGTCTGGTCGAAGTTGGCGCTTCTGTTGTCGTCATGCTCCTCTACGCACAACTGCTGCCAGAGCTGGGCTTTGTCATCGCGACCGCATTTGCAGCGGCCTATCTGTCGTGGCGCCTGGGGTCTTCGGTCCTCGGTTCGATCCTGACGGGTGTCGGTACCTCTGTGGGCATCTACGCGGTGTTTCACCTCATTCTCGGCCTGTCGCTCGCGCGCGGCCCGTTTGGTTTCTAAGAGGGCAGCATGGAACTTCTCGCAAACCTCGGCGATGGTTTTGCCATCGCACTGACATGGCAGAACATCGGCCTCGCGCTGTTGGGCTGCTTCTTGGGCACCGTGATGGGTGCGCTGCCGGGCCTCGGGCCGTCGAACGGCGTGGCAATCCTCATCCCGCTGGCCTTCACCCTCGGACTTGGCGCGACACCCTCGCTGATCCTTCTGACCTCGGTCTATTACGGCGCGATGTATGGTGGCCGTATTTCGTCGATCCTTCTCAACATTCCAGGTGATGAACCCGCGATGATGACCTGTCTCGACGGCTATCCGATGGCGAAAAAGGGCATGGCGGGCGAAGCTCTCTCGCTCTCTGGTATTGCATCCTTTGTTGGCGCTTTCCTCGCCACTTGGGGTCTGATCCTCCTCGCGCCGCAGCTGGTGAAAATCGCGCTCCTGTTCGGACCTGCCGAATACTTTGCGCTCTTTGCCTTGGCCTTTATGACGCTTGGGGGCGTTTCCTCCACGAACCAAGCGAAATCGGCCTTTGCTGCGGCGCTTGGCCTTGGGCTGGCGATGATCGGTGTGGATACGCAAACGGGCGTCCCGCGCTTTACCTTTGGCGAAGTGCACCTCTACGACGGTCTCGACTTCCTCGTAGCGATTGTTGGCCTCTTTGCTCTGTCCGAAGTGTTCATCTTCCTTGAAACCCGCCATGGCGAAGCCAGCGGTTCGGGCCGTAAGCTGGAAATCGGTCGTCTGACACCGCCTTGGGCTATGATCAAACAGTGCACGCCGACGATGCTGCGGACCTCGTTCCTTGGCTTCCTCGCAGGTGTTCTGCCGGGTGCTGGTGCATCGCTGGGGTCGTTCATCAGCTATTCGATGGAAAAGCGTCTGGTCGACAAAGAAGGCACCTTTGGCACGGGCGATCCGCGCGGTGTTGCAGCACCTGAGGCTGGCAACAACGCCGCCGCTGGTGGTGCGCTGGTGCCGATGCTGGCGCTGGGCGTTCCGGGGTCGGGCACAACGGCGGTTCTCTTGGCTGTGCTTCTGTCGCTCAACATCACGCCGGGTCCGCTGTTGTTCACCCAGAACCCTGACGTGGTTTGGGGCCTGATCGCGGCACTCTTCATTGCGAACTTCATGCTCTTGGCGATGAATATCCCGATGGTGGGCCTGTTCACACGGCTCTTGCTGATCCCGCCACGTATCCTGATGCCGATCGTTGCAATGGTTAGCTTTGTCGGGATCTACGGGATTTCGGGTTCGACCTTTGACCTCATGGTGATGATTGCCTTTGGCGTCATGGGCTGGATCCTACGTAAATTCGACGTGCCGCTTGTGCCGATCATCCTCGGAACGCTCCTTGGCAACGCGATGGAGAACAACCTCCGCCGCGCGATCACCATCGACAACGGCGACTGGTTCACCCTGATCGACAGCCCGCTTGCGCTGTTCCTATGGGCCATTGCGATCATCGGCTTCATCCTGCCTCTGATCATCGGTGCTAAAGTGAAAAAGGGTATGCACGAACGCCGTGACGAAGAAGGCGCGATCAGCGACTGATCCCGCCCTCCCTGAATAAACCAAAGGCCGGTGTCATCACGACGCCGGCCTTTTTCGTTTTAGGTGGTCGTGCGCCCCGCGCTTCGTGCGATCAGCAGATCGTCGGGCACCGTGATGTCGGGCACAGGCCGCGCTGCGATCTCTGCGGCCTCCTCTGGGGTGATCCCCAACATCCGCAAAATCGCTGCCGCATAGGACGGCAGGTCGACCGTTTCCCCTGCCAACAACCGCCGCAAAATAGCGAGGCCTGTTGTCTCTAAGATGTCCGCCGCCGTTTGTTCGGACATCGCACAGAACCGCCCCGTCTCAATCCCCATGCGGATGATCGGCGGGGTGGTTTCGCGCATCATGCTGCCTTGACCCAACCCACGGGTGCCGAGTTTCGCGGTGAAATCCAAATAGAGCGGATATTCCATTGCGATCCGAATGAACCAGTTCAGCCCGTAGGACAGGGCCACGGCGGGGTCCGTCTCTTTGCTGGCGGTTGAAGATACGACCGAGATTATCTCTTCGGCGAGGTTGAACTTCGCCTCTTCCAACAGCTCGTCGATAGAGCGGAAGTAGTTATAGAAACTGCCCCGCGAAACGCCCGCCTCGTGGATGATGTGGTCGATCAACGTGGCCTCTGGCCCGCGTTCAGCAAAGACCAGCGTCGCGGCCTCGATCAGCCGTTTGCGCATCTGCACCCGCCGCTTTTTCGCGACGAGTGTTCTATGATCAATGCAGCGTTTCAACGGGCTCATGCGGCCTCCGTGGGGGCTTTGACGCCAAAGACAGCACAATAAAGCGCGGGTGCAAAGAGCAGCGTGATCAACGTCCCCGCAATAATCCCGCCCATCATGGCATAGGCCATCGGGCCCCAGAAAATCTGGTGCGAGATCGGGATCAGCGCCAGCGATGCCGCCGCCGCGGTCAAGAGGATCGGACGCGCACGGCTGTCTGACGCCTCATACACCGCATCCCAGCGGGATTTGCCTTCGGCCCGTAGGTCTTCGATCGCTTGAACCAAAATGATCGAATTGCGGATCAAAATCCCGACCAAGGCCAAAACGCCCAATATCGCGACAAAGCCCAAAGGTGCGCCCGAACTCAGAAGGGCGGCCACTACACCGATTAGACCCAGCGGAGCGACAGCCAGAACCACGAACATCAGTCGGAAACTCTGCACCTGCACCATCACGAGGAACAAGAAGATGATCAGCATCAGCGGCACAACAGCCGCAATCGGGGCCTGACTTTCGGCGCTCGATTCCACGGGGCCGCCGACCTCGACCTTGTAGCCGTTCGGCAAATCCGCGCGGAACGCGTCGATCTGATCGGCGAGGTCGTTGACGATGGTTGCGGGCTGGTCATCGGTATTGATCGCCGCAACGACCGTAATCGTCGGCACGCGGCCTTCTTGTTTGATGACGGGGGCCTCGGTCGTCCAATCCAGACGCGCGATCGACGCCAGCGGAATGAGCGTCCCACCCGCCGTCGTGACCTGAAGATTTTCCAAGGCGCGCAGGGTGGTGCGGTCCTCTTCGGCACCACGGGCCACCACGTCGATCAGCGCGGTATCATCGCGCAATTGGGTGATCGTCGTGCCCTCGTAAAGGCTCGACAACACGCCCGCGACATCGGATTGGGTCAGGCCCAATTGACGCAAACGGGTCTGGTCCAGATCGACGCGAACCACGCGGGTCGGTTCGTTCCAATCAAGGCTGATTGCCCGCAGACGGTCGTCGGTGGACAGTAGCGCCGCCAGCTTGCGCGCCTCATCACGCAGTACAGCGTAATCCTCGCCCGAGACGCGATATTGCACGGGTTTGCCCACTGGCGGCCCGAGCGCGATAGAGGTCGGGAAGAATTGGACGCCCACGCGGGCATCGGAATAGGCGTTCACCGCAGCGATCAGGCTATCGCGTTCTGCAATGCCTTTGGTCTGAATGATGATCTGTCCGGTCGACGGGGCGGACGGCGGGCTGTTCAAAGTGAGAACAAAGCGCGGAGCACCTTCGCCCACATAGGCGGTCCAATAATCAATGCCCTCTTGATCGGCCAGCCACGCCTCGAACGCAGCAACCTCGCGGTTGGTCGCGTCAAAGCTGACGTTCTGGCGCATGGTCACATCCACAACCACCTCAGGACGGTCGCCCGTGGGGAAGAACTGCTGTTCGACGAACTGCATTCCCATGACCGAAATCACGAAAATCCCGATGGTCGTGGCCAGTGTCACCCATTTGAACCGCATCGCTTGAACGAGGATCGCACGGAATGACCTGCGCAGGCGGCCTGCCTCAGTTTTGTGGTGCTTCAACTGTTTCGGTAGGAACGCTACGCCCAGCACGGGCGCAAAGAGCACCGCGACCACCCAGCTCAGGAGGAGCGAGATCGCGATCACCCAGAAGAGCGAGTTGGTAAATTCACCCGCGCTCGACCCGTTTAGGCCGATCGGGATAAAGCCTGCCGTGGTGATCAACGTGCCCGTCAGCATCGGAAACGCGATAGAGGTCCACGCATAAGACGCGGCCTTGCTCAGGCTTTCGCCCAGTTCGAGCCGCGAAATCATGGTTTCAATCGCGATCATCGCGTCATCGACCAAAAGGCCGAGCGCGATAATCAACGCGCCGAGCGAAATCCGCTGAAGCGTGATGCCCATCGCGTCCAAAATGACAAAAGTCATGGCAAGAACGAGAGGGATCGCCAGCGTCACCACCAGACCCGCCCGAATACCGAGCGAGATAAAGCTCACAGCGAGAACGATCACAACCGCCTCGATCAGGGCTTTGACAAAGTGACCGACGGATTCCTCAACAACCTTGGGCTGGTCGGCGACAAGATTAACCTCGATCCCGATGGGCAGACGAGTTTGCACCTCTGCCATGAGGGCCTTTAGCTCTTCACCAAAGTTCAGAATGTTCTGGCCTTCGCGCATCCCGATGATCAGGCCAATCGCGTCCTGCCCGTTGTAGCGGAACAGTTTCGACGGCGGATCGTCGTAGCCCGCAGTGACGGTCGCAACGTCGGCCAAGGTAAAGAACGTATCGCCCGACCGCAGCGGCGCATTTGCCAGCTCATCCGCCGTGTTGAACTGACCTGATACGCGGATTTTGATGCGCTCTTGGGGCGTGTGAATGGTGCCTGAGGGCACGATTTTGTTTTGGGTTGCCAGCGTGTTCAGCACGGTCTGCGCATCGAGGCCCAGAGCGGCAAGGCGGGAGTGCGAAAACTCGATAAAGATCGCCTGATCGCGGGTGCCGATCAGATCGACACGCCCCGCAGCATCCAAAAGCTGCACCTCGTCCGCGATATCCTCGACATAGGCTTTCACATCCTCGGGCGCGAAACCGTCCCAAGTAAAGGCATAGACGTTGCCGAACACATCGCCAAAGCTGTCGTTGAAGTGAAAACCCTGAAATTCGGCAGGAAAATCGCCGCGAATGTCGGACATCATCGCGCGAACACGGGTCCACGACCGGTCAATATCGCGACCGCGCACCGTATCGAGAAGGTCCACATAGACAATCGCGCGGCCCGCGTAGGTGACGGATCGAGTGCTATCGAGGCTGTCCAACTCTTCTAGCTTGCGTTCGATGCGGTCAGTGACTTGGGTCAGGGTTTCTTCGGCGGTCGCACCGGGCATGACGCCCGTGATGACCATTGTGCGGATGGTAAAGGACGGGTCCTCTTCGCGGCCCATCGAATTGTAGGACACCAGCCCCGCGACCAGTGACATGATCATCAGGAACCAGACAAAGGACTTATGGCGGAGCGCCCAATCAGAGAGGTTAAAGCTTTTCATTCGATGCGGTCTCCGACGATCTGGCCTTCGGTCAGGGCATGAACGCCACGGGTGATAATTTCGTCGCCAATGCTGACGCCTTGGGTGATCACAGTGCGATCTCCTAGCTCGGCGCCCTGCGTGACGGGGGTAAAGTGAACGCTGCGGTCGGGCGCGGTGACGGCCCAAACGCCAAAGGTGCCGTCACGGTTCAAAATCGCATTGGTCGGCAGCGTGACAAAGGGCGCGTTGTTGCCCAGTGGGGCCGCTGTGACCAAGGCCCCGATGCGGTAATCCTCGGGCGGATCGATCAGCGTCAGACGCAGGCGGCGGGTGTCCAGACGGCCTTCGGCCACGGGATCAACCAGACGCAGTTGCGCGGTGACGGGGGCGATGCCGCTGGTGTGGTGCTGAATGTCGAACATCGCGTCATCGGGCAGCAGGTCGAGGATCGCGGTCGGCATGTCGATCACGGCCTCAAGGCCCGACAGATCTGACAGCGTCAGAATCGCGGCCCCTGCGTTGACGGTCGATCCGACCTCGACCTTGCGGGCCAAGACGATGCCGTCATAGGGCGCGGTCAATTGGCCGTATTGTGCGGCCTCGGTTGCTTGGCGCAGGGTGGCATTCGCGTTTTCCAACTGCGCGATGGCCGCGTCATTATTGGCGCTGATCGCCTCAAGCTGGGCATCGGAATAGACGCCACGCGCGGCCAGTTCGGTCGCGCGGTCAAACTGGCTCTGCGCGAGGTCGGCGGCGGCACGGGCGGAATCCACGCCAGCGGTTGCGGCGAGGAAATCCTGTTGAAGCGTGATCTGGTCAAGTTCGGCCAGAACCGCCCCTTTGACCACGCGATCCCCCACATCGACCGAAAGGGTCGCCAAACGACCGCCCACGCGGAACGCGAGGTCGGTTTCGGTGCGCGGCTCAATCAGGCCCGTAAAGGCGCGGTGGCTGGCGATATCGGCGCTGACGATTTCGGTCACGACGGGGCGCGGGGTGGTGTCTTGGGCCAAAACGGGTGTCGCGGCAAAGAGCGCGAGGATCAGGGCAAAACGGGTCATTTCTGCGCCTCCGTGTAAACTTCGCGGCCCGCATAGAGGACTTGCGAACCTGCGCCGACGATCTGTTCGCCTGCTGTGATGCCACCCGAGATGGCGATCTCTGCCTCACGGTAGCTGGCGACGGTGATAGCGCGTGGGCTGACAGTCATGGTGGCGGGGTCAACGACCCAAACCGCGGGGCCGTTCGCGGTGACGAACAGCGCGTCCGCGGGGAGGGTGATGACGGGGTCGCTATCCAAGGTCACACGCGCCTCGACCAAGCCGCCCAATGGCAGGTCGGTGTCATTTGGCAAATGCGCGGTCATTTCAACGGTGCCCGCAACGCTCACCACGGGGGAAACTTCGGCCACGAATGCGATGATCGTCTCGCCGCCATCAATCGGGGTGATCGCAACGGGGAGGCCGATGACAGAGTTCAGGTTGCCGATGTCGGGCACATAGAATTTCGCGTCGAGCCGCCCATCGGTCGCCAGTTCGAGGATCGATGCGCCTGCACCGACGATTTCGCCCGGTTCGGCGTTTCGTTCGGTGACGATCACATCCTCAATCGCGTGGAGCGTGGTGTCATCGAGCCCTTGCTGCGCCTTGTCCAACTGGGTCTGCGCCTGACGGTAAGACGATTGCGCGCTGAGGAAGGATTGCACGGCCTCATCCAGATCGGCTTGGGTCGCGGTGCCGCGGGACAGGGACGCCTCAACGCGGTCCCGCGATTGTTCCGCCTGTTTGAGGCGCGCCGCGACAGCCTCTAGCGTCGCCTGCGCCGCATCGCGTTGTGCCTGCGCGGTGGTTGCGTCGAGGCGGGCGATCTCTGCGCCTGCGGCCACATGGTCGCCCACGTCCGCGAAAATATCGGTGATCAAACCACCCGACCGAAAGGACGCGGGGTAGCTGTTTTGCGCCTCAACGATCCCGACCAGCGTGTAGTCGCGCGTGGGGGAGGATTGTTCAGCGGTGACAATTTCGACCAGCAAGGGCGGCTCTGCCAATGCAGGGCCAGCGAGCGCTGTCAGGAACAGGAGGGGGGAAAGAAATCGCATGTGATCCGACTCGGAATTCAAGTTAATTGACAGAAATATCAAAATGACACTGATGTCAAATTCAAATTTTGACGGGGCCAAAGTCAGGGCGACATAGGCCGTTCGTGTCGATCATGCCAAAGAAAGTTTACGACCGTGCTAATGCACCGTGACGGTCGTTCGAAGGGGAATATCAGGATGTGGTTAATGGAACGTTAGTTCTACTTTTCCAGCTTCGCGAACGAAAAAAGGCGGGGAAAACCCCGCCCTTCTATCACTATTTCAATCTGAATTAGCCGATGATGGCGTTCAGCGTTGCCGAGGGGCGCATTACCGCCGCGACCTTGGTTACGTCTGCATGGTAGTAACCACCCAGATCAACTGGCTTGCCTTCGCCGGCTTTCAGTTCCGCGAGGATCGCTGCTTCGCCGTCGGCCAGCGCCTTAGCGATCGGTGCGAAATGCGCTGCGAGGTCGGCGTCGTCCGACTGTGCCGCCATCGCGTCAGCCCAGTAACGTGCGAACCAGTAGTGCGACGAACGGTTGTCAGCTTGACCCACTTTGCGCTCTGGCGAGTTGTTGTTTTCGAGAACCTTCTGGGTCGCATCCTCAATCGCAGCACCGATGACGCCAGCCTTAGCCATGCCTTTGTCGGCGAGGAACTTGAACGATTCACCCAGCGCACAGAATTCGCCGAGGCTGTCCCAACGCAGGTGGTTTTCTTCCATCAGCTGCTGAACGTGTTTCGGAGCCGAACCACCAGCGCCCGTTTCAAACAGACCGCCGCCCTGCATCAAGGATACGATCGACAGCATCTTAGCCGAGGTGCCCAGTTCGAGGATCGGGAAGAGGTCGGTCAGATAGTCGCGCAGAACGTTACCTGTGATGGTGACCACGTCGTTGCCTTTGCGCATTTCCACGAGGGTAAAGCGGGTGGCTTCACGCGGTGCCATGATCGGAATGTCGATGCCAGCTTCTTTGAGGGCAGGCTCAACGTATTTGATCAGTTCAGCGTCGTGTGCGCGGTTCGCATCGAGCCAGAACGCAGCCAGACCAGTTGCCTTGGTGCGGCGGATCGCGAGTTGGATCCAGTCCATGATCGGTGCTTTTTTCGCAGTTGCCGAACGCCAGATGTCGCCTTTTTCAACAGCGTGCTCAGAGATCACGTCGCCGTTGTCGAGAACGATGCGAACGGTGCCTTTCGCCACGATTTCAAAGGTGGTCGGGTGCGAGCCGTATTCTTCGGCTTTTTGCGCCATCAGGCCAACGTTGGACACAGCGCCACAGGTGGTGACGTCCAGTTTGCCGGTCTCTTTGAAGTAGTTGATGGTCTCGTCGTAAACGCCTGCATAGGAGTTGTCCGGAATGCAGCATTTGGTGTCAGCCGCTTTGCCGTCAGGACCCCAGCCGATGCCGCCAGCGCGGATCACAGCCGGCATGGACGCGTCGATGATCACGTCGGACGGCACGTGCAGGTTGGTGATGCCTTTGTCGCTGTCGACCATGTACATCGCAGGACGCGCAGCGAGGGTCGCCTTGAGGTCGGCTTGCAGCTCTGCATCGCCAGCGATCAGTTTTTCGAGATCGCCGATGCCGCCGTTCGGGTTCCAGCCCAGAGCGTCCAGTTTCGCGCCGTGTTTCGCGATGAAGTCTTCGAGGTAGACCGATACGAAGTGACCAAAGATGATCGGGTCCGAGACCTTCATCATGGTAGCTTTCAGGTGGACCGAGAACAGAACGCCCGGTTCCATGCTGTCGATCTCTGCCTTTACGAAGTCACGCAGCGCAGATGCCGACATAAAGGTGGCGTCGACGATTTCGCCCTCTTGGTACTTCAGGCCCGAATTCAGAACGGTCTCGGTGCCGTCTTCTGCAGTGTGAACGATTTTTGCGCCGCCAGCTTGGGCTGCGGTGATCGTGGTCGAGGTTTCATTGGCAAAGAAGTCATTGCCCGGCATCGACGCAACGCAGGTTTTCGAGGTCGATTTCCATTCGCCCATCGAATGCGGGTTGGCCTTTGCGTATTCTTTAACAGCCTTCGCCGAGCGACGGTCAGAGTTACCTTCGCGCAGAACAGGGTTCACAGCCGAGCCCTTAATCGCGTCGTAACGTGCCTGAATTTGCTTTTCTTCGTCCGACTGCGGATCGGTCGGGTAGGCTGGGATCGCGTAGCCTTGGCCCTGAAGTTCTTTGATCGCTGCAACGAGCTGCGGAACCGATGCGGACACGTTCGGCAGTTTGATGACGTTTGCTTCGGGTGTTTTCACCAGTTCGCCAAGCTCTGCGAGGTCGTCATTGACGCGCTGCTCTTCGGTCAGGAACTCAGGGAACGCCGACAGGATACGGGCCGCGACCGAGATATTGCGGGTTTCAACGGTGATGCCGGCAGCGCCAGCAAACGACCGAATGATCGGCAAGAGCGATGCGCTCGCCAGTTCGGGGGCTTCGTCTACGGTGGTGTAGATAATGTCGGGGGTGTTGGCCATGGGTCGCTTCTCCGCTGTTGTCGCTGGCGCGTAGGGCAAAAATACAAAGGCGCAGAACGCCCGTGCGATTGCGTTCCGCTTAATAAACAAAGGCACTCAAGTCAATGTGTGCCATTGTATACCGAACGATTTTTGGCGGGCGTATTGTCGCGCTTAGGGCAGGGGTGCGGTTTGCCACAACTGAATACGCAACCCGCCATGCGACACGGGTTTGTTTTCCGGCAGGAATTTCAGCCCCGTTGTATGGGCAAGCGCGGGTTCCGAGGTGATGATCCCGACACGCCAACCGCTGAACCGTTCCAGCAGCGTTTTACCCAAGGCGCCATAAACCGCGTAGAGCAGTTTCTTATTGCCGATGCGGGCGCCGTAGGGCGGGTTCACGATCACGATGCCCTTTGGCCCGTCGGGGCAAGGCAGGTCGCTGACTGCGTGGTTGGCAAAGGTGACCATATCGGCCACGCCCGCTCGCTCGGCGTTTTCCTTGGCGCCTTTGACGGCGCCAGCATCGCGGTCAGACCCGTAGAATGTCAGTGCTGGCCGTTCCGTCGGCGTCGTCGCGCGCATGGCATCCCACGCCGCAGCGTCAAAATTCGACAGCAGTTCAAAAGCAAAGCTGCGATCACGCCCAGGGATCAGACCCGCCGCGATTTGCGCGGCCTCAATCACAAAGGTGCCAGAGCCGCACATCGGGTCTACGACTGGCTCGGACCCGTTATAGCCCATCTGCCGCAGGAACAGCGCCGCGAGGTTTTCACGCATCGGTGCCTTACCGACAAAGGACTTGTGGCCGCGTTTGTGTAGGCTTTCGCCCGAGGTATCGATGCTGATCGTGCAAAGGTCGTCCTCGATCCTAACCTTAACGGTGATCGGGGCGTCCTCGGCTAGCGTCGCGCCAAAGTCCTCGGTCAGGGCGGATTCGATCCGTTGGCGGGCGGCTTTGTCGTGGTAAATCTTGGACTTGCGGCAGGTGACTTCGACCTTGAGCGGGACGTCCTTGCGCAGCACATCGCCCCAAGGGAATTTCCGCGCCCGTTTGTCGAGCTGGGCAAGGTGCATCACCCGAAACGACCCGATCCGCACCAGAACTCGTGCGGCCCCGCGCAGTTGCAGGTTTGCACGCCAGACATCCGCCCATGTTCCGCGAAAACTCACCCCGCCCATGCTGGTGACGGGATCGGCAAAGCCCGCCGCGATGGCTTCTTCAGCTAGGACTGTTTCAAGGCCAGGGGCAACGGAAAGGAAGATGTCTAAATCGCTCATGCGGCGTCTTTATCGGGAAAACCACCGCCGCGCGAGGGGCAAGCGTATCGCGCGACCGTTGCCGATGGTTAATGGGGGCTGCAATTGCGCGGACGACGTGGGACAGGGAAACGCGGACCGTGGTCATCGTCACGTCCGTAATGGTTCCCGCGATTGTTCGACCGGCGCCGATCATCGTCCCAATCCCGACCAAAAGATCGCATAATTTCGCGAACAGGCGTCACAACCTTTTGGCGATTCGATTGCTGCAACATGGCACTCACGAGATACCCGCGGTTCGACTGGCTGGAAAAGCTCTTTGCCTGCGCGCCAGGGGCGAAAAATAAGGCGATAATTGCACCGATCATAACTGAACGCATTTCACACTCCTGAACACTAAGCTGAACCTGTTGTCGCATAAATCGTGGATTTTCTCAAACCACTGAGTGACAGAAAGTTCTTAAAAATAAGCTAAAATTTGATCCTTTGATGGCGGTTGGAAATCAGCGCCCGCGTTAACCAAATATGCGGTCTTTGCTTGATATTTTTCTGTCTGTGATTCCTTCTATGGTTGTTTTAGCTCGCCCTCGCTGTTGGAAAGATGTTCAGTGCTAAGAGTTTTGTTGATCGCTATTTCTGTCGGAATGATCGTGGTGACCTTGCCGATGATCCGGTCAGAACACGCTGGCCTCTTTTCCTATTTCCGCGATTTTGCGGATCTAGAGGAGGCCACGCGGGATGGCGCCCTTCCGCCCGCGCTATCGCGGTTCGTGCAGGTCGGGCAGATGTGGTCATGTGACGGGTTGAATTCGGCCGCCGCGCTTGAGGCCGAGCCGCAGGATAGAGCCCGAGTCGCGCAGGCATGTTTGGCGCGGGCTGAGGCGGTTTTGGATAGCGTGCCGACGATGTCTGCGGCGCATCAGGCTCGGGCGGCGGCGCTATACGCGTTAGGCGAAACCGACGAGGCAGTTTATGCCAAAGCATTGTCACTGATCACCGGTCTGAATGAGGGTGGATTGGCGCTGCGACGTCTGGGCTTGGCCTACCAGCTGTCAGCAGAGAGACCGTTTAACCAAGGCGATGAGGCGGACGCGATCCTGATCCTCGGCTCTGCGGGGTACCGCGACTATTTGGTCGATTACTTTCTGTACTACACAGATCAGCGCGATTGGTTGGTCTCTGTTCTGCAAGAACAATCGGGAAATGCTGATTTTCTACAATCGCTTAGGGATCGGTTGGCCGAAGAAGCGGCGCAGGGATGATGGGGGCTGATCGTGTTCACCTTTGAAGATGTTGGCGCGGCGCAGTCCCACAGCTCAACTCGCGGAGCGTGGGTGGCAAAGGTCTACGGCCCGCTGTTGATCGTCCTCGTCCTCTTGTCTGCGGTCGCCGCGGGCGGGGATCGACCGCTTGTGTGGCTCTTGATGACGCTGAGTTTGGCTGTCCTCGGGCTGGTCTATGGGGCGGTTCAGGTCATGTACGACCGTGGCCGCGCTGATCCTGTCGAGGGGCAGATGGTGATTATTTTACCCGCCGTGGCCGCAATGGGCTTTGCTGTTCTGCAAGTGTTGCCGCTGCGGTTTGATCCGACAGGGACTTTGCCGCCCGACCTCTGGCCCGATTTTCTGACGATCAACCGCACGGCGACGGTTCTCGCGCTCGTGCGGATCACGGGCTATCTGCTGATGTTCTGGCTCTTGATCAGCGTTGTCGATAGCGCCGCGCGTGTGACCCAGATGGCGACATTGTTATTCTGGGGGCTCTTTGCGCATGCCATTTGGGGGCTTTTGGCGTTGTCGTTCTTTGGCGATATCCACTTTTGGGGCGACAAACTGGACTATGTAGGGTCGGCCACGGGGACATTCATTAACCGAAATTCTTTTGCAACGTTCCTCGGAATGGGGGTGTCGTTGGGCGTTGCGCTGACCTTCAGGCGCGCCTTCTCGCCGTCGATCCGCATGCCCGCTGGCCCCACGGCGTGGTCGCGGCATAAACTAAATGTTGTGGCATTGGCGACGGCGACGATCGTGATTTTAGCCACGGTCATTGCCACGCAATCGCGGTTGGGGACCATGGCGACCGTCTTGGGTGCCGCAGTCACTTTTGGCCTCATGATGTCCAAGGCTAAGCGGCTGACACGGGGCCAGATCAGGCGAACCGTGGTCTTTGGTGGTGTCGCCGTATCGGCGATCTTTTTGTTTATGGGTCAAGGGGTGCTGGATCGGTCGATGTTCACCGTTGCGGGTAGTATTGATCGGTTTGAGCTATATCGCGAAGTGATGGGGATGATCGCCCACCGCCCCTTGTTGGGGTTTGGGTTGGACGGCTTTCCTGATGCGTTCGAGCTCTATCATGAAGCTGCGCTGGACCCGTCTTTAGTCTGGGATCGGACGCACAATACCTATCTGGCCCTTTGGGTTGAATTGGGCCTGTTAGCGGGGAGCTTTCCGATGCTCGCTGTTGCTATTGCGGTCGTTAAAGCGTGGCGAAACATAAAGCGCAGATCGGACGGATACGCGACCTCAGCGGCCGCAATCGGTGCCACAGTGACGGTCGCGGTTCATGCGTTAGGGGACTTTAGCCTCGAGGTCGCGGGGAACGTTTACCTCTTTGTCGCTCTGATCGCGCTGGGCGTGGCGCGGTTCCGCAGGGCGGGGGGCGGATGATTGGGGGTTGGCGCAAATCACGACGGCGGATGCTGCATCTGCCGACGATGCCTGTCGCGATCTATGCGGTGGGCGATATTCATGGGCGGTTTGACCTCTATCAGCGGTTGGAGCAGCAGATCATAGAGGACGCCGCGGCGATTGATGGGCTAAAGCTGCTGATCTTGCTCGGTGATATTGTGGACCGCTCGGCAGGGGTGTCGGGGCTCATCGACCACCTTCTTGCGCCTGATCCCGTGGGGGTCCAGCGCGTTACCCTCTGTGGCAACCATGACGATATGATGTGCCGATTTCTGGACGATCCGGCGGGCCATCGGGCGTGGTTAGACTGTGGCGGTGCTGAGACCTTGGCCTCTTATGGGCTGCATCTGGGGGAGGCGAGGACCCCGACTAAGACGTTGAAGCATCAGCTGACCACCTCAATCCCACCCGGTCATCGTGACTTTCTCATGGGCTTGCCGCTGTCGCTGACCGTTGGCGACTATGTCTTTGCCCACGCGTCTTATGACCTCGATAAACCTGACGCGCGGCAGGATGCGCAGACTCTCATGTGGGGCAATCCCGCTCTGGCTGATCGGGCAAAGTCGAAGCGCATTTTGATCCACGGTCATGTGATTGAGGACGAACCCCCCATCCGCCCAAACCGCATTTCGATTGATATGGGCGCGTATAAAACGGGCATTTTGACGGCTGTTCGGCTTTTGGCGGGGGAACGCGGCCCTGCCTTCCTCTCAACCAAACCCTAATAAACCAAATTTAAAACAATTTGGGCCAAAACCTGTTCTGACGCCCCAACTGCCGAGTTTTCAGAATGACGACGCCCCCGCGAGAGACGATTGATATCAAGGACCTACTGTCGATCCTGCAGCGTCAGGCGCGGCTGATCGGGGTCACGATCTTTGTCTTTTTGACCCTCGCGTTTCTCTTTCTGGCCAGTGCTGTGCCGCTCTACACCGCGACGGCCTTGGTTGAGGTCGACCCCGCGGGGCGCAGTCTGCTCGATCCACAGGACACACAGCGGGCGGCGGCGACGATGGCGGATGCGCGGCTGGAAAGCGAGGTTGAGAAATTGCGGTCCAGCAGCCTCGCGCTCGATACCATCCGCGACACCGAACTTTACCTGACCGAAGAGTTCGGCGTATCGCTAAGCCTGACGGACCGCGCGAAACAGGCGATTGGGCTTGAACTGCCAGAGCCGCCGATGGGGCTGCAGGTGGTGCAGGCGACCTTGGGGCGGTTTAACGATGCGATGTCGGTGCGGCGTCGGGGGCTGACCTACCTTGTCGCTGTGTCATTCACCTCGGAAAATCCGACCCGCGCGGCTGAGGTCGCGAACGCCCACGCTCAGACTTACATCCGCAGGCAGCTCGATGCGAAAGTGCAGGACGCATTGGCGGGGCGCGACATTTTGCGGGCGCAGCTCGATCTGGCGCAGGCGCAACTGGCTGCGACCGATGGGGCGTTTTCGGACTATGTTAACCACAACCTTGATCGGTTGATGGCCGAGTCTGGATCGGTGGCCGTCGAAAATCTGCGCGATCAGATGACTGTCGCTGCGGCCACTCGGGTCGAACTGCTGCAATCGCAAACACTTGCACGTGCCGCGTTGGAGGCGTCAGATTTTGACACACTCGCCAATGAAATCGGTGATGCGACCCTTATTGCGTTGACCGAACAACGCAGCGTTCTGGCCCGTCAAATCGCGGGCAAGGCTGAGGGGACGGCAGAGGCCATCGACCTCGCTGCAGGGCTTGCCGATCTAGAGGCGCGGATCGTGACAGGGGGTGCGCGTGCTGTGTCGCAACTCGACGCGAGTGTGACGGGGTATGAGACAGCCGAATCCGATCTGCGGGCGCAACTTCAGACCGAATTGCTCTCCGGCCCGCTCAGCCCGCAAACGCTGACCGAAGTCTATAGTCTGCAACAAGAGGCGCAGATCGCGCAGCGCCAATACGACACGATGCTTTTGCGGCTGCGCGAAATTGAAACGCAGGCATTGGTTCAGATCGCGGATAGTCGTGTCGTGTCCGAAGCCCTGCCGCCGCGCCAACCGTCCTACCCGAACAAGAAACTGATCCTCGCCCTCGCGCTGTTTGCGGGGATCGGTGGCGGGATCACACTGGCTTTTGCCTATGAATATTTTGTCGGCGGCGTCACCTCGGCCATTCAGTTGGGTAATCTGCTGCCCGCCCGCGTCGGCGCAGTGATTCCGCGTGAGGCGCTGCCTGCCGATCAAAAAACGGTCGCGGATAAAATCGTGAATGAGCCGATGTCGTTGATCGCGGAATCATTCCGTCGGCTGCGAGCGGCTGTCGATCGCGCTTGCCCTGATGATCCGGGGAAGGGGAAGGTGATCATGGTATGTTCGTCCGTTCCCGCCGAGGGCAAGTCGACCACCGCGTTGGCCCTTGCGCGGACCTATGCGGCGGCGGGCAAAAAGACGCTGTTGATCGACGCCGATCTGCGAAACCCGAGCCAGCACAGCTTTATTGGCTGCGAACCAAAACATGGGATCCTCGACTATCTATTGGACGAGGTTGATGGTGATGAGGCGTTCTATGATGCCGATCCGAAGTCGTCTCTGGGCGTGATGATGGGCCGTCGGAGGTCGATGGTCCCGACCGATGCACCGTTGCAATCCACCACCTTCCGCGACCTGATCTCCAATGCACGCGGGGCCTTGGACGTGATTATCATCGACACAGCGCCATTGGTCCCCGTGGTCGATGCCCGCTATATTGCACCGCTGGCCGATTGTGCCGTCCTTTGCGTGCGCCACGGCATCACCAAACAATCCGAACTGCGAACCAGTTTCGACCAATTGACCGACTCATTGCGCAGCGATGCCGAAGTGGTGACGGTTCTCAACTGCTACGAGGGCCGTGACAAAACATACCGCTACGACGGCTATTACGGCTACGCGGGCAAATAGGTCACAAATTTCAGGGGGATACCCAGTGGAGGCGAGTAGGAGAATCGAACTCCTGTACACGGATTTGCAATCCGCTGCGTCACCACTCCGCCAACTCGCCGCCAGTGGTGTGGGTGATCTATACAACTTCATTCGGGGGTGCAAGCATGTGCTTTCGTGGAATCTTTACCTTTCCGCCGTTGATCGTTCGGGGTAGATATGGCAAGACCCCAATTGGAACTGAACGAAAGAGTTTAGACCGTGGCAGATTATACCACCCGCCGGACCATGATGGTCGACACCCAAGTGCGTCCATCGGACGTAACAAAATTCCCGATCATCGACGCGATGCTATCGGTTCCACGTGAGGCATTCGTGCCCTCCACCATGCGTGAGGCCGCCTATATTGGCGAAAACCTCGATATTGGTGGCGGTCGTGTGCTGCTGGAGCCGCGTACATTGGCAAAGATGCTCGATGTTTTGGACATCAAACCGACCGAAGTGATCCTCGATATCGCGCCGGGTCTGGGCTACTCCACCGCTGTTCTCGCGCACATGGCCGAGTTCGTGATCGGCGTCGAAGACGACGAATCCCGCGCGGAAGAGGCTCAATCGATTCTCTCTGAGCAGGGCATTGATAACGCGGCGATCATCTCTGGCGCTCTTTCTGAGGGCGCTGCAAAGTCTGGCCCTTACGATGTCATCATCCTGCAAGGCGCAGTCGAAGTGCTGCCTGATTCTCTGCTCGCGCAGTTGAAAGACGGTGGTCGCATCGTATCTATCTTTGCAGAAGGCGATCTGGGCGTTGTCCGTATTGGTTACAAAATGGACCAACGGATTAACTGGCGTATGGCGTTTAACGCTGGCGCGCCTGTTTTGACTGGGTTCGCTAAGAAAGCAGAATTCGCCCTTTGACAATTTGCCGCGATTTCGGCGGTTGCGTGAAGAGGCCCAAAAGCATAAAGGAATTGCTATGTTTCGAAAAACTTTTGCCTCTGCGGCCGCCGTCGTCGCGCTGATTGTTACCTCTCCCGCTGCCTTTGCTGAAACGCTGGGTGGCGCGCTGGTTTCGGCGTATAATTCCAGTGGTCTCTTGGATCAAAACCGCGCGGTTCTGCGTGCTGCTGACGAAGATGTCGCCTCTGCGATGGCGTCGTTGCGGCCCACGTTGTCTTATAGCGCGAACGCGACGCATGGCGCGACCGCGTCGTCGTCGACCGATGTTTGGACCGAAACCTACAGCCTGATTTCGCAACTGACCCTGTATCAAGGCGGCGCGAACAAGCTAGCACTCGATGCGAGCAAAGAACTCGTTCTGGGTGCGCGTGAAGACCTCGTTGCGGCAGAGCAAAACGTTCTGCTCTCTGCGATTTCCGCCTATCTGGGTGTGCGCACCGCGCAAGAATTCGTAAACCTGCGTCAATCGAACGTCCGCGTGCTGTCCGAAGAACTTCGTGCCGCGCAGGACCGTTTCAGCGTAGGTGAAGTGACCCGCACCGACGTGTCACTGGCCGAGGCGCAGCTTGCCTCTGCTCGCAGCCTTTTGGCCGTTGCGCAGGGTGATTTGATCCAAGCCCAAGAACAATACCGTGTCGCCGTCGGCACCGCACCTGTTTCGCTGCAAAGCGCGCCGCGTGCGGATGTTGGCATGACGCAAGATGCGGCAACCGAATACGCACTGCGTGCGCACCCGTCGATCCTTTCGGTCCAGCACGCGATTGCGGCGGCTGAACTGGGTGTTCGCATCGCGCAAGCGTCGAACATGCCTTCCGTTGATCTGAGCGCGTCCTTTACTGAACGCCGCGTCGATGGTGGCAGCTTTAACGACAGCACCTCTTATGGCGTGTCGGTCTCTGGTCCGATCTACGCAGGTGGTGCGATCTCTAGCGCGGTCCGCAAGGCCAGCGCGCAGCGCGATCAAGCGCGTGCTGGTCTGCATCTGACGACGCTGAGCGTTGAGCAGGGCGTGACAAATGCGTTCTCGAACTACCGTGCGGCTGTGGCTGCGTCGGATGCCTATCGTCAGGGCGTTGCGGCAGCGCAGCTTGCCTTTGATGGTGTCCGCGAAGAGGCCGCCGCTGGGTCGCGCACAACGATTGACGTGTTGAACGCCGAACAATCCTTGCTCGATGCACGGGCGAACTTGGTTCAGGCAAACGCCAATGTCGTTCTGGCCAGCTACAACATTCTCTACGCAACGGGTCTTTTGACGGCAGAGCATTTGAACCTGCCTGTGACCCAGTATGATGTTGAAGGCCACTACAACATGGTTGCAAACGCGCCCATCCGTTCCTCGGCCCAAGGCCGTGCGCTCGACCGCGTTTTGCAGGCGCTGGAATAATTTACCCAGCCAAGCGCGTCGTGTCGGTTGTCTGAGAGCGTAGCTTTCGTTACACTCACCATTGAGTGAGCAGGAAAATCGTTATGTCTGACCAACGCGCAAATGTAGAGATCGAAGATGTCCTATCTTCTATCCGCCGTCTGGTGTCGGATAACGAGTGGTCGGCGCAGCCCGCGCCGCACTCCGTTCCCGAAGACGTGGCAGAGCCTGACCATTTCGATCCTCAGCCCGAAAAATTCGTTCTGACGCCTGCGTTGCGCGTGGTTGAACCTTCGCCCGCGCCGGTCAAAGAGGCCCCGCAAGAGGGCTCTGCGATGACAGAGCTGGAACAGATGATTGCTGAGTTGGAACAAGCCGTTACCAAGTCAGAACATCAAGATTGGGAACCCGAAGGCGATAACGTCGAAGATCTGATCGACACGCCCGAACCGTTTCCGTCGCTGCGCAGCGCGACCGTCGACGATGCTGATGTTCTGACCGCTGATTTGCAGGACGAACCCACCGCGCAAGACGATGATCAAGTCGTTGCCAGCGATGATCCCGATCTATCGGACCTCGATGGGCAGATCGACGAATATCTCGACGGTGGTGCCCTCATTGATGAGGACAAACTGCGCCAGATGGTGACAGAGATCGTGCGCTCTGAACTTCAGGGGGCATTGGGCGAACGGATCACGCGCAACGTGCGCAAACTGGTCCGTCGTGAGATTTATCGCGTCCTGTCGTCTCAGGAATTCGAATAAGTCACGGGCGCGGCCAGTTCGGCCACCATATCCACATCTAAATGCGTTTCCATGTGCTGGGCCAATGCGTCCAACGCGTCCTCAACGCTTTGGTCATAGTGCGCCTCGGAACGGATGCCAAAGCTGCGCAGGTATTCGGCGCGGAACCCATCAGCGGCAAATAGCCCGTGGATATAGCAGCCTTGGACAAGGCCATTCTTGCTCTGCGCCCCTTCGCCGCGTCCATCCAGCGTTAGCCATGCGCGATCGCGATCTGGTCCGTCCGTTTCGCCGATGTGGATTTCATAGCCAGTGACAGGCTCGCCGCTTTCGATATGGCGGGCGTTTGAGAGGGTGAGGCGCTTGTGCGGCTTCATCTCTGTGACCACATCCAAATGGCCGAGGCCCGCAACGCGCGAGGGTACGCCTTCAATCCCGTCATCATCGCGGATTTCACGGCCAAGCATCTGATACCCGCCACAAATCCCCAGCACACGACCGCCACGGCGGATATGGGCTTGCAGGTCGATATCCCAGCCTTGGGCGCGGAAATGCGCGAGGTCGGCGATGGTCGATTTGCTGCCAGGGATCAGAATGAGGTCGGCATCGGCGGGCAGGGGGCGGCCAGCCTCAACGATCTCAACAGTCACATTGGGTTCAGCGGACAGCGGGTCGAGGTCGTCGAAATTCGCGATCCGATTGAGGCGCGGCACGGCGATTTTGAACGCGCCACCGGGGCGACCCTTGAGGTCCATCACGTCCTCGGCGGGCAGACGCCATGCCTGATCGAACCACGGCAGGATACCCAGAGGGGCCCAGCCCGTATGGGCCACAATCGCGGTCATTCCCTCGGCAAAGAGGCTGGTGTCACCACGAAATTTGTTGATGCCAAAGCCTTTGATCCGATTGCGGTCGTCTTCGGGCAGGATGACATGAGTGCCGACCAGCTGCGCAATCACGCCGCCACGGTCAATGTCGCCAAAGAGGATGACGGGGACGCCAGCGGCCTCGGCAAAGCCCATATTTGCGATGTCGCCGTCCCGCAGGTTCACTTCGGCGGGCGATCCTGCGCCTTCGATGATGATCAGGTCATGCGCTTGCGCCAAACGATGAAAGCTGTCGAGGACAGACACCATGAGCGTCGACTTCATCTTGCCGTAATCGCGCGCCTTGAGCGTGGTCAGCCGTTTGCCCTGCACGATCACCTGTGCGCCTACATCCGTTTCGGGTTTGAGCAAGACAGGGTTCATGTCCGTATGCGGCGCCAACCCACAGGCCAGCGCCTGAAGCGCCTGTGCGCGACCAATCTCTCCGCCGTCAGAGGTGACAGCGGCGTTGTTCGACATGTTCTGCGGTTTGAACGGCGCGACCGAGAGGCCACGTTTGCGAAAGGCGCGACATAGGCCAGCCACCACCATGGATTTCCCCACGTTGGAGCCAGCACCCTGAATCATAATCGCCTTTGCCATGGCGCCTGTTCTACGGTGGGGCAGGAGTTCGCGAAAGCCCCGATGCGGCACGCGGACCCTCAAAAACGAAAACGCGGCCCGAGCAGAGGACCGCGTTTGCGTTTGGGTGGGCGAGAGGCCCGATACATAAAACCTTAGGCGGCTTCGTCTTGTGCAGCAGCGTTGCGGCGTTCGCTCTCTTCGCGCGACAGCGCAACAGAGGTACGGATACCTTTACCAACGAATTCCATCAGACCCTTCACAACACGTTCGTTCGGGTCGATGCCAGCGCAGGACAAAACTTCACGGCCATCACGCGACCGCGCCCAACGTGCGATCTGTTCCGGACCATTGCCGTACTTTTTGTCATCAGCAATCGCGTCATCCAACGCAGCGAGAACAACAGCAGCAAAGAGTTTGCGTGCACGGTTGCCCTGTTCGTTGTTGAAAGCGGTGCCATCTACGAAATCAGCCATTTCGCGTCCTTTGTTGTTTTTGCTCTTGTGGTTACGGCGTGCAGCGCAATATGCCTATTTTGATCCGATTCGGGGGTCTTGATTTGGAATGGCAGCTATGCACTATCTGCATAGGTAAATCCACAGTTTTGGCATATCTAGCGCCTAAACGCCGGTTTGTTGTTCCGATATAGGGGCTCGCCGCTTTCCGGCAACCACCAGTCACATAATCGAGATAAATGTCCGATGCCCAAAATCAACGGTAACGAAATTAAACCAGGTAACATCCTTGAACACGAAGGCGGTCTGTGGGCTGCTGTTAAAGTGGGTCACGTGAAACCCGGTAAAGGCGGCGCATTTGCGCAGGTCGAAATGAAAAACATTCGTGATGGCCGCAAGCTGAACGAACGTTTCCGGTCCGAAGACAAGGTAGAGCGCGTGCGCCTCGACCAGAAGGACCAGCAGTTCCTTTATGAAACCGACGGTCGTCTGGTGTTCATGGACACTGAAACCTTTGAACAGGTCGAGATCGACTCGGAACTCTTGGGCGAACGTCGTCCGTTCCTGCAGGACGGCATGACCGCAACCGTCGAATACTACGGCGAAGAAGCTCTCGGCGTTTCGATCCCGCAGAAAGTCACCTGCAAGATCGTTGAGACGGAGCCGGTTGTTAAAGGCCAGACCGCTGCGAACTCTTACAAGCCAGCGATCCTCGACAACGGCGTGCGCATCATGGTTCCGCCGTTCATCGCGACCGACGAGATGATCATCGTGAACACCGACTCGATGGAATATTCCGAACGCGCCTAATCGGTTCGTTTTGGTGATTTGAACGAAGGGCGCGGGAAAAATCTCGCGCCCTTTGTCTTTGCTTGCATGGTGTGGGGCAGGGCGGTTAACCATGTTGTCACCATGACAAACGCCCCCCGATTTACCCCGCTCATCGCATCGCTTCCTGCCACTGTGCCCTTTGTCGGGGCTGAAGTGATGGAGCGTGCCAGTGGCCGTCCCTTTGCCGCGCGGATTGGTGCGAACGAAAACGTCTTTGGCCCGTCGCCCAAGGCCATCGCCGCCGTGCAAGCCGCCGCATCTGAGGCATGGAAATACGGTGATTCCGAAAGCTACGACCTAAAGGCTGCGATTGCCGCGCATCACGGCACGACCGTAGAGCACATCGCGATTGGCGAAGGTATCGACGGGCTTTTGGGCATGTTGGTGCGGTTGATGGTAGCCGAAGGGGACGCGGTTGTGACCTCGGACGGGGCGTATCCAACGTTCAATTATCACGTCGCGGGCTACGGTGGTGTGCTGCACAAGGTCCCGTTCAAGGGCGACCACGAGGACCCCGATGCCCTGATCGCGAAGGCTGCAGAGGTCGGCGCAAAGCTGATCTATATCGCGAACCCTGATAACCCGATGGGCACCCATCACCGTGGTGAGGTCATTGCCCGCATGGTGGATCGCCTGCCCGAAGGGGCGCTGCTGATCGTGGACGAGGCCTATATCGACTTTGCGCCCGAAGGCACGGCCTTGGACCTGCCCGTTGATCCACGTTTTATTCGGATGCGTACCTTTTCAAAGGCGTTCGCTTTGGCGGGGCTGCGGGTCGGCTATGCGGTTGGCGGCAAAGAGCTGATCGCGGGCTTTGACCGTGTGCGGAACCATTTCGGGATGGGAAATGTGGCGCAAGCGGGCGCTTTGGCTGCGTTTCAGGATCGCGAATGGTTGGGCCATGTGGTCGGGCAAGTGGCAGAGGCCCGTGATCGGATCGCTGC
This sequence comes from Marivivens donghaensis, assembly GCF_030410045.1. Lineage (NCBI taxonomy): Bacteria > Pseudomonadati > Pseudomonadota > Alphaproteobacteria > Rhodobacterales > Paracoccaceae > Marivivens > Marivivens donghaensis. The sequence continues at coordinate 367,729 of NZ_JAUFRA010000006.1, forward strand.
GATTGCGGCGGACAACGGGCTGACCTCTGTGCCCTCGGCCACCAATTTCGTCTGCGTGGATTGCGGACAGGACGGGGCCTTTGCCCGCAATGTTCTGAACGGCCTTTTGCGCCGTGGGCTGTTTGTGCGGATGCCGTTCGTCGCGCCGCAAGATCGCTGCATTCGGATCAGCTGCGGCACGGAGCATGACCTCGACCTTTTGGCCTCGGCCCTGCCAGATGCCTTGGCCGAGGCGCGGGGTTAAACCCCCGCGACCACCGAAGTTGCTGCTGAAAGCGCGCCGTCCCCATGCGGGATTTGCAGTGCCTTGAGGCCCGCATCAATCACCGACAAGGTGCCCAGCACCATATGTGCGTTTACGTGACCCATGTGGCCGATACGGAACCACGCCGAAGTTGGTTCACGCCCAAGTCCAATGCCCAGCGTCACGCCCGCATGTTCTTCGCACCAGTGGCGCAGACGGTCGGCGTCATTGCCACCGAGGTAGATCGACGTCACCGAATGGCCGCGCCCCGCAGGGTCCGCCATGTTGAGCCGCATTTCACCGCCCTGACCCCATGCCTCGACCGCAGCCCAAACCGCGCGGGCGAGCGTTTCGTGACGCGCCCAAACTTGTTCGATGCCTTCTTCGTTGATCAGGTCCAAGGCCGCACGCAGCCCAAAGAGGTGATGCGTCGGCGGGGTGCCTGCAAAGTGCTGGTAGAACATCTCTGGCGAAACGCGCGGTTTCCAGTCCCAATACCGCGTCGCCAGATCAGCGCTTTCACGAGCCGCAGCCGCGCGGTCGTTGAACCATACAAAGCCCAAACCCGCAGGTGTCATCAGACCCTTTTGGCTAGCGGCGATGGTGACATCCGCGCCCCAAGCGTCCATCTCGAACCGATCGCAGCCCATCGACGCGATGCAATCCGCCATCAAAACAGCAGGGTGCCCCGCCGCATCCATCGCCTGACGCACGCCCGCAATGTCGTTCTTGATCGAGGTTGAGGTGTCCACATGCACCGCCAGAACGGCCTTAATGCTGTGGTCAGTGTCGGCCTTCAGGCGGGTTTCGACTTGGTTCAGGTCGATAGAGGCCTGCTGCCCGAAATCCATCACCTCTAGGTCGAGGTGCAGACCACGCGCCATTTCGGCCCAGCCATGCCCAAACCGCCCCGTGACCAGAACGAGGATTTTATCGCCTCGTGACAGGACGTTCGACAGTGCTGCCTCCCATACACCGTGACCGTTGGCGATGTAGATCGCCACATGACCTGTGGTGCGGGCAACGGATTTCAGGTCAGGGATGATGGTGGCCGTCATATCGACCAGTTCGCCCTGATAAATATTGGGCGAGGGCCGCATCATCGCTTGCACCACACGATCCGGCAGAACCGAAGGTCCAGGGATGGCAAGGTAGGGGCGGCCGTTGGAAAGAGACATTCTGATCACCTATTCAAAAATCACCGTGACACTAACGCGGCTTCCCGCCGCGTCAATCGGCGAAGTCTTTCCATACGAACGGTTTATCGGTATCCCGAAGACAAGAGACCGAAAGGGATAACAGTGTCAGACACGAAACTACCCGTTGGCAGCCTTCTGCGCTGGTTCTGGGCAAACTACCTCCGCCGTCAATCGGGGAGCCTGCTTGGGGCTGCGCTTTTGATGGTGATCGAAGGCTCTATGGTCGGCGTGTTGTCTCTGGTTATGAAACCGATGTTCGACAATGTGCTGGTGGCAGGTGAATCCTCTGCGCTGTGGTCGGTCGGGATCGCTATTTTCGTGATCTTTACCGTGCGGGCTGTGACCTCTGTCGCGCAGAAGGTCGTGATGAAATCGGTGATCGAAAAGATTTCGGGCTGGATGCGTGGCGACCTGCTGGCGCATCTGATGCGGCTCGATATGTCGTTTCACCAGTCGAACCCTCCGGGGAGTTTGATCGAACGAGTTCAGGGCGATGTTGCCAATATTGGCACCGTCTGGACGAACATCATCACCAACGTGGTGCGGGATGGTGTGTCGGTGATCTGGCTCTTTGGGGTGGCGCTGTCGCTCGATTGGAAATGGACGCTGGCGGCGCTGATCGGTCTGCCTGTTCTGGTTCTGCCTTCGCTCGCTGTGCAGGGCTATATTCGCCGCAAAACCCAAGCCGCGCGGGAACTGGCGACTAAGATGTCGACACAGCTCGACGAGGTGTTCCACGGCATCAACCCGATCAAGCTCAACACCCTCGAAGACTACCAGCAGGGCCGCTACACCAAACTGACCAAGGGCCGCGTGCGAGCCGAGGTGAAGGCGACATTCGGCATGGCGATGATCCCCGGCATCATCGATTTGATGACGGGCGTCGGGTTCTTTGTGGTGCTGATGTATGGCGGCTCGCAGATCATCGCGGGCGACAAAACCGTGGGCGAATTCATGGCGTTCTTCACCGCGATGGCGCTGGTTTTTGATCCGCTGCGCCGTTTGGGGCAACTGTCGGGGGCGGCGCAATCCGCCGCCGTCAGCGCCAACCGTGTCCGCGAAATTCTGAACATCACTCCAGCGATTTCCTCGCCTGCGACCGTTGCTGCGGCGCCAATGGGTGCCCCAGAAATTCGTTTGAACGATGTGCACCTCGCCTATGGTGATCTGCCCGTCCTTCAGGGTGCAACCTTTACCGCTGCGGCGGGTAAAACCACGGCTCTGGTCGGGTCGTCGGGTGCGGGTAAATCGACGGTCTTTAACGTGCTGACCCGACTGGTTGATCCAGCCTCGGGTCTCGTGACGATTGGTGGTGTCGATAACCGCGCTATGGGGTTAGCTGATCTGCGGGGGCTCTTCTCTGTCGTCAGTCAGGACGCTGCGCTGTTTGATGAAACCCTGCGGGACAACATCCTTTTGGGTCGTGATCTGGACGAGGCGAGCATTGAGCGCGCGCTGACCGCCGCCCATGTGTCGGACTTCTTGCCGCGTTTGTCGGACGGTCTAAACAGCCCTGCGGGGCCGCGTGGGTCGAACCTGTCAGGCGGCCAACGTCAACGGGTCGCGATTGCGCGGGCGCTTGTCCGCAACACGCCGATCCTTTTGTTGGACGAGGCGACCTCGGCGCTCGATACCAAGAGCGAACAGATCGTTCAAAGCGCACTAGAGACCCTGTCCGAAGGCCGCACCACGCTGGTCATCGCGCACCGTCTGTCTACCGTCCGCAATGCTGACAGCATCGTCGTGATGGACCGTGGCCGCGTGATGGACCAAGGCACGCATGACGAATTGTTGGCGCGTGGCGGAATTTACGCCGATCTCTATCGTCTGCAGTTCAAAACCGAAGACTGAGCCCTATATCCACCCCTAACGACTTAGGGAAAACCGATGACCGACAGAACCATTCTGGCCGTGACTGGCAGCGACCGTGTTAAATTCCTGCATGGGCTGACGACAAATGACCTCCGCACCCCGACCGAGGGGATCGCCTATGCGGCGTTGTTGACGCCGCAGGGTAAATATCTGGCGGATTTCTTTATGGTCGGGCAGGCGGATCGCATCCTGATCGACGTGGCGACGCCTCTCGCGGCGGGGCTGATGCAACGCCTGACGATGTATCGTCTGCGGGCCGATGTGCAGATTGCAGCGACCGACCTGCAAGTCAAACGCGGCACGGGCGATGCGCCAGAGGGTGCCCTGACCGACCCGCGAGACGCGGCACTGGGCTGGCGGCTCTATGGGGCTGAGGGGGGCGATGATGGCACCGATTGGGCCGCGCTGCGGATTGAACATCTGATCCCTGAAACAGGTGTGGAGCTTGGCCCCGATAGCTACATCCTCGAGCAGGGCTTTGATCGGCTGAACGGCGTCGATTTCAAGAAAGGCTGCTATGTCGGCCAAGAGGTCACCGCACGGATGAAGCACAAGACCGAGTTGAAAAAGGGTCTTGTCCGAGTGCTGGTCGATGGTGCGGCAGAGGCGGGCACGCCGATCATGGCGGGCGACAAAGAGGCGGGCGTGTTGCACACCGTGTCGGGCGGCAAAGGCATCGCCTACCTTCGGTTCGACCGCGCCGACGGCGAAATGACCGCCGGCGAGGCCAAGGTTACGCGCGCTTAACCCTCTTGGGCGGCGCGGTTACGTAGCACGTATTTCTGCACCTTACCTGTTGAGGTCTTTGGCAACGGCCCAAAGATCAGCGTTTTGGGCGCCTTAAAGTGCGCCATGTTTTCGCGGCAGAAGGCGATCAGCTCTTCGGCGGTGACCGTCGCACCGGCCCGCAGGTCAACAAAGGCACAGGGCGTTTCGCCCCATTTTTCGTCAGGTTTTGCAACCACTGCGGCCTCGGACACGGCGGGGTGACGGTAGAGAACATCCTCGATCTCGATCGAAGAGATATTCTCGCCACCCGAAATGATGATGTCCTTAGAGCGGTCTTTGATCTCTAGATACCCATCGGGGTGCATCACGGCCAAATCGCCCGTCGCGAACCAGCCACCACGAAACGCCTCGGCGGTCGCGGTTGGGTTCTTGAGGTAGCCTTTCATCACGATATTGCCGCGCATGAAGATCTCACCGATGGTTTTGCCGTCTTTCGGTGTCGGCTCCATCGTTTCGGCATCGGCCACCATCAAACCGTCGAGCACGTGATACCGCACGCCCTGACGCGATTTCAGTTTTGCCTGATCGTTCGGCGTTTCCTCGTTCCATTCCTCTTTCCATGCGCAAGACACAGACGGGCCGTAGCATTCGGTCAGGCCGTAGGCATGGGTGACCTGCACGCCCATTGCTTCCATCTTGGCGATGACAGAGGCGGGGGGCGGGGCGGCTGCGGTCATGACTTTGACCTCGTGGGTAAAGTCTTTCAGCTCGTCCGGTGCGCTCGCCAACATATTCAGAACGATAGGTGCGCCGCAGAAGTGGGTGACCTTTTCGTCGCGGATCAATTGGAAGATCGGTTCGACACGCACAGCCCGCAGACAGACGCAGACGCCCGCCATCGCGGCGATGGTCCACGGGAAACACCAGCCGTTGCAGTGGAACATCGGCAGCGTCCAGAGGTAGCGTGAATGGTTCGGCATCCCCCATGTCAGGATATTGCCCATCGCGTTCAGCGCGGCACCACGGTGGTGATAGACAACGCCCTTGGGGTTGCCCGTTGTGCCCGAAGTGTAGTTCAGCGAAATCGCATCCCATTCGTCGGCTGGCATCTGCCAGTCAAAATCCTCGTCGCCTTCGGCCAGAAGGTCGTCGTAGGTCATGCTGCCGATCTTGTGGACGGGACCGTCATACATCGCGTCCTCAAGGTCGATGACCAGCATATCGCGGCCACTGATCTTGATCGCGCGGTCGACGACTTCGGCGAACTCTGGGTCGACCATGACGACCTTGGATTCCGCGTGCGACAGGATAAAGCCGATGGTCTCTGCCTCGAGCCGCGTGTTGATGGTGTTCAGAACCGCGCCCGACATTGGCACGGCAAAGTGGGATTCGAACATCTCTGGGGTGTTGGCCGCGATGATCGACACGGTGTCGCCCTTGCCAATGCCGCGTTTGTTCAATGCCGATCCGATGCGGCACATGCGGGCATAGGTTTCGCGCCATGTCAGACGACGGTCCCCGTGTACTACGGCCAGATAATCGGGATACACAGATACGGTGCGGGCAATGAACGACAGCGGGGTCAGCGCTGCGTGGTTGGCGGCATTGCGGTCTAGGCCCGCGTCATAAATGGACGGAATGGCGGTCATAACTCTCTCCCCTACGTGCCCGACCTCTCCTTGATCGGGGCCGCGAACTGGCGGCGTTTGGCAGAGTTTAGGGTGAATTTTCGCACCGCGTCCACGGGGTTATGCGCGGGCAGACTGTTTGTCGCGGTGTCAAAACGAGAACCGCATAGAAAAAGGGCGGCCCGATGGACCGCCCCTTCTTTACCATTGATCAACCCGATCAGCCGATTTCGGCCAAACGTGCCAGAGCGGCTTTCAACTGGGCCTCTTCTTCTTCGCGCAGGGCGAGGTTGGTGCGGGTTTCTTCGATCACTTCTTCTGGGGCGCTTTCTGCAAATTTCGGGTTGTTCAGGCGGCCACGTAGACCCCCGAGTTCCTTTTGCAGCTTGCCCAAGACCTTTTCCACGCGGGCTTTTTCAGCGGCCACGTCGATGATGTCTGCCAGTGGCAGCGCAAAGGTCGCGCCCTTGGTGGTGATTGTGATCGACCCTTTGGGGGCTTCTGCGGATTCGGTGATGTCGCCGATGCGGGCCAGACGGGTGATGAGCGTTTGGTTGTTCGCCAGAGCAGCCTTAGCGCCCGCGTCGGCCTCTTGCATGACCACGGGGACATACAGACCCACAGGCACGTTCATCTGTGCGCGTGCCGAACGGATGCCTTCGATCAACGAGATTGCCCAGTTCAGTTCGGCGTCTGCCGCATCGTCCACCAGATCGGCGGCGGTGTAGGTCGGCCAGTCGGCGTGGACGAGCATTTTCGAACGGTTGTCGGCCAGCGTGCCCCAGAGCTCTTCGGTGATGAAGGGCATGAAGGGGTGCAGGAGGATCAGACATTGGTCGATGACCCAGCCCATGACCTTTTGCGTTTCGGCTTTGACTGCGTCGTCGCCGTCCATGATCAGCGGCTTCGAGAATTCGACATACCAGTCGCAGACCTTGCCCCAGACAAAGCCGTAGAGCGCATTGGCTGCATCGTTAAAGCGGTAGGCCTCAATCGCGGCGTCGACCTCTTCGCGGACACGAGCGGTTTCACCGATGATCCACTTGTTCACGGTCGCCGTTGCGGTCGGGATTTCAGTCGCGCCATGCACCGCACCGTTCATCTCAGCGAAACGCGACGCGTTCCACAGTTTGGTGCCAAAGTTGCGGTAGCCTTTGATGCGGTCCTCGGACAGTTTCAGAACGCCGCCAATCGCTGCCATCGACGCATTGGTGAACCGCAGCGCGTCTGCGCCGTATTCATCAATGATCACCAGCGGGTCGATCACGTTGCCCGTGGTTTTCGACATCTTCTTGCCCTTCTCGTCGCGGACGAGCTGGTGCAGGTAGACGGTGTGGAACGGGATTTCGTCAACAACAGCGAGCTGCATCATGATCATGCGGGCAACCCAGAAGAACAGGATGTCCTGACCCGTCACCAACACATCGGTCGAGAAGTATTTCGAGGTGCTCTCGTCCCAGTTCGGCCAGCCCAGCGTGCCGATCGGCCACAGACCCGACGAGAACCACGTGTCGAGCACGTCGGGGTCACGGGTGAGCGATTTGCCACCCGATTGCGCAACGGCCTCTGCTTCTGTCGGGGCGCAATAGGCGTTGCCTTCTGCGTCATACCACACAGGGATCTGGTGACCCCACCACAGTTGGCGCGAGATACACCACGGTTCGATGTTTTCGAGCCAGTGGTAATAGGTCTTTTCACCCGACTCTGGCATGATCTTGATGTCGCCATTGCGGACGGCATCCAGCGCAGGGCCAACGATTTTCGAGGTTTCAACGAACCATTGGTCGGTCAGCATCGGTTCGATGACAACTTTCGAACGGTCGCCGAACGGCTGCATGATCGGCTTTGCTTCGACCAGTGGAACCAGCGCATCTGCGCCCTCGGCATCTGCCTTCAGCGCGGCCTTGCCTAGACGCGGGTCCGTCGCAACGGTCATCACGGCGAGGCCCTCTGCAGTGATCGCAGCAACGACCTTTTCACGCGCCTCAAAACGGTCGAGGCCACGGTATTCTTCGGGCACGAGGTTGATCGCGTCGATTTCCTGAACGGTGAATGCTTTGCCCGCTGCGTATTCGGCGGCTTTCGCGGCTTCCTCGGCGTAAGGCGCACCATCGGCACGCATCGCGCCACGGGTGTCCATCAGACGATATTGCGGGATGTTGCCACGCTTTGCGACTTCGTGGTCGTTAAAGTCGTGTGCGCCCGTGATTTTCACCGCACCCGAGCCAAAGGCCATATCGGGGTATTCGTCGGTGATGATCGGGATCAGGCGGCGCTGTTCTTTCGGACCAACAGGGATTTCGCAGAGCTTGCCGACGATCGGCGCATAGCGTTCGTCATCAGGGTGCACCGCAACCGCGCCATCGCCCAGCATGGTTTCAGGGCGGGTCGTCGCGATAGAGATGTAATCGCGCTCCTCGCTAAATGTGACATTCCCATCCTCGTCTTTTTCGACGTAGGTGTAGGTCTCGCCACCCGCCAGCGGGTATTTGAAGTGCCACATATGGCCGTCGGTTTCGATGTTCTCAACTTCGAGGTCGGAAATAGCAGTTTCAAAATGCGGGTCCCAGTTCACCAGACGCTTGCCGCGGTAGATGAAACCCTTGTTGTACATTTCGACAAAGACTTTGATCACGGCGTCGTGGAAGTTGCCTTCTTCGCCAGCAGGGGCGTTCGGAGCACCCGACATGGTGAACGCGTTGCGCGACCAATCGCAGGACGAACCCAGACGTTTCAGTTGGCTGATGATCGTGTTGCCGTATTGGCCTTTCCATTCCCAAACCTTGTCGAGGAATGCCTCACGGCCCAGATCACGACGACCCGGTTGGCCCGTCGCGGCGAGCATCTTTTCGACCTGAAGCTGGGTCGCGATCCCTGCGTGGTCCTGCCCCGGCTGCCAGAGCGTGTCAAAGCCGCGCATACGGTGCCAACGGATCAGAATATCCTGCAGCGTGTTGTTGAACGCGTGGCCCACGTGCAGTGCGCCCGTCACGTTCGGCGGCGGGATCATGATGGTAAAGGTTTCGTCGCGCGATTTGTTCGCGCCAGCCGCAAATGCGCCTGCGTCTTCCCACTTTTTGTAAATGCGGGCCTCGGCTTCGGCCGCGTCAAAGGTCTTTTCCATCGCCATCTTTATGATCCCTTCTGGTCTTGCCCTGTGGATTAGCCAAAAGGGGCCGAAAGGGAAAGGGCGAAGGGCGTTAAACTGCGCGGTTGATGCGGGTTGAGAGGTGGATAAGGCTCTCCATTGCCTGAACGCCGTCAATCTCTCCGATTTTGTCGAGCGTTTGATCTAGTTCGAGCGTCGATCCCGTGCGCAATTGGGCGCAGAGGTCGAACCGACCAGAGGTCGTATGCACCACCTCAACCGAGGACATCCGTTTCAACTGCACCAACACCGCCGCCTGTGCAGAAGGGCGGATATGGATCAGTACGGTCGCCCGAATGGTGCTGCGTTGCACCTGATCCGAGAGCCGTAAGCTGTAGCCCGCAATCACGCCCGTCCGTTCCAGCCGATCAATGCGGGCCTGAACGGTCGTGCGTGCCAGTCCGAGCGTCTGCGCGATCTTAGCGACGGGCAGGCGGGCGTTTCGGGTGAGTTCCGCGATCACGGCGCGGTCAGTGCTGTCCAGTTCTGTCATATCGTCGATGATACCGTCATTTTGCCGAAAAGGAGAGTCATTTTGTTCAATCTGCCACGACACATCGTCTGAATTTTCGCGAACACTGGAGGAAAGCGAACAGGAGAGGCAGATGTATCAACAGCCCGTAGAGGCCCAAACCATTGCGGATGTGCTTAAGACACGGTCCGACACCACGCCCGTGCATTTCTTTGCGCCCGACCGTCTGGATGCTCGGCTGGCCGAATTTCGGCGCGGGTTTCCGGGACTTGTGACCTATGCGGTTAAGGCGAACCCTACCGAAGACGTGCTGCGGCGTCTGTGTGCTGGGGGCTTGGACGGATTCGATGTGGCCTCGCCTGATGAAATCGCGCTGATCCGTCGGATCTGCCCTGATGCGCCGATGCATTACAACAACCCCGTGCGGAGCAAGGCCGAAATTGCTGCAGGCATCGCGGCGGGCGTTGTGTCGTGGTCGGTCGATACGCTGTCAGAGTATGAAAAGCTGGTCGCTGCGGGTGTGTCGCCCGCCGCAGAGGTCGCTGTGCGGTTCAAACTGCCTGTCGCAGGCGCAGCCTATGATTTCGGCGCGAAATTCGGCGCAGAGGTCGATCACGCGGTCGATTTGTTGCGCCATGTCGCGACCTCGGGTCGGCCATTGGCACTGACCTTCCACGTCGGCACGCAATGCACGGACCCAGCGGCCTATGTGACCTACATCCACGCGGCGGCACAAATTGCAGAGCGGGCGGGCGTGACGTTGGACCGTTTGAACGTCGGCGGCGGTTTTCCTGCGTCGCGCGATGGATCGCCGAAACCGCTAGAGCCGTTCTTTGCCGCGATCCGCGAAGCGATGTCGGCTTTTGCTGTGCGTCCGACGTTGATCTGCGAACCGGGGCGGGGCCTCGTGGCGGATAGTTTCGCCTATGCCGTTCAGGTGAAATCCATTCGTGGGCAGAGCGTTTACCTCACCGATGGGATTTACGGCGGCCTGTCCGAAATGGTGTCGATGCCCGCGCCTGCCTTGGCCGTCATGCGCGCTGAGGGTGATTGGCGTGATACTGCGCGGCAGGGCTTGCGGGCCTTTGGGCCGACCTGCGATAGCCTTGACCAATTACGCGATCCTCTGGCTTTGCCCGAGGGACTGACTGAGGGCGATTGGATCGTGTTTTGGTCGATGGGCGCCTATGTCACGGGCGTCACCACGCGGTTCAACGGCTACGGCCTTTCTGATCCCATTACAGTAAAGGATTTGTGCGCGCCCTATCACTAGGCTGGACACTGTTGGGTTGTGCGTTAGGCTGAGGCGTAACGGCATAACCTGTTCACCAAAGGGAACAAAGTGGCCATTCGTGATTGGGTTTTAGGTCTCCTTAACCGTCGTCCTCGCAGCGAAGAGGGCGGTGGGCGCAAGCGTGGACAGGCGACCCATGTTGTGATCCTCGACGGGACGATGTCGAGCTTGGCCGAGGGTTTTGAAACCAACGCGGGTCTGACGTTCAAACTGCTCCGCGAGGCGGGGCATAAGGCCAATTTGACCGTCTATTACGAGGCGGGGATTCAGTGGCGCGATTGGACGGAAACCTTTGGTGTCATCGCAGGGCGCGGGATCAATCGGCAGATCGAACGGGCCTACGGGGTCTTATGTTCGCGCTGGCACCCTGGGGATCGGATTATCCTGATCGGCTATTCACGCGGGGCTTTCGCCGTGCGGTCGCTCGCGGGGGTGATCCAGCGGGTGGGGATCGTCAAACACCACGACGCGACCGAACGGCATGTCAAACTGGCCTACCGCTATTACACCCACGGCGCACGCAGCCCTTTTGCCCGCAGGTTCAAGGAACTCTACTGTGATCGCTCTGCCGATGTGGCGGCGATCGGCGTGTGGGATACGGTGAAATCACTGGGGCTTCGGCTGCCGATCCTGTGGAAGTTTGAGGAAAAGCGGCACAGTTTCCATTCGGACGGGTTGGAGCCCTGTGTTCGGTCGGCGTTTCATGCATTGGCCTTGGATGAAACCCGCGATGCATTCTTGCCAGAGATATGGGCGCCGCAAAACCGTTGGAACGGGCAGATTGAACAGGTTTGGTTCAAGGGCACCCATGGCGATGTTGGTGGACAATTGGGTGGGCGCATGGATGTGCGGCCCCTTTCGAATATCCCGCTCGTTTGGCTGCTGGATCGGCTCGAAGGGCAGGGGCTGCCCTTGCCCGACGGGTGGCGGGATCGGTTCCCCTGCGATGTGACCGCGCCATCGGTCGGCACATGGGCGCAATGGGGTAAACTGTTTTGGTCGCGTCACCGCCGCAAGGTTGGGCGTGATCCGTCCGAACGGTTGCATGACACCGTCGCGGACCGTGGGTTGGACACGAAAAAGCCCGCTCTGATACAGAGCGGGCCCGAGGCCTGATGGATGGGATCAGGCCACGTTTTCGAGTTTGACCTGAGGGGTCACACCCAAAGCATGGCAAACGTCGCGGGTCAGGTCCGGTTTGTTCAGCGTGTAGAAGTGCAGGTCGTTCACGCCGCCACGGATCAGGTCGTCGCATAGTTCAGTTGCCAGAGCGGTCGCCAAGAGGTCGGTCGAACCAGTTTTGGCCGCGTTATCAAAGGCGTCCGCAACGATCTGCGGGATCGAGGTGCCGCACATTTGGGCGAACTTGCGCGCGCCGTTCCAGTTTTCAATCGGCAGGATGCCCGGAATGATCGGCGCGTCGATGCCCGCTTTTTCGCAGGCGTCGCGGAAGCGGAAGAACGTCTCTGCCTCAAAGAAGAACTGAGTGATCGCGCTGGTGGCACCCGCATCAATCTTGCGCTTCAGCCATTCGATGTCCGCGGCCGCATCGCCTGATTCTGGGTGTTTTTCAGGGTAGGCACCAACGCGGATTTTGAATTTGCCCGTGTCTGCCAGTGCTTCGATCAGTTCGATGGACGACTGGAAGCCATCTGCGGTCGGGCGGAATTTCTCTGCGCCTTTGGGGGCATCACCGCGCAGGGCGACGATTTCGGTCACGCCGACCTCAGCGTAAGCATTCGCGATTTCGAGCGTTTCGGCGCGGGTTGCTTCAACACAGGTGAGGTGCGCTGCCACAGTCAGGCCGATGTTTTTGTGAATGGCACCAACGGCTTCGTGAGTGAGCTGGCGTGTTGTGCCGCCTGCACCGTAGGTCACAGACACAAAGGTCGGGTCCATCGGAGCAAGGGTCGTCGCGCAGTTCCACAGGCGGAACGATTGGTCCAGCGATTTGGGTGGGAAGAATTCGAAAGAGACATTGGGGCGCGACATGATTCACCTATTTGTTGATGCCCCCTTGTCGCAAAATAAATGATGTGAGACAAATTCATAACTTTCACGACGATCATGAGGTTCGTTCATGATGCACATTGAGATCCGGCATCTTCGCACGATTAAGGCAATCCATGACACGGGCGGGTTGGCCCGTGCGGCGGATTTGCTGAACATCACACAATCGGCCCTGAGCCACCAAATCAAAGGGATCGAAGATCAGGCCGGCGTCGAACTCTTCGTGCGTCGGGCGAAACCTCTGCGTTTGTCGGCATCGGGTTTGCGGCTCTTGGCGGCGGCGGAACAGATTTTGCCGATCCTCGCCGATCTGGAGGTCGAATTCGAAGGTCTGCAAGACGGTCGCGCGGGACGGCTGCATATCGCGCTGGAGTGTCACGCCTGTTTCGAATGGCTGCTGCCTGTGTTGGAACAGTTCCGCAAGGTCTGGCCCGATGTGGACGTCGATATCCGATCGAGCCTTTCGTTTGATGCGATGAGCGCGCTGCGTCGCGAAGAGGTCGATTTGGTGGTGTCCTCGGACCCTGAGGATCAGTCGGAAGTCGATTTTAACCCGCTGTTTGACTACGATCCTGTTTTTGTGGCCTCGTCACATCATCCCCTCGCGCAAAAGGCAGTGATCGAGGCGCAGGATTTCGAAGGGCAGACGCTGATCACTTACCCCGTTGATCGGTCGCGGTTGGATATCTTTAAGATGCTGTTGTCGCCCGCACGTGTCGAACCTGCGGCGGTGCGGCAGGTCGAATTGACGGCGGTGATCCTGATGCTCGTGGCATCCAACCGTGGGGTGTCGGTGCTGCCAGACTGGGTTGTGCGTCAGGTGCGGCAATCGTCAGATTACGTCACGCGGCCGTTGGGCAAGGACGGTCAGGTCGGGGTGACACGGCGGATGTTTGCGGCGACCCGCGAGTCCGAGAACACGCGGCCCTACCTTGCGCATTTTATTCGGCTGGCTCGGCAAGAGGCGGTGAAACTTCAACGGGGCTAAGGTCGCGACTGGACTCGGCAAAGAGGCGGATGCGGGTTTCATCAATCGGCATCGCCTTGCCAAAGAGATAGCCCTGACCCAGACGACACCCCAGACGGCGGAGGTGATCGACTTGGGCTTCCGTTTCGACGCCTTCCGCGATGACAGAGACGCCCAGACCGTCAGCGATTTCCAAGAAGCCACGGATCAGAACTTCGGCGGTGGGATCGCGTCCAAGGTCGGCGACAAAGCTCATGTCGATCTTTAGCTCATCGAATTCAAGTTGGCGCAGGTGCTGGAACGACGCAAAGCCTGTGCCGAAATCGTCGAGCGACACGCGCAGTCCTTCGGATCGGAAATGGGCGATGCTGGCCTGAATAGTATCGGCAGAGCGGGCGATGAACACGTCCTCTGTGATTTCTAGCGTGATGTGGCGGCGGGCGTTCGGATGCCGGCTGAGCAGGTCGTCGAGGTCGGCACGGCCAGATTGCGTGGCAAGCGCGACCTCTGGGACGTTGATCGACACTTCGCCTGGGTCGAGGCCTTCGGCCAAAAGCTGTTCGATGTCGTGGAGCACGCAGCCCGCCATATGCGATAGGAAATCGCCGTGCAGGCCAAGTTCGTTGATCTGCGGGATAAAGAGGTTCGGGGGCAGGGGACCTTTGGTCGGGTGTATCCAGCGGGCGAGGGCCTCGAACCCGATACTGCGGCCCGTGGCGAGGTCGACCTTGGGTTGGTAATAGGGGCGGATTTCGCGGCTGTGCATCGCGGCGAGGATTTCGCGGCGGTCCTCAAGCGATAGGCGGCGTTCGAAATCGTCGGCACGGTAAATCGCGGCTGAGATGCCAGAGCTGTTTTTCGCGCGATACATGGCCTGATCGGCGGCCCCACATAGCCCTTCGACCGTAGTGCCCGCGTGCCGTGTGAGGCCGATGCCGACCGAGGCCGAGATATGGAGTTCCTTTTCGTGCCATTCGACAGGCGCTTGGATCGCGCGGGCAATATAGTCGGCCAATCGCAGCGCGGCCTTTTCCGATGTGATCGTGCGGAATGCGATGGCAAATTCGTCGCCGCCTAGTCGGGCCACGATGCCCGTGTCGCCGACCAGTTTGGACAGGCGGCTCGCCACGGCCTGAAGCACCTGATCGCCCGCTTCGTGGCTGTAGGTGTCATTGATCGGCTTGAACCCGTCGAGGTCGATGAGGAACACGCCCAATTCGCTGCCCAAACGACGCTGGGCAATGAGGTGTTCAAGTTCTTCATCAAACGCTCGACGGTTCAATAGGCCCGTGAGTGGGTCATGGCGGGACAGATGTTCGAGGGCACGCAAGCGGGCGTTCGCCTCTTCGCGGGCGGCGTTGAGGGCGCGCTGGGTGTCCTTTTGTTTGTGCAGGGTTTCGAACGTGTTGAAGATATAGACGACCATCATGCCCGTGGTGATGATCCATTCCCCCTCGCTCGACGGGAGGAACGCGTTTTCGCTGGCGAGCCAGAACACCGCGAAGGCAGAGCCAAAAGAGGGTGCCATCAGGCTCCAGTTATAGAACGGGAGGGCGGCGAAGGTGTTGGTGATGTGAACAAAGACCCCAAAGAGCCACAAGAACCCCGCAAGGAGCATGGCGGACGACGGCTCTGCTGCCAAAAGGAACGCGGGCGCGAGGTAAAAGAGGACGGAGCTACAGTTCACCAGCCAGACGGTGAACACATAGGTGGCGGTGATATCCTCGTCCCTTTCGGGCAATTTCTGGGCAAGCCAATGTGCCGCGACCTCGTAAGCGACGAGAATGCCAGACATGATCAGGGCCAGGGTGCCGTAGCCGACCCACCACAATATAACCAACATCATCGCCGCAGAGGCGAGGCGTTTGGCTATGTCCCGTGTGGCCACGTGAATGGCAAAACGGGTTTGATAGCGGATCTTATCAAAACTCTGCGCGATCATGGGCCTCTTCCTGCCTTTGGGCCCATGTTGCCAATCAAAACCAAACAAATCGTTAACGGTGCGTTTTTCCCGAAAGAGTGCCATTCGCGGCCTTGCCCGATTGATCGGATTTGCCTATACGCGCTGCTTGGACCGTGAACGGAGGCCCCGATGGCTGGTAGTGCAAACCTGAACGTGATGATGAAGACCGCCCGTAAAGCTGGGCGCGCCTTGCTCAAAGACTTTACCGAAGTTGAACAGCTACAGGTCAGCACCAAAGGGCCTGGTGACTTTGTCACTCGCGCCGACCGCAATGCCGAGGAAATCATCCGCACTGAATTGATGGAAGCCCGTCCGACCTATGGCTTCCTCGGAGAAGAGTCCAAAGAGATCGAAGGCGAAGATCCGACCCGTCGCTGGATCGTTGATCCGCTCGATGGCACCACCAACTTTTTGCACGGTCTGGGTCACTGGGCTGTGTCGATCGCCCTTGAACATAAGGGTCAAATCGTTGCGGGCGTGGTTTACGATCCCGTCAAAGACGAGATGTTCTATGCCGAAAAAGGGTCGGGCGCATGGATGAACGAGACCCGTATTCGCGTCTCTGGTCGTCACCGTTTGACCGACGGTATCTTTGCAACGGGCCTGCCGTTTGCTGGTAGCACGGACCTGCCGCAGACCCTGCGTGACCTCGGTCAATTGCTGCCCGCGACCTCGGGTGTGCGTCGTCTGGGCGCTGCGTCTCTGGACCTTGCCTATGTCGCTGCTGGCCGTTTCGACGGTTTCTGGGAACGCCGTCTGAAGCCGTGGGATATCGCTGCTGGCCTCGTTATTGTGCGCGAAGCAGGTGCCCTACTGGAGCCGATTCACGAAGACGGTAACATCCTTGAGGATGGCAACCTGATCTGCGCGAACGAATCCATGTTCGGCCCGTTTGCCAAAGTGATCCGTGGCGCGGCAGCGTAATCGCTGGTCGATTGTTAGATTTGAGGACCGTGCCGCAGGGTGCGGTCCTTTTTCGTTGGATGGCCTGATTTTGCCCAAAATGGCAGGACATTTGCGGAATTTGTGATGCCGTTGCGAACGGCTGCGGCGTATGTTTGCGCTAAATTTCCAAATTTACCGCTCGTTAGGCGGGTTTGCCGTAAATTTACCTTGAAGGTTCGCCTTTCGCGGCGCATTCACTGTCAAAATCGCCGAGTTTGAGGCGATATTGCTTTGAGAGAGGCCAAGATGATCCACCATAGTTCTGATCTGGACGCATTCGACCGTAAGATTTTGGATATCGTCGCGATTGAGGGGCGGATCAGTGTGACCGAGCTGTCGCGTCGGATCGGCCTGTCGAAATCCCCGACCCAAGCGCGTTTGAAGCGGCTTGAGGAAACAGGGCTGATCCGTGGTTATCGCGCGCTCTTTGACCCGATCCGTTTGGGGCGCGATCACGTGGCCTTTGTCGAGGTGAAACTGACCGACACTCGCGAGTCGGCCTTGGCCGAGTTCAACGCTGCCGTCATTCGCGTGCCAGAGATTGAACAGTGTCACCTGATTGCGGGTCAGTTCGACTACCTGCTCAAGGTTCGCACGGCGTCGATGTCGGCTTATCGGCTTGTTCTGGCAGAGAAAATATCGACCCTGCCGTATTTGGCGAATACATCGACCTATGTTGCGATGCAGGCCGTCAAAGAAGAAGGCGTCGGTCCTGTCGCAACGGGCGGATAATTCCGTCAAAGCGGCTTTTGCACCTTTCGCCCCTTGCCCATCGGCGCGGGGCAGGGCAAAACACCCTCGTGCCCGCGTGGTGGAATGGTAGACATCGGAGACTTAAAATCTCTTGGCCTTAGTGCCGTGCCGGTTCGAGTCCGGCCGCGGGTACCACCCCAGAAAATCCATAGCAGACTAGACCATCTGACCGCCCGTACGGGCTATCGTTATCCTAGTTCGACATAGAAAAAGGGCGCGAACCGGATGGTCGCGCCCCTTTTGGTTATTCGGCTGCTTTGGCGGCAGTCATGCCTGTGAGCTTGGCCATCGCCTCGTATTGCGAGAGGAATACCTCGCCCGTCATGTCGTGCAGGAAATGCGCGGTCTGGAGGCGGTCCATCACGGGGCCTTTGACTTCGGACATGTGTAGTTTGATGCCCATATCTTTGAGGCGGGCGTTGATGGCCTCGAGGCTTTCGAGGGCGGAGAAGTCGATGGCGTTTACCGCCGACATCATCAGCACCACGTGTTCGATGCCACAATCAGCCTGCACGCGGTCGTAGATGTAATCTTCGAGGAAGCGTGCGTTGGCGAAATAGAGGCTTTCATCGACGCGCATCATCACCAGACGGTCATCGGTTTTCACCTGATGGCGTTTGATGTTGCGGAAGTGTTCGGTGCCTTCCATCAGGCCCACTTCGGCGATGTGCGGGCGCGATGTTTTAAAGAGATACAGAAGGACCGAGAGGCCAACACCTGACGACACGCCCGTTTCCACACCAAAGGCCCAGGTCATCAGGATGGTTGCAGCCACCGCAAAGAAGTCGGGTTTGGAATAGCCCCACGACCGTTTCAGGATCGAGAAGTCCACGAGCGACAGAACGGCGACGATGATCGTTGCGGCGAGCGTTGCCTTGGGGAGGAAGTAGAGAAGCGGGGTGAGGGCAAGAGCGGCAATGGCGAGGCCAATAGCGGTGAAGGCACCAGCCGCAGGGGTTTCCGCACCTGCGTCAAAGTTCACAACCGAACGGGCAAAGCCACCCGTGACAGGATAGCCGCCGGTAAAGGCCGCACCGATGTTTGCAGCGCCCAGACCGATCAGCTCTTGGTCAGGGGTGATGCGCTGGCGTTTCTTTGCGGCAAGGGTTTGCGCGACCGAGATCGATTCAACAAAGCCGATGATCGAGATTAGGAGGGCAGGGACAAAGAGTTTGCCGATCAGATCGAACGAGAGGTCGGGCATGGTGAAGGGCGGCAGGCTCTGCGGGACTTCGCCAACCACTTTGACGCCCCAGTTATCCAGACGGAACAGCGCAACGAAAGCGGTGGTGACGACGACGGCAGCAACGGGGCCAGCCTTGGTCAGCACGTCCGCGAGTTTCGGCGGCACGCCTTTGGACAGGAGGAGCGGTTTGAGACCCTTGCGCACCCAGAACAGGAACGCGGTTGCCGCAACGCCGATAAAGAGCGTGATAAAGTTCAGTTTGGTGAAGTTCTCAAACAGGCTTTCGAACATATGCGGCAGCGAGTGGCCCGAGATCGAGATGCCAAGGATATGGCCGATCTGGCTCGATGCGATTAGGACGCCCGAGGCGGTGATAAAGCCCGCAATCACAGGGTGGGATAGGAAGTTCGCGATCCAGCCCAACCGCAGCAGGCCAAGGCCCAAGAGCATGACACCAGAGAGGAACGCCAGCGTCAGCGCGGCGGTGGCGTATCCTATGTCACCCGATTGGGCGACCTTGCCAATCGCGGCGGCGGTCATCAGCGACACAACGGCTACAGGACCAACGGCCAACGCGCGTGAAGTGCCAAAGACGGAGTAGAGCATGATCGGCACGATCGACGCGTAGATACCCGCCTCAGCGGGCAGACCTGCGAGGAGCGCGTAAGCCAGCGACTGAGGCACCAACATGATCGTTACGATCACAGCGGCGACGAGGTCGTTCTGGAAGGCTTCTTTGTTATAGGTGCGGCCCCATTGAAGGACCGGGAGATATTTTGTGAGTGGCGAGAGGGCCATGGGCAACACCTTGGCGGAGGAGAGAAAAAGAACGGCGGAGCCGGCGAAGGCCCCGCCAGTTTCTGCTCCGGCATGGACACCGGAACAGGAAGGTCGTTATTTCGCGGTTACCTTTTCAGGTTTGATCATCCATTCACGGCCACGCAGCATGGCCTTCCAGTAGATCGGCGGAAGCGCAGTTTCTTTGAGCCACCACGCCAGCTTCGATGGTTTGGTGCCATCGTTGATCCACTTCGGGAAGGACGGCAGCAGCGCACCGCCGTAACCGAATTCAGCCAGAACGATTTTGCCGCGTTCAACGGTGAGCGGGCATGAGCCGTAGCCGTTGTACTGTGCGACAGCCGATTTGCCGTCGATGTCTGCGCAGACGTTTTCAGCCACAACAGGCGCCTGAACACGTGCCGCAGCAGCGGTTTTCGCGTTCGGAGCGTTCATCACATCGCCCAGCGACCAGATGTTGTCGTAGGTTTTGTGGCGCAGCGTGGACTGGTCCACATCAACCCAACCCGCAGCGTCAGCCAGTGGCGATACGCGGATAAAGTCAGGTGCGACCTGCGGCGGAACCACGTGGATCATGTCGAATTCGACGGTGACCGTGGTGGCTTCGGTTTCGGGCTTCGCAACGGCAAAGGTCGCCTTCTTCGCAGGGCCGTCGATCGAGATCAGGTTGTGGAAGAAGTTCAGCGATGCGTCGTATTTTTCGACGTATTTTTCCAGTGCAGGCACGTAGTCTTTGACGCCAAAGAGCACGCCGCCAGCATTCATGAACTGGATGTCGATGTTTTTCAGAGCGCCGTTTTTGAACCAGTGGTCGCCCGAGAGATACATCGCTTTTTGCGGTGCGCCTGCACATTTGATCGGCATCGGTGGCTGGGTGAAGAGCGCTTTGCCCTCTTTCAGCTCTTGCACGAGTTTCCACGTGTAAGGCGCGAGGTCATAGCGGTAGTTCGAGGTCACGCCGTTTTTGCCGAGCGTATCCACGAGGCCTTCAATGCGGTTCCAGTCGAGTTTGATGCCCGGTGCAACGATCAGGCGTTTGTAGCCAACCACGCGGCAGCCATCGAGGATGATAGCGTTGTCTTTGGGTTCAAAAGCAGCGACCGCCGATTTGATCCAGTGGACGCCTTTGGGAATGAGGCTGCCCATGGTTTTTGCGGTTTCTTGGGGGTGGAAAACGCCTGCGCCAACCATGGTCCAGCCTGGCTGGTAGTAGTGGATGTCGGCAGGGTCGATCACCGCGATGTCGAGGTCAGGTTTGCGAGCCTTCAGCGACGAGGCCACTGCGATACCGCCTGCGCCACCGCCCACGATCACAACGTCAAACGATGCGTCGGTGTTGTCGGTCGGGGTTTTGCCGCCGTTTGCGATACGACGCACAACGCCGCCCATGTCGTAGCCAGCGGATTTCGTTGCCGCGAGGATGTCAGAGACGGGCAGGGATTTCGCTTGGCTCAATGACCAGAGGGTCGCGGAACGTGTGCCTGTGCGGCAGTAGGCCAAAACAGGGCCAGGGAGCGCATCAAGGGCGTCACCGAATTTCGCAGCATCCGCGTCCTCAACCTTGCCCGATACGATCGGCAGGTAGAGCGTTTCGAGACCAGCAGCCTTAGCCGCGGTGTCGATCTCTTCGAAGGTTGGTTGGTCAGCACCTTCGCCGTCGGGACGGTTACAGATGATGGCACGAAAGCCCGCGTCTGCAATCGCCTTAACGTCGGCTGCAGTGATCTGTGGGCTCACGCTGATGCGTTTGTTGATATCCTTGATGTCCATGATGTCTCCCCTCGTTCTTATTATAAAAAGGAACGGCCCTTAGAGGCCGTTCACTGGTACTTTGAGCATTGGGCGACCGTCTTTGTCGGTCGGGATTTCGCCTGCGCGCATGTTAACTTGCAGCGACGGAATGATCAGGCGCGGCATGTCGAGTTGCGCGTCACGCTCGGTGCGGAATTTGACAAAGTCCTCTTTCGTTTTGCCAGCGCCGACGTGAATGTTGTGCTCTTTCTCTGCGCCTACAGTGGTTTCCCACTCGATGTCGCGACCGTTCGGGCCGTAGTCGTGGCACATGAACAGACGCATGTCGTCAGGCAGTGCGAGAACCTTTTGGATCGAGTCGTAGAGCATGCCTGCGTCACCACCCGGGAAGTCCGCACGAGCAGAACCGCCGTCTGGCATGAACAGGGTGTCGCCCACAAAGGCCGCGTTGCCAGTGACGTAGGTCATGCAAGCAGGGGTGTGACCCGGAGTGTGCATAACGGTCAGCTTCAGTTCACCGATTTCGAGGATGTCGCCGTCTTCGAGCAGAGCGTCGAACTGCGAACCGTCACGCTGGAATTCGGTGCCTTCGTTGAACACCTTGCCGAACACGTCCTGAACGATGGTGATGTTCTTGCCGATGCCGATTTTGCCACCCAGTTTGTTCTGGATATAAGGCGCAGCCGAGAGGTGGTCAGCGTGGACGTGGGTTTCGAGGAGCCATTCCAGCTCTAGACCGTTGTCTTCGACGTGTTTGATCAGCGCATCTGCCGATTCATAGGTGATGCGGCCAGCGGCGTAATCGATGTCCATGACGGAATCGACAATCGCGCATTTGTTCGATGCTGGGTCTTTGACCACATAGGAAATGGTCCAAGTCGCAGGGTCGAAAAACGCGGTAACTTCTGGTTTTACATCCATATTTACAGGGTAATCGGTCATGTCTGGTCTCCTCGGTCGCCCGCGGGGTGGGGCACAATCGGTTGTTTCGCTCAGATGTATCACAGATCAGTATATATCTGCATACATTTGAATTTAGAAATGTATATGCGACCTCGCACCCCTCTTGTCAACAGTTCTGACGCATAAGTCGTAAAATATATGTGAAATATAAAATATTTTACGCAGGGTCAGTGAGATAGGCGTTTTCAAGGTCGACTGTCACTGCCTGACGACCCGTTTGGCAACCTATCCTCGTGCGGTGATTGTTCCCACCCTTGCTACCCCGATGAGCAAAGCTGCCTAATAAAAGGGCACTGCGCAGGTTTTGGCCCAAACGTCGCCGCGTTCGGGGCTGGCGACTAAACCCACAGGTCCCAGGCGCATACGGTCGGGACAGGGGAAAGGACCACGGATGAATTACGATAAAATCGATAAAAAAGCCCGCAAGATCCTTCAGGAAAACGACCGCGGTTTATACACCGTCCCGACCAAGGGGCTGTATCCTTATCAGTGGAACTGGGACAGTGCCTTTGCTGCGTGGGGATTTTCCACCCATGATCCGCGTCGTGCTTGGGCCGAGATCGAGACCTTGTTCACGGGCCAATGGGACAATGGGATGGTCCCGCATATCGTCTTTCACAAACAGGCCATCGGCTATTTCCCTGGCCCTGATATTTGGAATGTCGAACGGGTGCCGCATACCTCTGGCATCACCCAGCCCCCGATTGCGGCGACGATGGCGCGTGCGGTTTATGAGGCCGACAAACACTATGGCCGCGTGCATATGGAACTGATGTATGGGCGGCTGGTGTCGTGGCATCGCTGGTTCGTCAAATATCGCCTGCACGAGGGGATGGTGGTGATCACGCATCCTTGGGAATCTGGGCGCGACAATGCGGTGGATTGGGACGCGGCGCTGGCCAATGTGGATGGGTCGAACGTCGGCGAATACCATCGGCGGGACATTGATCACGTCGACCCCGCCATGCGGCCCAAGAAAGAGGACTACGACCGCTACCTCGCGCTGGTCCAATTCAACCGCGATTGTGGGTATGATGAGGACCACATCCGCGACCACGGCCCATTTCGCGTGGCCGATGTCGGGATGACCTTCCTTTTCCTGCGAGCTTGCCGCGATTTGTTACATATCGCGGTCGAACTGGATCACGGCGTCGATGAAATCGAAGGCTGGATCAAGACACTCAAGCAAGGGGTGGAGCGTCATTGGAACTCAGAGCGGGGACACTACGATTCAGTCGATGTGCGGACGGGCACGTTTACCAATTCGCTGTCGAGCGCGTCGTTCCTGTGTTGGTTTGCGGGGATCAAAGATGATCGGATGCTTGCGCATTATGATCGGATCATCGGGCAGGTGGGCTTTGGCATTCCGTCGAACGATCCCGAGGACCCGCATTTTAACCACCTTCGCTATTGGCGCGGGCCTGTTTGGGGGATGGTGAACGCGTTGATCGCGATTGGGCTCGCGGAAACGGGTCATACGGTCCACGCCGAACGGCTGCGCAAACAGACGCAAAAGCTCATCGCGGAACATGGGTTCTGGGAATATTTCAGCCCGCTCGACGGTGCCCCTGCGGGTGGACCGCAGTTCACATGGACGGCGGCAATTTGGCTGACATGGGCCTCTCCCCACGCCAAGGGACGGTTCTGATGCAACCTATGGGTTTTGGGTGGTTTATCTGTCCCGACTTTTCCGCGAATTCTGTTGTTCCAAAAGTCACAAATTTGGGTATTTCAGGGCTGATCAGACAATAAGAATATACGTTCGAATAAAAATTAATACCTTTGGCATGTCTGCTACCTATTGGAGCGTGTCATGCGCAAAAAGTCATTAAAGGTATCACTTGGTAAGGTTGGGTTTCATTTCTTCCAATTAAAGATCGGTCGCACACCGCGCCCGTCGATCCGTGTGATGAACTACGATTTTCGTCCGAACACAGGCAAAAAGCCGTTTAGCCAAGCCTTGGTGAACGTGAGTGCGATTGGGGATGCACAGCGTCATCCCGTCATCGCATTCAAAGGTGAAGTTGTGTCGCGCGAGGTGATCGAACAGCCCGCGCTTCGTTTGGTTAAGTAATTACATTCGGGGCATCACGGCCCGTATGGGTGGTGATGCCTGCCATCGCCTCTGCGGCTGCGATGATATGGGCCAATGCCTCTTGGGGGTCTTGGTCCAGTTTCGTCGGGTCGGTCTCTAGCTCTTCGAGGTAGACCCGCAGGGTCGCGCCCACTGTGCCCGTGCCCGACAAACGGAACACAACGCGCCCACCAGATGAGAACCCGATGCGGATGCCCTGCTGTTCGCTGCGGCTGCCGTCAACGGGATCGTCATAGGCGAACTCATCCGCGCTGCTCACGGTCAGCGGGCCAAATTGCTGGCCGATGAGGGTGGCGAACTTTGCCCGCAAGCCATCCATCACCGCATTGGCGCTGTCTGCATCGACATCTTCATAGTCATGACGGCTGTAGTAGTTGCGGCCATAATCGGCCCAGTGATCGCGCAGGATTTCCGTCGCGGGTTTGCCTGTGACCGCTATGATATTGAGCCACAAGAGCACCGCCCAGAGGCCGTCCTTTTCGCGCACGTGGTCCGATCCCGTGCCCGCGCTTTCCTCACCGCAAATTGTGACGCGGCCCGCGTCCAGAAGGTTGCCAAAGAACTTCCAGCCTGTCGGTGTCTCGAAACTCTCAATACCTAGCCGTTCTGCCACCCGATCCGCAGCGGCAGACGTTGGCATCGAACGGGCAATCCCTGCGATCCCGTCTTTATAGGCAGGGGCGAGGTGCGCGTTTGCCGCGAGAATAGCGAGGCTATCGGAGGGCGAGACAAACATCCCCTTGCCCACGATCATGTTGCGGTCGCCGTCGCCGTCAGAGGCCGCGCCGAAATCGGGGGCATCGGGACCCGTCATCAGCGCCATCAGCTCGTGCGCCCAGATTGGGTTCGGGTCGGGGTGTCCACCGCCAAAGTCGGGCAGGGGGGTGCCGTTCACGACCGTTCCTGCTGCAGCACCCAGTTGCCCTTCGATCAACGCCTTTGCGTAGGGGCCTGTGACCGCGTGCATCGCGTCGAACCGCATGGTGAAGCCCGATTGGAACATCGCGCGGATCGCGTCAAAGTCAAAGAGGCTCTGCATCAGCTCTGCATAATCAGCCACAGGGTCGATCACCTCGACCTGCATATCGCCGAGGGTGGAGGTGCCGATACGGCTGAGGTCCACGTCTTGGGCCTCTAGGATGTGGTATTCGCGGATGGTTTGCGTAATGGCATAGATGCGGTCGGTGACGGCCTCTGATGCAGGGCCACCGTTTGCGCCGTTGAACTTCAGCCCGAAGTCATAATCCACGCCACCAGGGTTGTGCGAGGCCGAGAGGATCAACCCGCCGTCCATCTGGTATTTGCGAATGAGGTTCGACGCGGCAGGGGTCGAACAAATCCCACCTTGCCCCACAACGCATTTCGCAGCGCCATTGGCCGCGGCCATACGCAGGATGACTTGGATCGCGCGGTCATTGAAATAGCGACCGTCCCCACCAGCGAGCAGGGTTTTCCCCGCAACGCCGCCGATCCCATCAAAAATCGCCTGCACGTAGTTTTCAAGAAAATGCGGCTCCATAAAGGTGCGCGTTTTCTTGCGAAGCCCGCTCGTCCCCGGTTTTTGGCCCTCAATTGGCTGGGTCGGGACGGTGATCTTGGTCATTATAACAGTGTCCTTTGGAAACAAATGTGGCCCCCCGCGTAGGGGGGCGACTATGGGACACAGAATATTCTGCTGGTAGGCAGGAGCAACCCGAAACGCTACAGCGCGCCTATTGCAGGCAGGGTGATGTCGCAGGGTAACGCATGGGCGAGCACGCGTTCGGCGTTCGGGATGTCGTTCCCTTCGGCGCGGCGCACGGCGTTGGTGCGCGAATGGTTGAGCGACAGCCAGCGCTGGATCAAACGCCCCCGCAGTTCAGGCAGAGGCACATCCCAACGGATGGTGAGGTCCCACATCGGGGCAAGTTCGCGCCACGGGTCCTCATCAAACATCAGGTAGTTGCCTTCGACGATGACGACTTGACACTCTGGGCTGACCAGACCCGCGCCAGCGATAGCGATGTCGCGAGGACGGTCGAAGACAGGGTAATAGGCGGGGCGACCCTCGCGGATGGTGCGGATGAGTTGGATAAACCCGTGAGCATCAAACGTTTCAGGCGCGCCCTTGCGGGGCCGCATGTTCATCTCGTCCAAGATGCGGTTGTCGAGGTGGAACCCGTCCATCGGAACGATCTGTGCATCGATCTTTTTGATCTTCAGACGACGCAGGAGTTCTTCGGAAAGGGTGGATTTCCCGCTGGCAGGGGCGCCTGTGATGGCGACGATCAGGCGGGGCTTTGAGGCAATATGGCCCTCGATAGCATCGAGGACCACATTTACTTTGTTCGTCAGGTCGGTGAAGTTGGCCATTTACGCCAGTTCCAATTCCGTATCCGGTTCTTTTGCGCCAGTCATATAGGCAACGGCGTCCGACATGGTGTGTTTTTTCGGGTCGATCACGCACAAACGTTGACCAAGGCGGTGAACGTGGATGCGATCAGCAAGCTCGAACACGTGAGGCATGTTGTGGCTGATCAGGATGATCGGAATGCCACGCGAGCGCACGTCTTGGATCAGTTCCAGAACGCGACGGCTCTCTTTAACGCCAAGCGCCGCTGTCGGTTCGTCGAGGATGATCACTTTGGATCCGAAGGCCGCAGCGCGTGCTACAGCAACACCCTGACGCTGACCACCCGAGAGGGTCTCAACCGCTTGGTTGATGTTCTGGATGGTCATCAGGCCCAGATCGTTCAGCTTATCGCGCGCGAAGTCCTGCATACGAGCGTGGTCCATTTTGCGGAACACTTTGCCCATCACGCCCGGTTTGCGCCACTCACGGCCCAAGAACATGTTGTCAGCGATCGACAGTGCGGGCGACAGCGCGAGGTTCTGGTAAACGGTTTCGATCCCCGCATTGCGCGCATCGTCTGGCCGTTTGAAGTGGACCTCTTTGCCTTCCAAGAAGATCTGGCCGTGGTCGGGAACAACTGCCCCCGACAAAGCTTTGATCAAGGTGGATTTGCCCGCGCCGTTGTCGCCGATCACTGCGGTGATTTCGCCGGGATACAGGTCGAAGTCTGCGCCGTTCATGGCCACAACCTGACCATAGCGTTTCATCAGCCCGCGTGCGGATAGGATAGGTTGCACGTTCGTCATTTCGTGGCCCTCCGCAGCCATTGGTCAAGAGCGACCGCCACAAGAACAAGGCAGCCCGCTGCAAATTGTTGCCAGTAGTCGTCCACGCCACCCAGCGAAAGGCCAGTGGTAAAGACGCCCACGATAATTGCACCCAGAACCGAGCCGATAACCGAACCGCGACCACCGAACAGAGAGGTGCCGCCGATCACAACCGCGGTGATGGATTGCAGGTTAACGTCGTCAAAGCCGATGGGAGAGATCGACCCAACGCGGCCCGCAGCAGCCCAGCCACCAAAGGCGCAGATCAGGCCAGCAAAGGCGTAGACCGAAACCAAGGTGCGGTTGATGCGGATACCAGAGAGCATCGCAGCATCTGGATCATCGCCGATTGCCATCACGTGACGGCCCCAAGCGGTGTGGTTGAGCATGTAATAAACGAGGCCAGCCAGAACCAAAAGCGCGACAACGCCGTAGGTGATCTGGAACCCGCCAAAGGATATCCGTTCGCCAAAGAATAGGAGTGACGGCGCAGTTTCGCGGATGTCAGAGCCGCGGATCGACTGCGATGCCGAATACCAGAGCTTGAGCGCGGTAAAGATCGACAGCGTGCCGAGCGTCACGATGAACGGCGGCAGTTTGATCACGGTCACGAGGATACCGTTGAACCACCCCATCAGACCGCCAAAGAACAGGCCGATCGAAATGGCGAGGAATGGCGGCAGGCCGAAGTCAACGGACAGTTTGCCCATGATGATAGACGAGAGCACGAGGATCGCACCAACCGAGAGGTCGATACCTGCAGTCAGAATGATCAGCGTTTGAGCAACGGCAACGATACCCGTCACAGTCACCTGCTTGAGAACCAACGACAGCGTGCCCGGCGTCATGAAGTTATTGGCGAATGCGCCAAAGAACAAAATGCTGACGATCAGGACAAGTGCCGGAATAGTGGTGGGGTAATCCCGCAGGAATTTGCGGAGGACGTGCGTAAGTGTCTTATCGTCCTGCGCGAAGGAGGCGACGGCCTTATCGGCTTTGTCTAGACCTGCTTCGAATTCGTTAAGTGGTTTTTTGGGTTCTGTTTGGGTGCTCATTTCGTCCGGTGCCCTCCCTTGCGTACGAAACGCGTGACGGTGGATAGATAAAGGGCGGCGCGCTGCCGCCCTTTACCAGTGTAGTCATACTGTGGAACTTAGCCCCAGCAGATTTCAAGGCCTTCAGCGCTGGTCAGGGACGGTACGCCCTCTGCCGGCTTGTCGGTGATCAGGTTTACGCCTGTGTTGAAGAAGGTCAGACCTTCGGACGCGGACGGCTTCGAACCGTCAGCGATGAATGCTGCAACAGCTTCAACGCCTTTGGATGCCATCAGCAGCGGGTACTGCTGCGAGGTTGCGCCGATGACGCCAGATTTCACGCTTTCAACGCCTGGGCAGCCGCCGTCAACGGAAACGACCAGAACGCCTTCTTCTTTGCCAGCGTTAACCAGTGCCTGGTATGCGCCTTCAGCAGCTGGTTCGTTGATGGTGTAAACAACGTTGATGTCGGGGTCACGAGCGAGGAGGTTTTCCATCGCGGTTACGCCGCCTTCAACCGAAGCGTTCGAAGTTTCGTGACCGATAACGCGCGGGTCGGTTTCCGAACCCATGACAGTCAGGTCAGGAACTTCGATGCCGAAGCCAACGAGGAAGCCGGTGTCACGTGCAACGTCAACAGAGATGTTGTCTTTGTTGATGTCGAGCATTGCGATTTTTGCGTTCGCAGCGTCGTCACCGAGGGTTGCAGCAGCCCATTTACCGATCAAGAGGCCAGCTTCGAAGTTGTCGGTCGCAAAGGTCATGTCCTGTGCTTCCGGATCAGCGAGCGGGGTGTCGAGTGCGATAACCAGAACGCCAGCAGCGCGTGCGTCGATCAGAGCCGGAGTAACCGAGTCGTTCGATGCAGTGATCAGGATGCCTTTTGCGCCAGCAGCAACGCAGTTTTCGATCGCGGAGATCTGCGGAGCAGCGTCGCCATCGGTTACACCAGCGAACGCCATCAGGTTCATGCCCAGCTCGTTAGCGCGTGCTTCTGCGCCTTCGCGCATTTTCACGAAGAACGGGTTGGTGTTGTTTTTGGTGATGAGGCACAGGGTGCCTGCGGAATGGCTTTCGGCCATAGCCGCACCAGACATAGCAACAAGAGCAAGTGCCGAACCGGCGAGAAGTTTTTTCATGGTTTCCTCCCAAGAATTCCAGATACGGACCGTGGTTGATCCGCTCTATCCCATCGCACCTCCGCTCTGGGATTGCCCATAGACAACTCGATTCGTCGGCGTTCGTCAATAAATAAATCAATCTTATTTACTTATTGACAGTTCCAAATGTGATCGGCACTTTCAGAAGTCGGGAAGAGGTCTAAGAGGACATTAAAATGCTTATCGGTATCCCTGCGCTATTAGGGCCGGACTTGCTTTATACGTTGCGATCCATGGGTCATGGTGACGAAATCGCGATTGTGGATGGAAACTATCCTGCGCTGGAACATGGTCGCCGTGTCGTGCGAGCGGATGGGCTGGAATTGGTCCCCGTGCTCAAGGCGATTCTGGCAGTGATGCCGATTGATCGCTTTGTGCCTGACGCGATTTTCCGTTCGGCTCAGTTCAATGATCCCGCCCAATTCGCGCCGATCCACCATGAGATTGACGCCGTGGTTGCCTCTGTGGTCCCCGATGTAGCCGTACGTGCGATGTCTGGCGACGATCTGTATCCGCGCATTCGTCAGGCACATACAATTGTTGCCACGAGCGAGCCCGCGCTTTATGCGAATGTGATCCTACGAAAAGGGGTCATCGAACCCTGATCCACTTTGAAAGAGCACATGAAACTCGACGACCGTAGCCAAGACGAAAGTCAGGACCAATCCACTGGTGATCCGCAGGTGTTCCGCGGGTCCAATCAGTCTGGGCTGCGCGACTATAACGAGCGTCTCGTTCTTTCTATGATCCAGCGCAGCGGCGCCATGCCGGGGGTAGAGATTGCCCGCCGCGCAGGGCTGTCGCCGCAAACGGTGTCGGTTATCCTGCGCAGCCTCGAATCTGACGGCCTCCTTGAACGGGGTGCGCCGCAGCGTGGCCGCGTGGGTAAGCCGTCCATTCCGATGGGGCTGAACCCCGACGGTCTCTATTCGATCGGTATGAAGATTGGCCGCCGTAGTGCGGACCTCGTTTTGACCGACTTTCTCGGCAAGACACGGCAGTTGCTTCAGACGACGTATCGCTACCCGATGCCCGACGCGATTGTTGGTTTCCTGAAATCAGGGCTGGCCTCTTTCCGCGAGGCGCTGGGCGATAAAGCGGCAGATCGCATTTCGGGTATCGGCATCGCGATGCCATTCGAGATTTGGAATTGGTCCGAAACCATCGGTGCGCCGCCAAACGACATTGCGGCGTGGCGTGATCTGGATTTCTCGTCTGAGATCGCTCAGTTCACCAATCTGCCTGTGTTCATCGAAAACGACGCGACTGCAGCCTGTCGGGCCGAGCATGTTTATGGCCTCGGTCGGACTTATCGTGACTTTGCTTACTTCTTTGTTGGGTCGTTTATCGGTGGCGGTGTGGTTCTGAACCATGCGGTGTTTGAGGGCGCACGCGGCAATGCGGGGGCCTTCGGGTCGCTGCCGATCCGTCTGTCCACGGGCGAAGGTAAGCAGTTGATCGATGTGGCCTCGCTCTATCGTCTAGAGGCGGATTTGGCGCGGAAGGGGATTGAACCCGCACGGATCTGGGCCTCGCCTCAGGACTGGCACGATTTCCCCGAAGTTCTCGAGAACTGGATCGACTACACAGCGCGGCACCTTGCGCGGGCGGCACTGACCGTTTGCGCAGTGATCGACTTTGAGGCCGTGGTGATCGACGGGGCGTTCCCCGCCGAAGTGCGGACACGGCTGATCAACCGCGTGCGCGAAAATATCGTAGACCTCGACCAGCGCGGTCTTTTCCCGCCTGTAATTGCCGAAGGCACCGTGGGCCGCAACGCACGCGCTATGGGGGCGGCCTGTTCGCCTGTCTTCAACCAGTTTCTGCTGAACACCTTGGGCGGGTTGTCGCAGAGCAGCTAATCGGTTGCAAAGCCCCAACCCGCGGCCCATTTTAGCCCTATGGCTGACCTGTCCCTCTCGCGCATTGTTCTGATCTGGCGATCCTTCCGCGATGTGCTGGGGAAAAACGACCTCGACCTGATTTCTGCGGGTGTGGCGTTTTATGGGATGTTTTCGATCTTTCCTGCCTTTGCGGCGTCTATCGCGATGTTTGGCATCGTGGCAGACCCTGTCGTGATTGCCGAACAGCTCGACCTGTTGCGGGACGTGATCCCTGCGGATGTGTTCACCTTGTTTGAGGCACAGATTGATCGGTTGCTTGGGGCAGGAGCTACGACGCTGGGGTGGGCGTCGTTTGTGTCACTTGCCATCGCGCTCTGGTCCGCGCGGGCGGGTGTTGGCGCGATGCTGCGGGGATTGAACGCGATCTATTCTGGGCAAACGCGGTCAGGGGTTCGGCACGCTGTGACCGCATTTGTGATGACGGTGGCGATGATTGGTGTGGCGCTGATCGCGCTGATCGTCGTGGTCGCGGCCCCCATCGCGATTGCCTTTGTCCCGCTCGCCAATGAATGGAGCGGATTGATCGAATTGATCCGCTGGGCTGTGGCACTCTTTGTCCTCTTAGCTGCTTTGGGGATTTTGTATCGCTACGGACCTCATGCCTCTTCGCGATCCCGCTGGGTCACCGTTGGAGCCTTTGTCGCGGTTTGCCTGTGGTATTTGGTGTCGATAGCCTTTTCGGCCTACATCGCAAATTTCGGGAATTATAATCAGGTCTATGGGTCGCTCGGTGCGGTCGTAGCGCTCCTGATGTGGTTTTATTTATCGGCCTATTTGGTCCTGCTGGGCGGCGCGTTGAACGTCGCCATCGCCCGAACCTACCCCTAAGACTAGGGGCGTATGGTAGAAATTGGGGAATAGTGAAATTTTTTCACTAGTAATTGATGATCCATTCGGATAGTTTCATATCAAAAGAATAACCGGACTCCATCTAACGTGAGCCGGAAATCCGAGGCGGAGTAGTATTTTATGTCGGCGATTGAGTTCGTAGTCCGCGATTCCGCGGGCCAAATAGAGCACGGAAATGTTGCAGGTGATGGCGCAGCCGCTTCGATCATCGTTTCCGTAGATGAAGATATTTCCCTTAACCTTTCGAGGGCGCAGGTTCAGTCGTATTCTCGGCAGGGGCAGGCGCTTCAGGTTGTTTTGATCGATGGTCGCGTGATCATGATCGAAGGGTTCTTTACCCCCGAAGGTATCCCCGAAAACAACCTCTACCTGTCATCTGGCGGTGTTCTGGCACAGGTCGAACTGGCCGAAGTGAGCGATGGTTTCTACTACGCGAATTACTCCGAGGCGGAAGCCTTTGGAAAATGGAGCCCTGACGACGATCTCTATTTCCTCCGTGGCTCCGAGGTTCAGCTCGCTGGATATAACGAAGTCTATCCTGTTGAGGACGATCAGGTCGGCATGCTTGCTGCCCCGCTGTTGGCTGGGATCGGCGGTATTGGTGCAGGCGCGGGCGTTGGTGCTGCGGCTATTGGTGGCGCGGCGATTGTCACGGGTCTGACGGGCGGCGGTTCGGGCGGTGGCTCGGGTGTTTATGTGACTGCGCAAACGGGCGCTGCAGCCGAAGATACCGTCGTGAACAGCAACGATTATGACAACGGCATCGAACTGGGCGGCACAGGCACCCCAGGTGGCGAAGTGACCGTGACCGTAGGTGGCGTGACCGAAACCACCACCGTTGGCGAAGACGGCACTTGGGAAGTTGTGTTCCAACCTGGTGACCTGCCAGGCGGCGAATATACCGAAACTGCGACCGTCACGATCACCAGCGGCGGCGAAACATCGACCACCACAGCTGAAATCGTTGTTGATACCGTCGCGACTGTGACCTTGAACGAGGGTGCTAACGGCGGCGATCTCTTGATCAACGCACAAGAACTCGCAGGCGGCGTGACGCTTTCGGGCACTGTTGAAACGGGTTCGACCGTCATGGTGACCGTGGGCGGTATGGCCTACGAGGCGACTGTCACGGGCGGCACATGGTCCCTGACATTGCCTGATGGTGCGGTTGAGACGGGCGAATATAACCTCGGTGTGACCGTTTCGGTGACCGACGCCTATGGCAACACCTCTGACATCAGCGGTTCTGTCGCGATCGACACCGAGACGTCAGTCTCTATGTCGACCTCGCTCATCGGCGGCGATGGAACGGTGAACGCATCCGAACATG
Source organism: Marivivens donghaensis (assembly GCF_030410045.1). Lineage (NCBI taxonomy): Bacteria > Pseudomonadati > Pseudomonadota > Alphaproteobacteria > Rhodobacterales > Paracoccaceae > Marivivens > Marivivens donghaensis. The sequence goes on from NZ_JAUFRA010000006.1 coordinate 401,183, forward strand.
CGGCGGGTGTGACCGTCACTGGCATGGCGCAAGCCAATGCAAGCGTGGCTGTTACCATCGGCACTGTCACCCACACGGTCGTGGCTGGCGAAGATGGTTCGTGGTCGGCGACTTTCACCTCGACCGATCTGCCCGAGGGCACCTATGACGCAACGGTTACAGCAGTTGCGACTGATCTTGCGGGCAACACCGCAACCACCACAGGTTCGTTCCATGTCGATACAGAGATGGGGCTTGGGATCAATTCTGGCGCAGTTGAGGGCGACGGGATTGTAAACGGAGCAGAAGCCTCAGACGGCATCACGCTCACTGGTACGGCAGAGGCTGGCTCCTCTGTCGCCGTAACGCTCAATGGCTTTACCCGCACCGTGACTGCGGGCAACGACGGATCATGGTCCGCATCGTGGATCGCCAGCGAGCTTCCGACTATCGAGACGACCCTCACGGTGAAAGCCGTTGCAACGGATGGGTCGGGCAACGTGGAAACCACGACGGGTTCCGTGACGTTCGACCCCTTCGTCAACACATTGACCCATACGAACGGTCAAGTGGGCGGCGACGGTGTGGTCAACCTCTCTGAACAAGGCCAAGAGATCACCGCGAGCGGCATGGTCGAAGCGGGCTCTACCGTTTCGGTGAGCCTCGGTGGTGTGACGCTGCCTGCGACCGTTGCGGCAAACGGCAGCTGGACCGTCACTTATCCTGCGGGAACGCTGGCTGTAGGTGAATACAACACCGCACTGGTGATCACTGCGACCGACGCGGCGGGCAACACCAGCAAAATCTCGGAAAGCGTTCGTGTTGATACCGTGGCTGGCGATCTGACGCTGTCCTCTGCGCCGATTGAAATTGACGACGTTGTGAATGCGGTCGAAGTGGCTGACGGCGTTGTCATCACAGGTACCGCGACACCTGGACTGCCGGTCACTGTCACCTTTGGCAGCGCAACACACACTGTTGTTGCCAATTCGGCAGGCACATGGTCGTCCAAGTTCCTCGCCTCGGAAATCCCGACAGGGACCTATGACGCTGATATTACTGCGTCGATCACCGATGCGGCGGGCAACTCCAAAACCGTATCGGACTCTGTCCACATCGACACTCAGGTCGTGAACCACGCCTTCGCTGCGATCCAGTTCGAAGGCGACGACATGATCAGCGGCGACGAAGCCTCTGACGGGTTCAACGTCAACGGCACGGTAGAGCCTCTATCCAAGGTCGTCGTGACCTTTGGATCGGGCAGCAGCGCTGTGACGAAAACCGTTTATGCGGGGTCTGACGGTCAGTGGAACGTTGAGTTCACCGCTGGCGAAATTCCGAGCGGCGAATACACCGCGCCCATCGTGGCCCGCGCGACCGACCCTGCGGGCAACGTCAGCACCATCTCGGACACCGTACGCGTTGATACCATTGTGAATACGCTGACCGCCGATGCGACCGAAACCGACAACGTCGCAAACGCTTACGAGCTTCAGGATGGGATCACCCTGACGGGCACGGTTGAGGTGGGTTCGACGGTTCTTGTCACCTTTGACGGCATGACCCGTGTGGCCAACGTAGGCCGTGACGGTTCGTGGGAAGTGACCTTTGACGCAGACGAAATCCGCTCGGGCGACTATTCGGCCGATGTCACGATCAAGGCGACCGACGCGGTTGGCAACGTCCGCGAAACCACTCAAGTGGTTGAAATCGACACCATCGGTCCAGATGCCGCTACCGTTGACCACAAGATCGTCAGCGGCCAAGGCATCGAGGCGATCATCGTGTCGGACGATGCGGCGAACATCGAACTTTACGATGTGACCGACGGTCAACATGCGGCTCCGCTGACCTTCACGCCGTCGCAGACGATGTCGGGCTGGCTCGATTTCGATACGCCGATTGCGGATGAAACGAACCTCGTTGTGTCTGCAACGGATGACGCTGGTAACGAAACATCGACCTTGGTTGTTCTCGATGAGGCATCCAGCGGTGTTGTCGATATCGCGAACCCGCTGCTCGATAACTTCGACTTTGGCGCGATTGACCTCAGCTTTGCAGAGGATGGCGATCTGACCCTGACCGCATCCGACATTGAAGACCTGACCAAAGGCTCGAACGAGCTGACCATTCATGGCGGTTCCGACGACACGGTCACGATCAATGGCGCAGTTGCAGGCGGTGTTGAGACGGTCGATGGCACGGACTTCCACGTCTACACGCTGGGCGGCAACCACACGCTCTACATCGAGGATGGCGTCAACGTCATCATCTAATCCCGATACGGGCTGCCCTACGGGTGGCCCGATCCATGAGGTTAAGACAGAAGAATTGAGGTAGTTGTGGGTAACATGCGGTCGATAGGCAAAGCTTTGGGTGCGCTCGCGCTCGGCTCTGCCCTGTCGGGATGCATGGGGTCGGGTGAGGGCGGCATTGGCGTTACACGCAATGCGTTTAATTTCCTCTCTCCCGCCGAAGATACCCAACCGCAATCCGTGCTGAGCCCACAAATGGAAAACGGCACGGAATCCGAGATTATTGCGGGCCTCCTCAATCGTCGTTCCATTTTGCCAGATGGTCCTTACGCCGAAGTGGCAAGTGCTGTCCTCGACGCGAACTCCCGCGCGGCTGAGGCCGATCTGCGGGCCGCACGTCTGCGGGCAGAGGCCGCATCGTCGAATTGGCTCCCGTCGCTTGGCCCGAATGTCAGCCTGACCTCGCTGGGGTCTGTGGTGGCGAGCCTCGTCGTGGAACAGACCCTTTTTGACAACGGGCGCCGTAAGGCGGAACGCGACTACGCTGCCGCCGATGTTGAGGTGGCTGCCGTTGCCTTGGCCCAAGATACCAATCGTCGCGTTCTGGATGCGCTCGAACTCTACATCACCGCAGAGGCGATGCAGGCCCGTGCAGGCGTTAACGCTGCCGCTTTGGAGCGGATGAACCATTTCGCCTATGTGATGAGCGAACGAGTGCGGGGTGGCGTGTCGAACCGCGCAGACCTGCAGATCGTGGAACAAAAGCTCGCTCAGATGCGGTCGGACCTCCTGTCTGACCAAGAGGCATCCTTGGCCGCGATGGCAGAGTTGAACGCGATGGCGGCCCGTCCGCTGGATACCGTGCACGGCCTGACCGCGATCCAGGCCTCAGCAGCGAATGCGTTGCCCTTGAGCGTGCTCAAGGCAGAGGCAGAGGCGCAGCGCGGCATCGCGGCCGCACGTGCCGAACGGGCTGGGTTCCTGCCGGGTGTGACGGCAACGGGCACCGTGAATAACAACGGATCAGATTTTGGCATTGGGGTGGGCATTCCCAATGGCCTTGGTTTCGGCAATGGCGCAGCGATGCGTGCCGTCGAAGCCCAAGAAGCCGCCGCGCGTGCGCGTGTCGGTCAAACCCGCGAGGATACCAACCGCGACTTGCGCGCATTGGAAGCCGAGCTGGGTAGCCTGCAACGTCAAATGGCGCAGGCACAAACTCTCGCGGCCCAAGCGGCTGCGAACTATGACATTTTCGCCGCCCAACTTCGCGAAGGGCAGCGAACCGTGAATGACGTGGTGGGCGTCTTCGAGACCAAGGTGCGCACAGAACGTGCGGCCGTGGTCATTCAATATGACATTGCCAAAGTGGAACTTCGAATTGCAGCGATCCACGGCACTCTTGTTGACGGAGAACGGATATGACCGGCCCAGTATTGGCCTTTGATATCAATGCCACCCGTGGCGGTAAGGTGACCCGCCTGACCACGGCTGACAAAACGCAGGCAGAGCAAACCGCTGCCGCGCCTGAACCCCATTACGAGGATCGCTTTACCCCCAAAGCTCGCGCTCGCGCCGATCTGGCCGCGACTTATGCGGGGCTTTTGGGCGTCGATGTGATCCGCGCTGATTTGTTGGAAAAAATCGTCTCAGCTGATGGTGATGCTATCACATCAGCTGGGATCGCAGGTGCGCTGTCGGATTCTGGTCTGGTGGCGAAGGTCAAAAAGATCGCAACGCCCGTGAACACGCTCTGGCCCGCGCTGGCCGAGATGACCTCGGGCCAGATGGTTCTGGTGCTCGAACAGCAGGGCAATACGTTCTTTATCTATGACACCACTTGCGACGGGAACCGTGCAGAGGTGCCGCTGTCTGAATTCATGCCTGTGTTCACGGGCACGATTGTGCGTGCCGATGTTGCGGTGAGTGAACTGACCCGTCGCCATGCGGAAAAGGACAAAAAGGCCCACTGGTTCTGGGGCGAATTGAAACGCTTCCGCCGTCACGTGGCCGAAGTGGCTGTTGGGTCATTCGTTGCGAACCTTTTGGCTGTGGCGATCGCGCTCTTTTCCTTGCAGGTCTATGACCGCGTGATCCCGCACCAATCCACCGCCACCCTTTGGGTTCTGGCCATTGGCGCTGGCCTCGCGATGATCTTGGAAGCCTTCCTACGCATTGCACGCGCCCGTCTGATGGACGGGGCAGGGCGTCAGATTGAAATGAAAGTGCAACAGCTCCTCGTTGATAAAGTGCTGGGCATGAAAGCGGGTGCCGCGAACTCCCCGTCGCAGACGTTTTCCGCTGTGCGTGAATTTGGGTCGATCCGCGAATTTTTTACCGCCTCGACCATCGGCACGCTGACCGATCTGCCGTTTATCGTGCTGTTCCTTGCGCTTGTGGCGTCGATTGGTGGCAACGTGGTTTGGGTGCTCTTTGCGGGTGGTGTCCTCATGGTCGCGCCGAGCTTTGTCTTGCAGCGCAAGATGATCGCGCTGACCCGCCAGACCCAAGGTGCGAGCACAAAGGCAAACCGCCTTTTGCACGAAATCGTCTATGAATCCGACACGATCAAAGCCACCCGCGGCGAGGATCGGTTTCGCCGTCAGTGGACCGAACTGTCGGCGCTGAACTCTCTGGCCACATCAGAACAGCGCAAACTGGCCTCGACCCTTACGTTCTGGAGCCAAGGCGTCCAGCAAGCGACCTATGTTGCGGCAGTTGTGACGGGCACGTTCATGGTGTTCTCGGGCGAATATACCGTCGGCACGATTATCGCCGTGGGTATCCTGACCTCCCGCACGCTCGGCCCCTTGACGCAATTGGCGGCGACGATGGCACGCTGGTCGAATGTGAAGGCCGCACTGGATGCCTTGGATAAGGTTGCAGATGCACCGCAAGACATGGATGAGACCCGCAGCTACCTGCGCCGCGACACCGTCGATGGTGCGTTCGAGCTACGCGATCTGATGTTCAAATACGACGAAGACAGCGACCGCGTGGTCGATATCTCGTCGCTCAAAATCGAAGCAGGACAACGGGTTGCGATCCTCGGTGCGAACGGGTCGGGGAAATCCACGCTGCTCAAAATCCTGTCGGGTCTCTATCCGCCAACGGGTGGTCGCGTGATGCTCGACGGGGTTGATATGGGCCAGATCATGCCGCGCGACCTGCGTCGAAATGTTGGCTACCTCGGGCAAGAGGTGCGTCTGTTTGCAGGCACCCTACGCGATAACCTCAATATGACGATGCTCGAACGCGATGACGAACGTTTGCTGAAATCGCTCGATTTTGCGGGGCTTGGTCCGTTTGTGCGTTCGCATCCCAAAGGCCTCGATATGCCGATTTCGGACGCGGGGCAGGGCCTGTCCGTCGGTCAACGTCAGTCGATTGGCTGGGCACGGTTGTGGCTTCAGGATCCCAAGGTCTGTTTGCTGGACGAACCGACTGCAGCGCTCGACCAGACGCTGGAGGCGACACTGGTGTCTCGTCTCGACCATTGGCTCGGTCAGCGCACTGCGATCATCGCGACGCACCGCGTGCCGATCCTGCAACTGACGGGGCGCACCGTTATTCTGCAAAATGGCCGTTTGGCCGTCGATGGCCCTCGTGACGAAGTCGTGGCCCATCTGCGCAACAAAAAGGTAGCAGGCTAATGGCAACGGTAGACGCAGAATTCGAAAAAGGTCTCGGTTCCTCTAGCCGTATCATCTGGCTTGTTGTGGCGACCGTTCTGGTGTTCCTGATCTGGGCAAAGTTTGCGTGGGTTGATGAAATCGTCCGTGCCGATGGTCAGATCATTTCCGCTGCCCGCCCGCAGATCGTTCAGAACCTCGAAGGCGGTATCCTCGCTGAGCTTTTAGTCAGCGAAGGCTCCGTTGTTGAACCGGGTCAGGTGCTCGCACGGCTGCGTGGGACGCAGTTTCAGGCGGCTGTGGATGACCTTGCCGATCAACTCGTGGCCGCAAGTATCCGCCGTACCCGCTTAGAGGCAGAGATGGCGGGGCAGACCGATTTCGAGGTGGCACCGATTTTCGCACAGCACAGCCCGACGACTGTCGCGTCTGAGCGCGCGCTTCTTCAGGCGCGTCAGGCGGACTATCAGAGCCGTATCAGCGGGGCGCAGGCGGTCCTGCGTGAGACAGAGCGCGAATTGGCCTCGATGGAGGATATGTATCGCCGCGAGATCGTCGCGCTGTTCGAGGTGACGAACGCGCGTAAGGCACATTCGGACGCGCAAAACCGCTACAACGACATCGTGACAGGAGCCGAGTTGGAGCGGGCGAATGAATACTCAGAGGTGCTGCAAATCATCGGCACCCTGACCCAAGAGTTGCGCATGGCTCAGGACCAACTGAACCGCACGGTCATCGTCGCGCCGATGCGGGGGGTGGTGAATAACCTTGCCGTCACGACCATTGGCGGCGTTGTCCGTCCGGGGGAAGAGATTTTCCAGATCATTCCATTGGACGACGAGTTGTTCGTTGAGGCCCATGTCAAACCCGAGGACATTGCGAACGTCCGCACAGGGCAAGATGCGAATATCAAACTCTCGGCCTATGATTACACGATCTACGGCACCCTGAACGCGACGGTAGATTTTATTTCGGCGGACACGTTCAAGGACGACCGTCGTCCCGATATTCCGCCGCACTATAAGGTGACGTTGCGTGTCGATCTCTCTAATCTGACCGATCGCCAGCGCGAGATTGAGATTCGTCCGGGCATGCAGGCGACGGTCGAATTGCACACTGGTGGGAAAACCGTGCTGCAATATCTCACGAAACCGCTTTATCGCGGGTCAGAGGCGCTGCGCGAACGTTAAGTCCGCAAATCCATCACGACATTTTTTGACAACAGCAGGGGCCCTTTGGCCCCTGTATTTGTGTTTCATTGACCTTTTCCCACCATAGGAAGCAGGACCAAAGTGAGCAAAGCGGGCAGCTGGGCTTGAAGCCCCCCTAACTGACCACTAAGACTCTGTTTGGAAAACCCGTGTTATCGACGTGCGCGTCCCCAATTCGAGGCAGTGATGATGAGAGACCCGATCGAGACCTATGCCAACCTTGTGCCCATGGTTGTCGAACAAACCGCGCGTGGCGAACGTGCTTACGATATTTTCTCGCGCCTCCTGAAGGAACGCATCATTTTCGTGAACGGTCCGGTGCATGACGGCATGGCGCAGCTGATCGTTGCGCAGCTTCTGTTCCTTGAATCGGAAAACCCGAAAAAAGAAATCAGCATGTATATCAACAGCCCCGGTGGCGTTGTGACCGCTGGTCTGTCGATCTACGACACCATGCAGTACATCCGTCCCAAGGTTTCGACCCTCGTTGTGGGTCAGGCTGCGTCGATGGGGTCGGTCCTGTCGATGGCGGGCGAAAAAGGTATGCGCTTTGCCCTGCCAAACGCACGTATCATGGTGCACCAGCCTTCTGGCGGTTATCAGGGGCAGGCGACGGACATTATGATCCACGCCCAAGAAACCCAGAAAATCCGCAACCAGCTGTATCAACTCTATGTCCACCACACTGGACAGCCGCTTGAGGTAGTTGAGAAGGCGCTGGAGCGCGACAACTTTATGTCGCCGCAAGAAGCAAAAGATTGGGGTCACATCGACGAGATCCTGCAGAACCGCGGCGAAGCGGCGGAATAATCCGCCCTTTGTTATTACTTTTTGGCGTTGTGGACCGGTCCGGCCTGCCATAGTCTCGGACTTCAAAGGCACCGGACCGTTTACAACGACGACAGACGCCCAGGGGAACCAGTATGGCGAATACGACAGGCAGCGACAGCAAAAACACCCTCTACTGCAGCTTCTGCGGTAAGAGTCAGCATGAGGTGCGCAAGCTGATCGCAGGACCGACCGTGTTCATTTGTGATGAATGCGTCGAACTCTGCATGGATATCATCCGCGAAGAGACAAAGTCGTCGGGCCTCAAAACCACCGAAGGCGTGCCCACACCGCGCGATATCTGCAAGGTTCTGGACGACTATGTGATCGGTCAGGAACACGCAAAGCGCGTGCTCTCTGTTGCGGTGCATAACCACTACAAACGCCTGCATCACTCTGGCAAAGCTGGTGAGATCGAACTGGCGAAATCGAACATCATGCTGATCGGCCCGACGGGTTGCGGTAAAACGCTGCTTGCCCAGACGCTGGCGCGTATCCTTGATGTGCCGTTCACCATGGCCGACGCCACCACCCTGACCGAAGCGGGTTACGTGGGTGAGGACGTTGAGAACATCATCCTGAAACTGCTTCAGGCGTCGGAATACAACGTTGAGCGCGCACAGCGCGGCATCGTTTACATCGACGAGGTCGATAAGATCACCCGCAAGTCTGACAATCCGTCCATCACCCGTGACGTATCAGGCGAGGGCGTGCAGCAGGCTCTGCTTAAGATCATGGAAGGCACCGTTGCATCGGTTCCGCCGCAGGGTGGCCGTAAACATCCGCAACAGGAATTCCTGCAGGTCGACACCACGAACATTCTGTTCATCTGTGGTGGTGCGTTCGCGGGCCTTGATAAGATCATCGCGCAGCGTGGTAAGGGCTCTGGGATCGGCTTTGGTGCTGCCGTCAAAGAGAACGACGACCGTGGCGTGGGCGAGATTTTTAAAGAACTCGAACCCGAAGATCTGCTCAAATTCGGTCTGATCCCTGAATTCGTGGGCCGTCTGCCTGTGATCGCAACCCTCACCGATCTAGACGAGGACGCGCTGATCATCATCCTGACTCAACCAAAGAACGCTCTGGTCAAACAATACCAGAAACTGTTCGAGATTGAGGGCGTTGACCTGACCTTTACCGATGATGCCCTGCGCGCCATCGCGAAAAAGGCCATCGAGCGCAAGACAGGCGCACGTGGTCTTCGCTCCATCATGGAAGACATCCTGCTCGATACGATGTTTGACCTGCCGGGCATGGAAAACGTCACCGAAGTCGTCGTCAACGAAGAGGCAGTTGGCCCTGATGCCAAACCGCTGATGATCTTTGAAGATGACGCAAAGAGCGAAAAAGCCAGCGCTAGCTAAGGCAACGATATTCTGAAATAAGGCCGTCCAAATTGGGCGGCCTTTTTCGTTGCTCACAATCCATATTGAAACGCCCTGCGTTTGGTTCTAACGCAACGGCAACGCCAATAAAGGATCATCCAAATGACGATGAAACGCATTTTCACGGGCAGCCCGTTTGAAGAAAAAATCGGCTACTGCCGCGCTGTTGTGGCTGGTGGGTTTGTCCACGTTGCTGGCACCGTTGGGCAGGGCGACGATGTGGTTGAACAGTGCAAGGCCGCGCTGACCACCATTTCGAACGCACTCAAAGAAGCTGGCAGCGACCTGACCAAGACCGTTCGTGTGACCTACTACCTCCCTGACGCGGCAGAGTTCGAACCCTGCTGGCCGACCCTGCGCGAGGTATTCGGCGCAAACCCACCCGCAGCGACCATGGTCGAATGCAATCTGATCGACCCGAAATACCGGATCGAGATCGAAGTGACTGCACTCGCAGGCTAAAATCCCCTTTGCGGCGCGGCGGGCACTGGACCTTTGGTGCCCGTTGCGACATAACCCAAGTGTCGATTTAAGGGAGCGGTCCATGGGCCTTCTGAACATCATCAAACGCCTGCTGACTTGGTGGGACGGACAAACCATTGGCACCCAACTGTTTACTTGGCGCAAAGGCGTCAAAGTTGGCGAAGATTCGCAGGGCAACATTTTCTACAAGACCCGTGATGATTCCCGCCGTTGGGTGATCTTCAATGGAGAGATCGAAGCCTCGCGCATCGATCCTGACTGGCACGGCTGGCTGCACCGCACATTCGACACCCCGCCGAGCGAGGTTCCGTTGAACCACAAGCCGTGGGAAAAGCCGCATCAGGAAAACCTGACAGGCACCGCGATGGCCTATGCTCCGGCTGGTTCGATCCGCCGCGCACAGCCGGCAGAGCGTGCCGATTACGAGGCATGGCAGCCCGAATAAGGAGCTCGCCCCATGGCTAATCACACCACAGAGACACTTGTCGGCGCCGCGGTTCTTGCCGTGGCGGTCGGCTTTTTGGGCTATGCGTCCAAGTTCACCGATTTCGCGTCGGGTGGATCGGATTACGCGCTGAACGCCAGCTTCCGTTCGATTGAAGGCGTCAGCGTCGGCACAGACGTGCGCATGGTCGGCGTGAAGGTCGGCACCGTCAGCGATATCAAGCTCGATACCGAATTATTCCGCGCCACGACCGTTCTGTCGATGCGTGACGGCGTGCCTGTTCCGAATGACAGCACGGCTGTGATCGCGTCCGAGGGTCTGCTTGGCGGCAACTTTGTTGAGATTCTGCCGGGTGCGTCATTCGACAACTACCAGCCGGGTGAAGAAATCCTCGACACCCAAGGCTCAGTCAGCCTGATGAACCTCTTGCTGAAGTTCGTTTCTGGCTCTGGCGATAGCGGAAGCACGAACTGATGCGCGCGCTGGCCTTTGCCCTCGCGCTCTGTGCAGCGCCCGTTGCGGCCCAAGAGGTGAGCGTTGCGCCGAAAGGCGAATTGCGCGTCTTGGACAAAATCACAGGCGTGGTGAGCGATCTGGTTCTGGCCTCTGGCGAGGCGACAACCTTGGGCCACCTCACGGTAACATTGGGCGAATGTCGCTATCCCACCGACAACCCATCGGGCGATGCCTATGCCGAAGTGACCGTGATGTATCGCGACAACGCGACGCCCGCGTTTTCGGGCTGGATGATTGCCTCGGCCCCCGCGCTCAATGCGATGGACCACCCGCGCTACGACGTTTGGGTGCTGCGCTGTATCACTGAATAAGCACGCTCTATCGGGGCTTCAGCATTAAACCGTGCGGGCTCTGCCAGAGCCGCTTTCAACCGTTTCCGATATTCACCACGTGGGATTTCGATCCCGCCCAAGGATGCCAAATGCGGCGTCAGGAATTGCGTGTCGAACAGGGTGAACCCGTCGAGCCGTAGTCGGTCGATCAGCCATGCCAGCGCGATTTTGGACGCATCGGTGTGGCGCGAAAACATGCTCTCCCCGAAATAGGCCCCACCTAAGGCCACGCCGTAGCTGCCACCGATCAGGGTATCGCCCTCCCAGACCTCGACCGAATGGGCAAAGCCAGCCTTATAGAGCGCGCTGTAGAGCGCAAAGATGGTATCGCTGATCCATGTCTCATCACGGTCAGCGCAGCCCTCTACGACCTGCTCGAACGCTGTGTCAAAGCTGACCCTGAACCCGCCCCGCCGCATCCGTTTGGCGAGGCTGCGCGAGATGTGGAACCCGCCGATAGGGATGATGCCGCGAAACCGTGGATCGACCCAGAACACCTCTGGATCATCGCGGGACTCTGACATGGGGAACACGCCCGACGCATAGGCGTTGAGCAAGAGTTCAGGTGTCAGGGCAGGGGCTTCGTCACGCATAATGCGCACCATAGGCACAGTTGCGGCATAGAAAAAGGGCGCGCTGTGGTAGCGCGCCCTTTTAAATCAGGTGTTGGCTTCGAGCCATTTTTCCAGCCAGTGGATGTTGTAATTCCCTGACTGCACATCCGGTTCCGCAAGGAGTGCGTGGAACAGCGGGATGGTGGTATCGACGCCATCAACGATCAGTTCGCCCAAGGCACGGTTAAGACGGGCCAAGGCTTCGGGACGGTCGCGGCCATGCACGATCAGTTTCCCGATCAAGCTGTCGTAATAGGGCGGGATCGAATAGCCGTCATAGAGCGCGGAATCCATCCGAACGCCCAGACCACCCGGCGCGTGATACTGCGTGATCTTACCGGGGCAGGGGCTAAAGTTCGGGAGCTTTTCAGCGTTGATCCGAACCTCAATCGCGTGGCCGTTGATCTTGAGGTCGTCTTGGGTGAACGACAGGCCCTGCTTTGCAGCAACGCGGATCTGTTCACGCACGAGGTCGACGCCAAAGATGCCTTCGGTCACGGGGTGTTCCACCTGAAGGCGGGTGTTCATTTCGATGAAATAGAACTCTCCGTCCTCATAGAGGAACTCAATCGTGCCAGCGCCCGAATAGCCCATTTTGCCGATTGCCTCAGCACAGATGCCACCGATACGGGCGCGCTCTTCTGCAGTGATGCAAGGGCCAGGGGCCTCTTCAAAGACCTTTTGGTGACGACGCTGGAGCGAACAATCACGCTCACCAAGGTGAACGCCGCCGCCCATACCGTCGCCAAAGACCTGCACCTCAATGTGGCGCGGCTTTTGGAGGTATTTCTCCATGTAGACTTCGGCGTTGCCAAATGCGGCTTTCGCTTCAGAACGTGCGGTCGAGAAGGCGGTTTCCAGCTCTTTCTCGTCCTTTGCCACTTTCATCCCGCGGCCACCGCCACCAGCGGTCGCTTTGATGATGACAGGGTAGCCCATGTCAGCGGCCGCTTTTTTCGCGGAAGCAATGTCAGGCACGCCACCCGCAGAGCCCGGAACAACTGGGATGCCCAGCTTTTCAGCGGTTTCTTTTGCGGTGATCTTATCGCCCATCATGCGGATGTGTTCCGCCGAGGGACCGATAAAGGTCAGGTCGTGATCTTCGACGATCTGAACAAAGGCCGCGTTTTCCGAGAGGAAGCCATAGCCTGGGTGGATCGCCTGAGCGCCCGAGATTTCACAAGCGGAGATGATCGCGGGGAAGTTCAGGTAGGATGCGGTGGAAGAGGGCGGTCCAATACAGATCGCTTCGTCTGCCATACGGACGTGCATCGCATCAGCGTCAGCGGTCGAGTGGACCGCAACCGATTTGATACCCATCTCGCGGCAGGCGCGCACGACCCGAAGGGCAATCTCGCCACGGTTCGCAATGAGGATTTTATCGAACATGGGGCGCAGCCTTATTCGATGATAACGAGCGGAGCACCGAAATCGACCGGCGAACCGTCAGCAACAATGATCGTCTTGATCTTGCCGGATTTTGGCGACGGGATCTGGTTCATTGTTTTCATCGCTTCGATGATCAGAAGCGTGTCGCCTTCGTTCACGGTCTGACCGACGGTGACGAAGGGTGCAGCACCGGGTTCAGCAGCGAGGTAAGCGGTACCAACCATCGGCGAAGTCACAGTGCCCGGGTGCGATGCAGGATCGTCATTGGCAGCAGCAACAGGCGCAGCAGCGGCGGGTGCAGCAGCAGGTGCAGCGGCAGCAGCAGGCGCAGCAGGCATTGCCATCGTCTGAACGATTTGCTGCTGACGGCTTACCCGAACGTTCAGGCTGTCGTTGTCGCCATATTCGCGGACGACTTCCAATTCGGTGAGGTCATTTTCGCGGAGGAGTTCTGCCAATGCGCGGATAAAATCCACATCGCCGTCGTGGCTGCGTTCTTTGCTCATCTTTTCTCGGCCCTTGCCATTACGTTGCGTCCGCCCTGAAAAAGTGCGGTTGGTTCTGGCTTATACGCCAATGAATAGAGGCTGGAAAGCGTTAGGCGTAGCCTTTCGGGGGTAATAAACGGCAAACAGGCCCAACCGTCGGGTCGGGCCTGCAAGAAAATGTCGCAACCTTTGATGTTTGCGCAATAACGTATCAGATCGCCAGATACTTGGACCGCAAGGCCTCGTCTTCGAGGACCTCTTGGGCCGAGCCATCAAACACCACCGTGCCCGTGTCGAGGATCACCGCGCGGTCCGCCAATTTAAGCGCAGCGACGGCGTTCTGTTCCACGATGATCGTTGTGATGCCTTGGTCACGGATGATTTTGAGCGTCTTTGCGATCTCTTGGACGATCACAGGGGCGAGGCCCTCATAGGGTTCATCAAGAAGCAGAACTTTGATGTCACGGGCCAAGGCGCGCGCAATCGCGAGCATCTGCTGTTCGCCGCCCGAAAGGGTGATGCCCTCTTGGGTGCGGCGCTCTTTGAGGCGCGGGAACAGTTCGTAGATGCGTTCCAGCGACCAGCCGATTGGCGGTGCGATCTGTGCGAGCTTCAGGTTCTCTTCGACCGTCAGACCGGGGATGATGCAACGATCTTCGGGCACGAGGCCGATACCCGCAGCAGCAGCCTGATGCGATTTCATCAGGTGCAGCGGCTGGTGGTCGAGCCAGATCTCACCGTGTTTCAGCGCAGGATCGTCCATGCGTGCAATGGCCCGCAAGGTCGATGTTTTGCCCGCACCGTTACGGCCCAAGAGCGCGAGGATTTCGCCCTCGTGGATGTCAAAGCTGACGCCTTGCACGATATAGCTTTCGCCGTAGTAGGCCTGAATGTCCCATACGCTGAGGTATTTGGCATGGGTGGCGGCGTTGTTGACGTTTTTGTCGAACGGTTTGTTCATGATCAGCCCCCTTAGACCTGTGCTTCGCCCAAGTACGCTTCACGCACTTTGGGGTGGCCTTTGATGTTTTCTGGCGTTTCTTCGATCAAGGGCGTGCCCTGAGCGAGAACCGTGATCCGTTCCGCAAGCGAGAACACAACGTGCATGTCATGTTCGATGATCGCCATGGTGATGTCGCGCTTCGCCTTGATCTCTTTCAGAAGATCGATGGTGTTGTTGGTATCAGCACGCGCCATCCCTGCGGTCGGTTCGTCGAGCAGCAAGAGTTTCGGGTTCTGCACCAGACACATCGCCATTTCCAAACGACGTTTGTCACCGCGCGATAGGCTACCTGCATGCATGTTGCGTTTGTCTTGCATGTTCACATCCAAGAGCATCTGCTCTGCCATCTCGACGATGTCCTTTTCAGACTCGACGGTTTCGATAGCATGCATACGGAACGCCCCATCACGCTTTGCAAAGCAGGGGATCATCACGTTCTCGATCACCGACAGGTCGCTAAAGATTTCCGGTGTTTGGAACACGCGGGAAATGCCCATCTGGTTGATCTCGTGCGGTTTGCGGCCCAGCACCGACTGACCGTCAAACATGACCGAACCAGAGTCGGGGATCAATTTGCCAACCAGACAGTTGAGCAGGGTCGATTTACCGGCGCCGTTCGGACCGATGATGGCGTGAACCGTGTTTTCCTTAACGGACAGGTTCACATCACCCAGTGCCTGCAACCCGCCGAAGCGTTTGTTGACGCCTTTGACTTCAAGAATACCCATTGGTTTCTCTCCTTATTCGGCAGGCTGGTTAGAGGAATCTTCGTCTTTGCCACGGTTTTTCCACCAAGAGGCAATCCGCTGGCCACCCTCAACGAGGCCGCCCGGCAAGAAGATAACGATCAGCATGAACAGCACGCCCAAGGTCAGGTGCCAGCCTTCACCCACAAAGCGGGCAAAGAACCAAACGACGACCGACTCGAGGCTATCCGGCAAGAAGCTGAACCAGCTGTGCAGGATGGTTTCGTTGATCTTTGAGAAGATGTTTTCGCAGTATTTGATGAAGCCAGCGCCCAGCACAGGACCCATAAGGGTGCCCGCACCACCGAGGATGGTCATCAGAACAACCTCGCCCGACGCAGTCCACTGCATACGCTCTGCACCAGCCAGCGGGTCCATCGCAGCCAGCAACGCGCCAGCCAGACCAGCATAGATGCCAGAGATCACGAAAGCTGCCAGCGTGTAGGGACGCGAGTTCAGACCCGTGTAGTTCATACGCTGCTGGTTCGATTTTACCGCGCGCAGCATCATGCCGAACGGCGAACGGAAAATCCGCAGCGACATGTAGAAGCCAAGGATCGCGATGACCGCGCAGACGTAGAAGCCCACGTTGAAGTCAAAGCTCCATGCGCCGATGTCCAGCGTGTAGGTGCTGTTCATCTTCATGCCGAACAGACCCGGCACAGGCAAAGAGCTGGTATCCGCCGCACCGTCGAGGATACGCGGGTCGTTCAGGTTTAGCTGAAGGCCCGTTTCGCCGTTGGTGATCGGTGTCAGAACCGAGTAGGCCAGTCGGTAGCTCATCTCTGCAAACGCAAGCGTCAGGATCGAGAAGTAGATGCCCGAACGGCGCAAGCTGATGTAACCGATAGCTAAAGCGAAGAGGCCCGATACGATCATCGCGAGGATGATAGCAGGCAGGATGTTCATCGACAGGAGTTTGAACATCCAGACGGCAGAGTAGGACCCCACACCCAGAAAGGCTGCGTGACCGAACGACAGGTAGCCCGTCAGACCGAACAGGATGTTAAATCCGATCGCCATCAGGCCGTAGATCGCAAATCGCTGCATCAGCGCAGGATAGCCTGCGTTGAACTGCGCCATCGCGCTATCCGTCGGGAAAGGGTTCAAAAGGAACGGCGTCAGCAAGGTCAGCGCGACCACGATCAGCAGGAATTTGGTGTCTTTTTGGTTCAAGCCGAACATGGATTAGTCCTCCATCACGCCCTTGCGACCCATGAGGCCACGTGGACGGGTAAGTAGAATGACGATGGCGACGAGGTAGATGATGATCTGGTCGATGCCGGGGATGATCGCTTTGACTTCGTTGAGCGATGCAAAGGACTGCAGAATGCCCAAGAGGAAGCCCGCAGCCACAGCGCCCGGAAGCGAACCCATGCCACCCACAACCACCACAACAAAGGACAGCACGAGGAAGTCCATACCCATGTGGTAGTTGGGCGACAGGATTGGCGTATACATCACACCCGCCAGACCCGCGACGCCAGCAGCGAGGCCGAACATCAGGGTAAAGCGTTTGTCGATGTCGATCCCTAGAAGGCCCACCGTTTCACGGTCAGCCATACCTGCGCGAACAACCATCCCGAAGGTGGTGAACTGAAGGAAGGCAAAGACGCCGCCGATGATCACAGCCGAGAAGAAGAAGTAAACCAAACGCCACACAGGATAGAAGATATCCATGCCCAACATCGCACCAATGTTCACGGTGCCCGAATAGTCGGACGGTGCCATCATCTGGATTGGGTTCGCGCCAAAGAAATACTTCACGATCTCTTGCAGCACGATCGCCAGACCAAAGGTCACAAGGATCTGGTCCGCGTGGGGGCGTTTGTAGAAGTGTTTGATCAGTCCGCGCTCCATCGCCCAACCGACAAAGAGCATCACGGGGATGGTCAGTAGGATGGCCAGCGGCACGGAATAGTTGATCATCGCAGACCCGACGGTCTCGCCGAACCATGCCTCGACATAGGGTGTCTTAACCTCGAGAGGTTTGCCCAAGAAGTCGGTCTTGGTCGGATCGAGCGAGACTTTCGAAATTTCGAAAACCTTTCGCAAGGTCACAGCGCAGAAGGCGCCGATCATGAACAGCGCACCGTGCGCAAAGTTCACAACACCCAATGTGCCGAAGATGAGAGTAAGGCCCAACGCGATCAGCGCGTAGGCCGAGCCTTTTTCAAGGCCATTGAAAAACTGCAGGATAATAGCGTCCATTGTCCCCGCCCTGTCTTGGGAGTGGCTAAACCCCCGTGCGTTGACGGGGGCGAACCGGCCGCGCATTGTGCGCGACCGGCCTATGTGAGTGGTGATTAAGCGCCCGGGTTACACTGACCGAGGTCGCCACCGGCGAACATCGGGTGATCCGGTTCGTATTCGACCTGAGCACGCGGGGTCGTTTCAACGATTTCCAGCGTGTCGTATTCGTTGGTCGGGTTCTCTGCGCCCTTCATAACCAGAACGTCTTTGAAGCACTGGTGGTCCGCACCGCGGTACAGAACCGGACCGTTGCCCATGCCGTCGAATTCGAAATCTTCGAGAGCTTCGACAACGCCACATGGGTTGAAGGTACCTGCGCGGGTTACAGCATCTGCATAGAGCAGGGTCTGAACATACGAGGTGTGTGCAGCGTTTGACGGCGGACGGCCATATTTTTCGCCGAACGATTTTACGAAGGCCTGGGTGCCAGCGTCTTGCAGCTGCCAGTTCCAGTTCATCGAACCGTATACGCCTTGGATGTTAGAGCCAGCACCAGCCGCCATCAGTTCCGAGTAGAGCGGAACAACGATTTCGAACTGCTTGCCGTTCACCATCTTGTCACGAAGACCGAACTGAACTGCTTGCGACAGCGAGTTCACCATGTCCCCGCCGTAGTGGTTCAGGATCAGAACATCTGCGCCCGAGTTCAGAACTGGCGCGATGTAGGACGAGAAGTCGCCTGCGCCAACTGGCGTGCGAACCTTCTCAACGGTCTGCCAGCCGAGAGCTTCGGTGGATGCCGCGATCGACTCTTCCTGTGTCCAGCCCCAAGTGTAGTCAGCGGTGAGGTGATACGCGCGACGCTCGGTGCCATAGGCGCTGCCCAGAACCGGAGCCAGAGCAGCACCCGACATGTAGGCGTTAAAGAAGTGACGGAAACCGTTTGCCTTGCGGTCTTTACCGGTTGTGTCGTTCGAGTGGGTCAGAGCGGCCATGAAGATCACGCCAGCTTCTTGACACAGACCCTGAACAGCAACAGCCACGCCCGAGGACGAACCGCCAGTGATCATCACAGCGCCGTCTTTCTGGATCATCGACTGTGCGGATGCACGTGCAACGTCAGATTTGGTCTGGGTGTCACCAGTGACGAAGGTCACTTTCTTGCCCAGGATACCAGCGCCATCGAGTGCTTTGGACGAGAAGGTGTTCAGCATACCGCCGTCGCCTTCGCCGTTCAGGTGCTCAACAGCGAGCTGGAATGCGCGCAGTTCGTCGAGACCTTCCTCAGAGTAGGGGCCAGTTTGCGGAACGTTGAAACCAAACACGACTTCGCTGCCTGTTGGGGCATTAGTAAAGCCGCTGTGGCTTTCAGCGCGTAGGTAAGTCGGCAGAAGCAGGCCAGAGCCGGCGATAGCGCCAGACTTCAGCACGCCACGACGCGAGAATTTATTGGACATTATTATCCTCCCTATTGTGAAAATCCGCGCCGGGCTCCTCCTTCCCGATGCGAAAAGCATTTTTACATGCAAGGTCATTATCAAGGGAGTTTCGAAAATCGGGCAACAAGTCACTTGGATATAATGATTTTTTTGTAAAGAAAATCACAATGCTGTGGTATACGTTGTAAAATCGTTTTCTCGCAGGTGCGGAAACAGACTGAAAACGTTGAAGGAATCACGATGGTGCAGCGCCAGTTAACAGGGTCCCGAATTCGCGAACGGCGTGTCGACCTTGGTATACGACAAACAGATCTGGCAAATGCGGTCGGAATATCGGCCTCCTACCTGAATTTGATCGAACACAACCGTCGCAGAATCGCGGGAAAACTGCTCAACGACCTCGCGCGGGCGATGCAAGTAGACCCATCTGCGCTGACCGAAGGGGCGGAAACGGCGCTCTTGGATCAGTTGCGCGCTTCTGCTGCGCGGGATCGGGCCGCTGGGGCAGAGGTGTCGCGGACAGAAGACTTCGCGGGCCGTTTCATCGGTTGGGCTTCGCTCGTTGTGCGTCAGGATAAGCGGATCGATGAACTAGAGGCGCGGGTCAAAGTGTTGACCGACCGACTGGCCCACGATCCTCAGCTGGCGACATCCTTGCACGAGGTGATTTCGTCAGTGACCTCGATCCGATCTGCGGCGTCGATCCTTGTCAGTGATGACGACATTGACCGCGATTGGGAACGTCGGTTCCACCGTAATATATATGAGGACAGTCAACGTTTGGCCGAAGCCTCGCGGGCGCTTGTGTCCTACCTCGATGCGCCGAGCGAAGAGGGCACCGCGTCCCTGTCCCCTCAAGAAGAATTAGAAACCTACCTCGATGCGCAGGGGTTCCACTTGCCGTATCTTGAGGGCGATGGGGCGCCCCAACGTGCGCCGATGCTACGGTCCAAGGCGGCTTCGGCCCTCTTGTCAGATTATCGGACGCGCTACCTCGCCGATGCTGAAACAATGCCGCTGAAGGAGTTCTCGGCGGCAGCGATTGAGGTGGGTCATGATCCCGCGCTGTTGGCGGGTCGTTTTGGCGTGCCTTTGGCGGCGGCGATGCGACGGCTCGCGACTTTGCCGTCCGAAAGCGGCCATCCCGCCTTTGGCCTCGTGATCTGCGATGCGGCGGGGGCGATTACATTGCAGCGTCAGGTTTCTGGTTTCGGCTTGCCCCGTGCGGCGGCAGCCTGTCCGCTCTGGCCACTGTTCCGCGCTTTTAGCCAACCGATGCAGCCCATTCGACGCGACGTGCAGTTGCCGGTAGAGAGTGGCGGGCGGTTCCGTTGCTATGCGATTGCGTCCCCCGCAGGTGCCGCGAGCTTTGACGCGCCCGCAACGATGGAGGCCGTCATGCTGGTGCGGTCGGTGACACCCTCGGGCGGTCCTGCAGATCCTGTCGGCACATCCTGCCGAATTTGTCCCCGCAGTGGTTGCCGCGCCCGCCGCGAACCGTCGATCTTGAACGAGGATGCGGTTTAACAATCACAGCTTTGACAGTGGCGCCTATTACGGTGATAGTCAGGCGGAAACCGACGTCTTGGGAGGGGCTGAGGAATGGCAAAACGGGTTTTGGTCATCGAAGATGAACCGAACATCATTGAAGCGATCAGCTTTATCCTGTCGCGAGACGGGTGGACCGTGCATACCCATTCCGATGGTGAAACCGCCAACGAACGGATCACCGCGACACCGCCCGACTTGATCATTCTGGATGTGATGCTGCCTGGCAAAAGCGGCTTTGACATTCTGCGCGACCTGCGCGAGTCCCCCCAAACCACAGACTTGCCCGTTCTGATGCTGACCGCGCGGGGCCAAACCCGCGACCGCGAAATGGCTGAACGGCTCGGAGTGACGCAATTCATGACCAAACCGTTTTCGAACGCTGAAGTTCTGGAAAGCGTGCGCGCCTTGGTGCGTGACTAAGCGCGATGGCGCGGCCTACCAAAAATACCTTTCTCGAACGCGCAGGATATCGCCGCCGCCGTATGCGTGACGTGGCGCGTGTGCTGCCGGTTCTAATCGGGATTCTTTTCTGTATTCCGCTATTGTGGGACCGAAATGGCGAACTAGGCACAGCGGATGCGCTGATCTATCTCTTTACGGTCTGGTTCTGCGCTCTGGGCGTTTCGGCGGGGATCGCCCGATTTCTGGCCACTGATCGGAGCGATGATCGCTGATGGTGTCGTTTAACCTCCTGCTGGCTGTGGCGCTCGCCTATGTCGCGTTCCTTTTCGTCATCGCCTTTGCCGCCGAACGAAGCGCGGAAAAGGGGTCGGGCGCGTGGCTGCGGTCACCGTGGATCTATACGCTCTCCCTGTCGATCTATTGCACGGCTTGGACGTTTTACGGCGCGGTGGGCTATGCGGCGCGGTCGGGGCTAGAGTATCTGACGATCTACCTCGGCCCGACGGTTGTGATGATCGGCTGGTGGTGGGTTCTTCGCAAATTGGTGCGGATCGGACGCAGCCAGCGGATCACATCAATTGCAGACCTCGTGTCATCGCGGTTCGGGAAATCGACCGCGCTGGGCGTGATGGTGACGCTGTTGATGGTGGTGGCCGCCACGCCCTACCTCGCGCTGCAGCTCCAGTCTGTCACACTGTCGTTCGCAGTCTTCGCCGATGCGGCGGGCGACAGTTGGTTGAGCGAAGACCTCACCCGCTCCGCCCTATGGGTCGCCTTGGGCCTTGCCGTGTTTACGATTATCTTTGGTACGCGGAACCTTGATGCGAACGAACGTCACCACGGGATCGTGATGGCGATCGCGGTCGAAGCGGTGGTGAAACTCTGCGCCTTGGTCGCGGTTGGGGTCTTTGTGGTCTGGGGCGTTGCGGGCGGCTTTGGCCCGATGATCGACCTGATCGACACATCT
The DNA here is from genome assembly GCF_030410045.1 of Marivivens donghaensis. NCBI lineage: Bacteria > Pseudomonadati > Pseudomonadota > Alphaproteobacteria > Rhodobacterales > Paracoccaceae > Marivivens > Marivivens donghaensis. The sequence goes on from NZ_JAUFRA010000006.1 coordinate 423,038, forward strand.
GACATCGCGCAATGGCAGCAATCCAGCGGCCGCTGGGTGGGCCTGACGTTCCTCTCAGGCGCTGCATTTCTGACCCTGCCGCGTATGTTTCAGGTTCTGGTCGTCGAAAACGCCGATGAAAAGAACCTGATCACCGCCAGTTGGGCCTTTCCTCTCTACCTCCTGACGATGAGCCTTTTCGTCGTGCCGATTGCGGTGGTGGGTCTGAAAATCCTGCCTGAGGGGTCCAACCCCGACTTGTTCGTTCTGACCATCCCGCTGAGCCAAGGGCTCGACGGCTTGGCGATCTTCTCGTTCCTTGGCGGGTTCTCGTCCGCGACCTCAATGGTGATTGTGGCAACGATCGCGCTGGCGACGATGATTTCGAACCACATCGTGACGCCGCTCTGGCTTTCGTCCAAAGGGCCGGGGGCGGTGGTCTCTGGCGATATCCGTCAGTTGGTGATCGGCGCGCGCCGCCTGTCCATCGCGGGTGTTCTGCTGCTCGGTTACATTTACTTCCGTCTTTCGGGTGGCGGTGAAGCACTCGCCGCCATCGGTCTGATCTCATTCGCAGGCGTCGTGCAGGTGCTCCCCGCGATGATCGGCGGGATTTTCTGGCGTGGTGCGACCCGTTGGGGCGCAGTGGCAGGCATCACCGTTGGCTTTGTCATCTGGGCATGGTCACTGTTCCTGCCCTCCTTTGGGCCTGATGGCATCCTGCCACAAACTGTCATTGATCATGGGCCGTTCGGGATTGCGGCGCTCCGTCCGCAGGCGCTCTTTGGGATCACGGAAATCGACCCGTTGATCCATGCGCTGATGTGGTCGATGCTGCTCAATTCTGTCGCGTTCTTCTTTGGCTCTGTCTTGACCTTCCCGCAGCCGTTGGAGCGGTTGCAGGGCGCGCAATTCGTCAACATCTTTGAGCACTCCGAAGGGGCGCGGGCGTGGACGACCTCAACGGCTGAGGCCGAAGATTTGTTGATTATGGCGCAGCGTATCCTTGGTTCGAACGAGGCGCAGGTTCTGTTCCAGCAAGAGGCGCAGCGGCAGGGTAAGGCGGGCTATCTGCCCGAGGTGACGCCAGAGTTCGTCCAAAACCTAGAGCGGGAATTGGCAGGGTCGGTGGGGGCCGCAACAGCCCACGCGATGGTTGGTCAATTCATCCAAGGTGCGTCCGTGTCCGTTGAGGACCTGATCGCCGTGGCGGACGAGGCTGCGCAGATCATGGAATATTCCAACCGACTGGAGCAAAAGTCGGCAGAGCAAGAGCGCACCGCCCGCCAGCTGCGCGATGCCAATGAAAAGCTCACCCAATTGTCGATCCAGAAGGACGCCTTCCTATCCCAGATCAGCCACGAACTGCGGACGCCGATGACCTCGATCCGATCCTTCTCTGAAATCCTGCGCGAAGGCGGAATGTCAGACGATGAACTGTCGAAATATTCGGGCATCATCCATGATGAGGCGATGCGGTTGACCCGCTTGCTCGATGACCTTCTGGACCTCAGCGTGTTGGAAAACGGTCAGGTGACGCTGAACATGGCGCAAGGCAACCTTAAGACAGTCATTGATCGCGCGGTTTCGGCGACGGCGCATAGCCCCACGGCGATCACGGTGAAACGGCGCGATGGCGAAGAGACCATTCCGCTCTACACCGATCTGGATCGTCTGACGCAGGTGTTCATCAATCTCATCGCAAACGCTGGGAAATACTGCGATGCAAAGCGTCCTGTTCTGCGAATTGAACCGCGCAAGGTCGCGGGCGAATGGGTCGTTGATTTCATCGACAACGGCGCGGGGATCACCAAAGAGAACCAACAGGTAATCTTTGAGAAGTTCTCGCGGCTCTCCGATCATCGCAAAGCAGGCGGTGCGGGCCTCGGCCTCGCCATTTGTCGCGAGATTATGACCCGCTTGGGTGGTACAATCACTTACCTTCCGGGGCAGGGTGGTGCTGCGTTTCGTGTCGTTTTGCCAGCCGCCGTTAACCCCGCGCTAACACGTTGAGGGATAATGTCGGCGGGCCATGGATACGCCCGTCTTACACCGCATGTTACGCAAGCCCCCCGATGCACCAGTTGGGACGCCCGACCGCGCCTTGCGGTTGGCGGTCGTGCGGGCCTATGATCGGGTGTTTGGTGTTCCTGTGTCCGTCGATGTTGCGTTGTCCGAGGTTGATGTGGACGACCTCGCGGCGTCACTCTCCAACGGGGTAATCATCGGGCTCGACCGTGGGATCGCTGTGGGGCTGTTGGCCTGTGATCCAACGCTCGTCGCGGCGCTGACGCAGATACAGACCATTGGTCGTGTGGTGGATCGTGAGACGGCAGCGCGTCCAATGACCGCCACAGATCGCGCGTTGTGTTTGCCGTTCTTGGCCACCTGTTTTGATCACCTTATGGGAGGCTTGGCGGACACCGATCTGGTCGACTGGCTCACGGCGGTGACGATCGGCGCATCGATCCCCACACCGCGTCAGGTGCCTATGATATTGGCCGCGACGACCTATAGGGTGGTGCGGTTCGCGGTTAGATTTGGCGACACTTCCCGCGCGGCTGAGTTGGTGGTTGCGCTGCCTCCAGCGCCGAAACCGCAGGCCAAAGAACCGTCGACCCAATGGTCCAATAACTTGCGTCAGTCGGTTCTAGATACTCACGCGCAACTGAACGGCATTCTCGCACGGATTTCGCTGCCGCTAGCGCAGGTCGAAGGTTTGTCTGTGGGGGATGTTGTGCCGCTTTACGGGGCGACGGTCGGTTCTGTGCGTCTGGAAGGGCCAGATGGAACCTGTGTCGCCATGGGCCGTTTGGGCCAGATGGCGGGGCAACGGGCCGTGCGGATTGAACCCGCGCAGCCCGCGCAATTGTCAGAGGTGACGGTGGCAGAACCGCCCCGTCAGGCCGCGCCCTTACCCCTCAGCAAGGCCATCGATACGGGCGGCGAGACCTGAGAGGTCATAGCCCGCACGTGCAGTCGCGTTGATGATCGCTTCGGTCGGCATTTTGCCTGCCATACCCAAGGACCAAACGATCGACGACCGTGTGCCCGATGCGCAATAGGCCAGCACAGGCCCACCAGCGGAGTCGATGGTCGCCATCTGCAACGCGACCATGTCCATGTTCAGCCCTGCGTGGGTGACGGGGTTGACCAAATAGGTCAATCCTGCGCCCTCAACGGCGATCTTCATCGCGTCAGACTGCCACTCCGGCGGGATCTCCGAATCGGGGCGGTTATTGATAACCGCCACGAACCCTGCCGCTTTGATCGCGTCGAGGTCTTCGGGGGTGATTTGCGGGGTCACAGCATAGCTGTCAGTGATCGTGCGTATATCCATAGCGCAGGATTAAACCGCCGGAGCGGCTCCGTCCAGACGTGCTTTGATCGAAGGTGCGAACCACATGCCTGCGCCCATCGCGAGGACGAAAACTGTACCCTGAATGCCACCATAATAGAGCGAAGCAATCGACGGACCGGGGCAAAGGCCGACCAGACCCCAGCCGAATCCGAACAGAGTGGACCCGAGGACGAGGTTGCGACCGATCACCGGATTCGGTTTCGGCGGGAACATACCCCCCAAGGCGGGCATACGCCCTTCGGTCCAACGCCACGCAAAGAACATCGGAATGATCGCGCCACCCATCACAAAGGCAAGCGTCGGGTCCCATTCGCCGAACACGTCGAGCCAGCCTTGGACCTTACGGGTGTCGGTCATGCCAGAAACGAAAAGGCCAGCACCAAAGAGGCCGCCAGAAATCGCGGAAAAGAGATTGCGCATTACACCCACCCCAGCAAATGTTTGAACAGGATCACGCCAAAGCCGCCTGCGACGATGTAAAAGACGGTGGCAACGATGCCACGCAGCGACAGGCGGGAGATACCGCAGACGCCATGGCCCGAGGTGCATCCATTCGCGATCCGAGTGCCGACGCCGACCAAGAGGCCAGCCACGACGACCGCCCAGAGGTTTTCGGTGGCATAGGTTTGTGCAGGGCCGTCACCTTGTAGGTTGCCAAAGAGGAGGGCGAGCACGGTCGGGACACCGAAAAGGCCAGCAAGGAACCACGCGCGTTCGGCCTTTTGGCTGCCTGCGCTGCCGTCAACGATTCCACCGATGATGCCCGATGCCCCCATGATGCGCCCGTTCACCAAAAGGTATACGGCACCGCCCAATCCAATGAGCACACCTCCGGCAAGGCCGAAGATCCATTCAATCTGCATATTTTTTGTCCTGTTTAGTTCCCAAGAGTTGGCGAGAGTGGGCAAACGACCCATTTACACATAAGGAACGACACCTTTCAGCGTCGTTATATTTGAAATACAATGTGTTTCGCGTTATCTGCGTTACAATCGCGGACGAAGCCGAACCTTTGGCGTATTGGACATTGCAGCGGTCCTGACCAGATTCTTTGCTAGCTCGTCTGGCACTGAAAATAGAGCACTGGTCACGTATTGCAATAGTTTAATATGTGGGTTATTAAATTTATGAGGACGTAATGGACGATCTGGCAATCACGGCGGAGGCCATGGATAAGGCAGCAGACGAAGCAGCAGAAGTGATGAAGGTTCTTTCGAACCCCGCTCGCTTGCGTATTCTTTGCGCTCTTCTTCCCGGAGAGCGGTGTGTTGGCGAGCTCGAAGAGATGCTCGGTGCGTCGCAGTCCTATGTGTCGGGTCAGTTGGCACGTATGCGGTCCGAGGGCTTGGTCTCTTGCGATCGTGAAGGCCGCACCATTCGTTACCGTTTGGCGGACCCGCGCGTTGGTCCGATCCTGGAACGTCTGTACGAAGTCTTCTGTCCGGTTCCTGCCGCACATTGACGTGTGTCATGGCGCGGTAATCCGCGCGGCGTTACCTTGGGTCATACAGCGGGGCAGTCCCGCTGACCGACCCAAGAGGAGCGGACATGACACAGCACGAACTCGAAGCAAAACTCTACGCCATCCTTGACGACATGCAGCGCGATGCCGCGCATCGGCATCGGCTTCAGCCCGAATATCATGCGATCCTAAAACAAATGTCGAACGAAGGCGTCCCTGTTCCGCCACGTCTACAGGATCTGGATATGCGCCTGATCGACGAAGCCGTCGAAGCCCAATTCGACAATATGCCGATCTAGGATGTGGCGCTGAGGCGACGAAAAAAGCGTGAATTCCTGCGAAATGCCTGTTTTTACACCTGAAACGGCGGCAAAGGCTTGCTCTTTGCCTCTGCGCGGGCCCAAAGTCTGGCAGAGCAGTCGGTGAGTAGGACTTGGGCAGTTTGTCGAATTTAGTGAAATTCCGAGTGCGCGATGGCGTTGCGGTCATTGTGCTTGCCTCTCCGCCTGTGAATGCGCTGACCCATGCGTTGCGCGTTGAACTTGACCATCTGCTGGATCAGTTGGCCCTGCGCGACGATGTGATGGCCGTTTCCATCACGGGCGAGGGCGATACCTTCTGCGCGGGCGTTGATGTGCGGCAGATGGATAAGCTCGACGATGCGCCGTCGCTGCGGACGATTTGCCAAAAGATCGAAAACCTGCCCGTGCCTGTGATTGCTGGTCTGCGCGGAATGGTTCTGTCTGGGGGCGTCGAATTGGCGCTCGCCGCGCATTACCGATTGGCTGAAGCTTCCTGTAAGCTCGCCTTGCCGGAGGCGTCTTTGGGACTGTTGTCGCCTGCTGGTGCGACCCAGCGCTTGCCGCGCCTTGTCGGGGCGGCGAGTGCGTTGGATATATTGCTCAGCGGCAGGCCCGTTACGGCAGAGCAGGCGAAACTGTCAGGCCTCATCGACGGGATTGTGACGGGTGGCATCCGTGCGGCAACGCTGCAATTTGCCGAACACCTGATCACCCATAAATCCCCGCTGCGCCGCGTGCGTGACATGACCAAGGGGCTGCGTGATCCGAAATATTTCGACGCCATCGCCAAGGCCCGCAAAACGACCGAGCGTGATCCGTTGCGTGTGAAAGCGCTCTATATTGATGCGGTTGAGGCGGCAGCGATGTTGCCGTTTGATATCGGGCTAGAGTTCGAAGAGGAACGTTGGCAGCAATCCCTTGCCGATCCGCAATCCATTGCCCTGCGCCGTTTGTTTGCAGCAGAGCATCAATTGCCCGCCGACATGGTGACTCGAGATGCAGAGACGCGGCGGCGGGTTCTCGGGCCAAAAGCGCAGGATATTTTGAAACGTCTGCGGCGGTCGCAGGTCATCGCGGCGGAAATGATGTTCGCGATGGGTCGATCAAAGGGGGCGATTGACGCGGTGATGATCGATTACGGTTTTGCCCAAGGTCACTTCGGTGCCGAGCCAGAGCAAGTGTCGCCGCAGGATCGGACAGAGATCACCGAACGTCTGATCGGTGCGATCGCAGGCGAGGGTGGGCGCATCCTCCAAGACGGCCTTGCACGGCGTGCGGCGGATATTGATGCGGTGGCCGTGATCGGGATGGGTTTCCCGCGCTGGCACAGCGGCCCTATGCATGCCGCTCGTGAAATCGGGATCGTTCACCTGCGCGAAAAGATGCGCGACTGGCAGGTTGAAAGCCCTGTGTGGACTGTGCCGCGCATGATGGATGAAGCGGCGAAATATCTGATGGGCTTTGACGCGATCAGCGTCCAGCGCCCTTAACCGAGGCTGATCCCGAGGATCACAGCCATCAGGCCCATCACAGACAACAGCAGCATACCAAGGTTGATCGGGATCACCTTGCCCAGACGTTTGCGAAGGTCGTCGTCATCGGTCGCCGCTTTTTTCGCAGCGCGCACCAGAACCACGGTCCACAGCAAGCCGCAGACACCAATTGCCGTGATTGCGGCACCGATCCAGATCAGCAGGTCCATCGTCGTCTCCCTCTGTGTTGCGGGGTTTCGCCTAACGCGGGGATATGAGCTTGGCAAGGGTCTTGGCAAGCGGCGGGGCAGGGGTTAGGGATTGCGCCCAACCCGAAATGAAGGAGCTCCTATGTCCGATTCCGTCACCGAAAGCGTTGCAAGCCAAGAGCTGCGCCAGTTCATTGAACGCGTCGAACGTCTGGAAGCCGAAAAGAAAGACATCGCTGACAGCATCAAAGAAGTGATGGCTGAAGCCAAGGGTCGTGGCTACGACACCAAAGTCATGCGCAAGGTCATTTCGCTGCGCAAACGCGATGCAAACGACATCGCCGAAGAGGAAGCGATCCTCGACATGTATAAGGCTGCTTTGGGCATGTAATCCGTGCGGGGCGGCCACATGCCGCCCTGACGTTTGCCGCTAGGGTTGAATAAACTTCACACCTGGCATTTGGGCGATCAGTTCCAGATCGTCCTCGTAGGCGGCGGTGATATGTTCGACCATATCATCGGTCCAGCCTTCAATCTCGATATCTTCGACGATCTGATCCTCTAGGGCGAACCGTTCTAGGAAGGTGGCGATCACTTTGCGCTTTTTCGCCTCGGTCTGGGGCGGATGCGATTTGATGTAGGCCAGAAAGCGGTGCATCCCTTCGCGGCTCATGATCGTCTGCAAGAGGTCAAAGCCCCCCGTGATCCGAGTCATCGGATCAACGCCCGACACCTCGCGAATGAGCTGCGCCCAGATAAACGGCATGTCCTCGTTGCACCAAACGGTCACAGGAATACCGGGCGCATTATCGAGAAGCCGTTCAATCACATCGGACCAGCGCACCTGATCCAGTCGCGCGCCTCGCATGAAATCATCCAGCGTCTCTGCCTTGGACGCCTTGAGCGCCTCGGGCAAGAACGTCGCTGGGTTGCGGATGCCGATATAGAGCGACACCTGATCACGTGGGAACAGGTCGCGCAGCGTCTGCGCCTTGGCAGAGGCGAGCGAATAGAACTCCCCACCTTCAAAGATACGGTTCGGCACGCAGATGAAATCCGGATTGCTGAGGACAACGCGGTGGCCCTCTTGGTCCTCAAGGATCGCATCAATCAGAATGTCGCGCGTTTCTGCGGCGGGGACCTGACCTTGAAGGTTGTGCATGGTTTCCCGCAGCAGACGACGATAGCGGTTCGGTTGCGACACGATCACGCCCTGTTGCGCAAAGCTGTCCGCATTTTTGAGCAAGCTTTTGATAAGCCGCTCGTCATCCGTGCAGCTGGCGCCGATATGAACCGCGATTTCCATGTCGTCTTTCTGTTCTGCTTTTTGTTGCCCCAATATAAGGGCTTTTCTGGACAGGGAAACCGCTTTCGGATAGGCGATCATTTATGTCCGAGCAAACTAGTCAGATATCAGCAACCGCAAAGCGCCGTCACCTGATCGACAGGTGGTCTGTTGGCGCGTTGATCATCGCGGCTTTGGTGCTGATGCCGATCCTCGCGGTCGTCTGGTTTGCGGTCACACCGACAGACAACATCTGGCCGCATCTCTTGCGCACCACATTGCCCCGCTACCTGAGCAACACGCTGATCCTGATGGGATCGGTCGGGTTGATCACCGCAGCGGTCGGGGCAGGGGCGGCGTGGCTCGTCGTCATGTATCGTTTCCCCGGTCGTCAGTGGCTGCAATGGGCGCTTTTGATGCCTTTGGCTGTGCCTGCCTACGTGGGGGCCTATGCGCTTGTGGACCTTCTGGAATACGCGGGCCCCGTGCAAACGACATTGAGAGAGCTATTCGGCTGGACCCGTCCAACGGACTACTGGTTCCCCGCTATCCGCACTCGCTGGGCGGCGGTTCTGGTGCTCTCTGCCTCGCTCTACCCCTACGTCTACCTTTTGGCCCGCGCTGCGTTCCGCGAACAATCGGGCGCTGGATACGAGGTCGCCCGTGCGTTGGGCGTTGGCCCCTTGAGGCGGTTCTGGCGGGTGGGCTTGCCCCTCGCGCGCCCTGCTATCGCGGCGGGCTGTGCGGTCGCGATGATGGAGACCGTGAATGATTTCGGCACGGTGGATTATTTCGCCGTCCAAACCCTGACCACAGGGATTTTCACCACATGGCTACAGGGAGGCAACCTTGGCGGCGCTGCGCAAATCTCGATCCTCGTGCTCGGGCTTATCGTGCTCCTCGTCACGCTCGAAAAAATCTCGCGCCGTCGGAGCCGTTTCTTTACCTCCGCCCGTGGTCAGCGCCCTGTCGAGGCCGTCGCCCTGACGGGGTTCGGCAAATGGATCGCGACCTTGGCCTGTATGATCCCGCTGACGCTGGGCTTCATCCTGCCCGTCGTCGTCCTGTCGAGCCACGCTTTTAACGCGGGCCAATGGGTTGATCCGGGGCTGATCCGTGCCTTTACCCACACGCTGGTCGTCGGAGGGATAGCGGCAGTTCTCACCGTGATCGGCGGCGTTTTGATGGTTTATGGCGTCCGTCTCTCGGGCAAGTCGCTGCCGCGCCTTCTAATGCCCGTCACTGCGATTGGCTATGCCGCACCAGGGGCCGTTCTGGGCCTCGGTATTCTGGTGCCATTAGCAGTCTTTGATAACAAACTCGCCGACGGCGTGCTGGCCCTCACGGGCTGGGATCCGGGCCTTTTGCTGACGGGCACAGCTGCAGCGCTGGTCATTGCCTATGTGGTCCGTTTCTTCGGAATCGCCCAAGGCGCTGCCGACGCCGCATTGGGCCGTGTGTCGCCCAGCCTTCCGATGGCGGCGCGATCGCTCGGCCAGACTGCGGGTGGCGTGCTGAAACAAATTTATTTGCCGCTCGTGCGGGCCTCTATCGGCTCTACGCTCCTCTTGGTTTTTGTGGATTGCGTCAAAGAACTGCCTGCCACACTTCTGTTAAGGCCGTTTAATTACAATACCTTAGCAACACGTGTGCACGAAAAAGCCAGCCTCGAAAACCTGACCCAAGCCGCCCCCGCAGCCCTCGTCATCACACTCGTCGGCCTCTTCGCGGTCGCTCTTCTTGCACGAGCGAACCGATAGGTCTTGCGCACCTCGCAACGACTCGTTATCAGGCCCCCCGTGCCCCTATAGCTCAGCTGGTAGAGCAACTGATTTGTAATCAGTAGGTCCGCGGTTCGAGTCCGTGTGGGGGCACCACTTTAAGCAGAACATGCCCAGCGCATTTGATGCTTAACTATCTGGAAACACTCAAAGATTTAACTTCGCCTCACCATGGCGATTGCATTGAGTGATGACCAGAATGCAGACCAAAAGTGTCCCATATACGTTTAACCGTGAAGGTTATTACTACTTCTCGAGACGTGTGCCTAACGACTTAGTTGAACATTACAGCTATCCACGAGTCGTTCAGTCGCTGCACACAAAGCAGTACTCCATAGCTCGAACACGGGCTGTGATGTTGGCAGCTAAACTGGATGAACACTGGTCTCACATGCGGCTGGCCCATGCAGAGTTACCTGGAAAGCATTTGCTGAAACAGAAGAGCGTTTCCTTTGCGCCGAGCAGTGCTGCACCTCAGGTGATGCAGAGCATGTGCTTAACGGAAGCTGTTGAGACGTACCTGTCGCTCAAGGGTGCTGGTAAGCCCAAGACCTTCCATGCTGCTGCACATCGAACCTGTGGCTACCTTGTTGATGCTTGTGGCTTGAAGCAACTGCATGAGTACACTCGTAGTGATGCTCTGGCTTTCCGTGACAGTCTGATTGCTCGTGGTTTAGCAGGGTCCAGTATCACTCGTATCTTCAATAGCGTTGTGGCTGTGTTCAACTTTGTGAACTCTGAACATGCACTTGATCTGAAGAACCCTTTCACTCGTGTGTACCATGATAGGTCTGCTGGGGTGTCAGAACGTCAGCCTGTTGCGGTGCAGGACATTCGTGTTGTGCAAGCAAAGTGCAAAGAGCTTGATGATGAAGCTCGTTGGCTGGTGGCTTTAATCAGTGACACAGGGTTACGACTAGCTGAAGCAGCAGGTGCAATGGTGTCTGATCTGAAGCTGGATCAGCCTGTTCCGCACGTCGTCATTGAACCCAATAGTTACCGTGGCCTGAAGACCTCTGGCAGTAAGCGTATTGTGCCTCTCGTTGGTGCATCACTCTGGGCTGCCCAGCGCATTGTGGAGACTTGTAGCGATGCAAAAGGACCTGCTTTCCCGAGGTACAATAAGAAGGGTCAAACCAATGCGAACTCCGCCAGTAGCGCTCTGAATAAGTGGTTGAAGCCATATGTCGGTGAAGGATGCTCAATGCATAGCTTCCGTCACTCTATGCGTGACAGGCTGAGAGCAGTTAGCTGTCAGACTGAGATGGTGGATCAGCTAGGGGGATGGTCGCACGATAGCGTAGGGCAGGGATATGGTCGTGGGTATGAACTCGAACAGCTTCAGCAGTACATGCAGGCAGTTGTTTTGACTTGAACGGTGTCTGACTTTCAAAAGGTCATCACTCAATGCAATCGCCATGGTGAGGCGAAGTTAAATCTTTGAGTGTTTCCAGATAGTTAAGCATCAAATGCGCTGGGCATGTTCTGCTTAAAGTGGTGCCCCCACACGGTTAGACTTTGTGTTCTATTCCCGTTACAGGCACAACAAATCTGCTAACACTCTGATTTCATTACATAGGCTAATCCGTAGTTCATCACAATACGGCACATCTTGGTC